>PKCZ01000119.1 GCA_002862405.1 Pseudomonadota bacterium
GCACCGAGCGCTTCATCAAAGCCACTAAAGTGTAGTGCGATCCCCGACACAAGAAAGGTGAATGAAGTACCGAACTTGGTGATCCAGGTAAAGACTGAGCTAATAATCCCTTCACGCCGCTCGCCGAATTTGTGTTCATCCCAATCACACAGATCGGCAATCATCGAGGGCACAATCACTCCTAACGACACCCAAACCGGCCCATTCAACACGGCATCTAGCAATAACAGATGCGGGTACTCGGGCGTAAAAATAAACCACTTGGAAATGCCGCCCAGCGCGGTCAACGCCAGTACAAAAAACATAGCTTGACGCTTGCCGTATTTCAGCGCCAACCAGCGTAGTGCAAAAATTCCCACAAACCCGACTACTGCAAAACCTGTGCCATTCATCGCATTCAACACTAACCCGCCCGCGACGTCACCGGACTTTACATAATAAATCACTATATACATCGCGATACTACCGGCAATGGTGCCACAAAAGTTTAGAGCAAACACGATGCCGACCAAACCCATCATTGGCTTCGATGAGGCGGCTTGCCCGATCGCCTTAATAAACCCGATGTCTTTATTTTCATTCTGCGCGACCTTATAGAAACGCTCTTTACCAAAAATCGCAGGCAAAATACCCATGCCTAAGAAGACGACCAGCGCAAGGCCTAGAGCGATCCAACGCGCTCCCACCAATGGATTTTCAAAACCATTCCAGTTGGTCGCAGGCACATACCAATTCACGCACAAATTGCCGATATTATAAAAGAGCGCCAAATAGAACATTATACGCGTGCGCTCATGGTAGTCTGGCGTTTGTTCGTAAACGAGCGCATTGAAAGGCACGGAAAAAACCGTGAATGCGGTGAAAAATAGCACACTGCCAATCGTCAGCCATAGGAATGTGCCAGTATCGCCCATGCTTTGCGGTACCATCCAAATGGTCAAAAAGGTCAAGGCCACCGCAAGCGCACCGACAAATACGTATGGGCGGCGACGCCCATAGCGTGATTGAGAGCGGTCCGAAATGCGCCCCATCACCGGATCGGTGAAGGCATCCCAGATGCGAGGAATGGTCATCGCCAAACCAAACAATGCCGGATTCAAACCCAGAAAGATCTGGAAGATCGGTTGTGCCATATACTGCACAATCAATCCGCCATTTTGAATCGGGAACCCCCCCGCACCAACCGCTAGCTTCTGCCCGATAGGCACACGGTCTTTAGCTTTAGTGCTATAATATTCGCCCATGTTATTCGTCTAAAAGGCTACTTGTCTATATGGTGCTCTGTCTCGACAGTGACTGCCTCAGCAACCAGAGGAAAGCAATAATGCCCAGATTTCTTCCTAAAAGAAACCGCCTCAAAGCCAGGAAGCTTCAGCTCAAACGGCAGTGCAGTCGTATCATCCAATTCGACAACCAGCTCAGCATCGGTGTGCCACTCCCAACAGTTACGCACAAACTTGGAATGTGGCATCAGTTCGACCTGCACCGAGTCTTCCCCTATTTCGATAAAATAGAGTCCAGTCCCCGCATATTGGACCAGAGCGGAACTGCCATAACCGACAATTTTCTTAAGCGATTTGGGCAGCTCTAACGGACACCATGAAGCATCACCAGAGTGCATGAAGGTATCATTCGCGCAACTGATCGACAGGTCGCGATCATAGGAGAGCGCAAATTCATCAAACACATCCTCAGTCTCAGCCCCTAGGCTGAATTCGAATCCGCACGGCAAACTACGGAAGACCTCGCCAGCAATCATGTAGCTGGCAGCTTTCTTTGGCGTCGTCTGCAGGTTTAGCACATGCGAGCCCCCCTGATACGGCGCATAAACATTGAAGGTATGGGTCCACATCGTCGCCATCTGGACTCCTAGAGACCGGAACAACTTGGCGATCGCTGGGTGCAAATACGAACCAGTAGCATTATACATCGTCTCAAATTCATAGACCAGCTTGGCTTTGTTAGCAAACTGCATGGATCGAAGCCACCCCAGGTACAGGTAATCGTCAAAGCAATGCTGAAGAAAGGGTAAATAATTCTTACCACTCATATCCGCAGCATTCTTCACAAAGGGATCGCCAACATCGTCCTGCCCAGGATACAGGCAAAAAGAAATCGCTTCGGCTTTCGACTCAGCAACCGCACGGAACACATCACTGCGCCCGTCAATCATGCGCGGCCAACTACAATTCCACACCACTGGTTGCTCGGCACCCGCTTCGCGCAGGATGTCGTGCAGGTTATTGATGTAGGCGCGCACCACCTCTTCACGGTATTTGCCATAATACACATCGTTCCAGGGATAATCGTTCGCCTCCAACCACGCACCAAAGGTCGCCTTCTGCTTGTCATCCGCCATCATCTGGCAATACGTAGGATATTCCGGCTCGTTGATCAGGCCCCACACGGCAATCGTCGCGTCGTCCTTATAGCAGATCTCTGTGTAGGGATTCTTTAGATTAATTAACTGGCGCACGTAATTCTGCGTCGCCTGCACCACATCAGGATCGAAAATCCATTCCTCACGTGTCGCATTCGCCACAAAGGATTCTTCGATTAATGTAAAATCCATGTGGTTGATAAAGGTGATATAGACATAAATACCATGCTCACGTGCCTTCGCAATCATGTAGCCGAGCATATCCAGCCACATCGTTTCGACCAAATTCCCCTCAGCATCCGTGAAGTCCGCGGGAGTCAAATGGCAGCGAATCACATCACAGCGCATGCGCCTCATATCCTCAAAGCCGTCGTCGCACATCGCTTGCATCGTCTCCAGTGTCATGGATAGCCCCACATGCTCCATACGAAACTTGTATTCCCAATAGAGATTCGGCTGAAAATTACTGCCCCAAAGATTGACTTCAGCGCCGTCGGCAGTGCGTAAAACACCCTCAGTCACGTGCATTATCTGTGGAAAATTTTGTGTCATGCGATTCTAATTTGAGTGGTTACCCGACCAGAATACCGAGGAATTGGTAATACCGCCATCCCATGCAGTGACAGGCAGGTTTGCCGGCAACTCGCGCCCCAAATGGCCATCGGCATACAGGATATTGCGCAGCCCATTCGCATAGCCCTCAGGCAAGGCACGAATACCGTAAATAACATGCCAAATCTTAAACACCTAGGTCTTAACCCAGACAATGCCCTATATAAAATATAATTACAATACAGCGTTTAGCGGCGACGAAGCGCAACGAAGCCGAGCGCCAGCAGACCACTCAACAGGGCATAAGTGCCTGGCTCAGGGATGGCAGCCACGTCAACGGTAAAACTGCCCAAGGCGAAATTAGACGCCCCACTCGCAAGTAATACTGCCCCGAGCGTAAAGCTACTACTATCGCCCGTAAGCGACCATACATCAGAATTACTACTCGACCCCGTAATCGTAAAACCATCAGCAAGGGCAGACTCGGTCACACCTAAAAACATGGTCTCAACCTGAGTAAACACCAGCTGTTCCTGCGCTCCATCAAGCCCTTGGACATTGGAAATGGCAACCGTGACAAATTCCTGACTTACAGAATTATCGATTGCCGAGTTAGCACCACCACGCACCCCCAACCCGGCAGGTTGAGGTCTAAACCTAAGATCAGAAGTGCCACTCGGAGTAAAATCAAGATCGAAAGAGACGCCAGACTGGGGGTTCCCGGAAATCATATTCAAAGAACCAGATGCCCATGCATCCGACAAATCCGTCCCATCAAAAAAAGCCGAATAAACAGCAGGCGTATAATTAGTTGCGGCAGACTCAGGGCCATCGTCTCCGCCAACGGAGATAGTCATTTGGGCCTGCGCGACCGCAGCTGTTACCGCAAGGATCGATACAGCAGCGAGGATTATTTTTGTGTTCATGATATTTTTGAGATAGGAGGTAAAGTAAGGGTGCACGAAACTCTCGTGGAGCAAAAATCCATGCGTAAGCTCCCCTATTGTCAATCAAATCTTAATTGAATGTTATACACTAATAAATTCATGGCGAAAATCTCTAAAATGCTGCAACCCTCGGACGTGCCTCAATGGCACCATACCACCCCTGATACCTAGGCAACTCACCGTCACACACAGGCAAGATACAGAGCGCGAAAAGGCTTGACTGAAAACGCGGGCGACAGACCAACATCTATCAATCCTCGTGCGTTCGAAACTGCTTCCTCTGCGTATAGGCCACATGTTCGCGGCTCAGACGCATCATCCGCGCTTCAATCTCCTCGTAGTCCGAGTGTCCGGAAAAATTTTTCGTCTCCAGTGGATCGTTCACATAGTCGTACAACTCGACGAATTTCGGCTCGTCTTGATAGCGGTTTCCGCACCAGCCAGGCTTCCTCCAACCCTTATACCACGCCACGTAGCGGTGGTCTTTTGTTCGAACTGCAATACCCATATAACCATTAATTGGATACAAGCTAGCCGCATATTTTTGAACACTCGCCGACGCATCCTCCAAAATCGGCACCAAACTCACACCATCGAGCCCATCTGGCGTTACCACTCCAGCCAACTCACAAAGCGTTGGAAAAAGATCGATTAAATTGACAGGAGCGGCGCTGGCCGTCCCCGTCTGCAGACCGGAGTTCGCGATTATCAGCGGCGAGCGTGTCGCTTGTTCATAATTTGTATGCTTACCAAATAGATGCTTATCTCCGAGGTGAAAACCATGATCGCCCCACAGCACGATCACCGTATCTTCATACTGCCCGGTCTCTTTCAACTTTGCAATCAGCTTACCAATTTGCGCGTCCACATAAGAGACACAAGCCAAGTAGCCATGAATAAGTTCGCGTTGCGTCGTATCTGAAATCAGCCCATCCGCAGGCACACCGCCATAAGTGCGCGCCTCAACATAGTCACCAATCGCGCAGTCCGGCGAGCCGTCTGGAGCACGCTGAAAGGGGGCCAGCGGCAAGGACGCACGATCATACAGATCCCAATATTTTTTCGGCGCTACAAAGGGCAAATGCGGTTTGAGAAAACCAACCGCCAAGAAGAACGACTGTCCCGAATCCTTCGATCGCTCAAGTTGCTCCACTCCGCGATTGGCGACGCCACCATCTTTGTAAGCGTCGTCCGGCACGTCGTAGCACTCCACCGCAGGACCTGCCCCTCGATCACGCATATAATTGCGCAGCGGTTTTCCTTTCAATCCCTTGGCCTTCCCCTCGGCTTCAACCAACTTTGCCAAGGCCAGAACCTCGGGGTCATGATAGTGCCCTGCCTTCGGTCCACCCGTCTGAGCATTGTAGGGGTTCTTCCCGAAAAATTTAGTCCATGAGATCGCATCCTGCGGACCATGCCAGTCATCCTCGACATTGCGTGGATCAAAAATCTTGCCCGTTCCGATGGTCGCATAACCATTATTCTTAAAATGCTGAGGCAAGGTCAGAATGTCCGGATGCATTTCGCGTAGCTTATATTTGCCCCCACCCATGCCATAAATTCCAGTTGTATCTGGATAGTATCCAGTCAACAAACTCACCCGCGAGGGTCCGCACACCGCCTGCTGGCAATGCGCATTTTGAAACACGGTCCCGGCTTCTGCTAGCTTATCGATATTCGGTGTAACTGCAAAGTCGTCGCCATAACAATTTAGTAAGGGCTTCAAATCATCCACCGCGATGAAAAGTACATTCTTATTTTTCGCCGAAACGGCAAGACAGCCGAACGCTAGTAAGATCCATACATATTTAATTAATTTCATAAAATCACTTCCCTTTCTGCTTCGCATAAGGCCCAAACATTGCCTCTTTCCCCCAAGGCACAAAATCTGGTGCGGGGATATTGTCGGAGTGATTTTTAATCCCTTCCGGCAAGGCCCCCTTCCAACCAGCATCCATCTGAGCCTTCAAGCCTTCGACCAG
>PKCZ01000118.1 GCA_002862405.1 Pseudomonadota bacterium
ATGGAACGCCGCTACAAGCTCATGTCACTCCTTGGGGTTCGGAATCTTGCCGGCTATAACCGCAAGGTCAAAGATGCTGAGAAAGCAGGAGCGCCGATCGAAGATCCGCTTTGGATCCCCGATCCGGTGCTGGAATTGACCGGTGAGGAGCAGTCAGCGCCGGCATTGACAACACTGCCAAGCATCGTCGTGGTTATCGACGAATTCGCAGACATGATGATGATCGTGGGCAAGAAAGTTGAAGAGTTGATCGCGCGGATCGCTCAAAAGGCTAGGGCGGCTGGTATTCACCTGGTGCTCGCGACGCAGCGGCCATCAGTGGATGTCATCACTGGGCTCATTAAGGCCAACATCCCCTCAAGGATGGCCTTTTCGGTTTCCTCGAAAATCGATTCTCGCACCATCCTTGATCAGGGTGGGGCGGAGCAATTACTCGGTTATGGCGACATGCTCTATCTTCCATCAGGCTCTAGTACGCCCACGCGTGTCCACGGCGCTTTCTGTTCAGATGATGAAGTTCATCGCGTCGTAGCGGATTGGCGGCGCAGAGGCACACCAGACTACATTGATGGACTGTTGGACGAAGGGGGTCAGACCCCGGTAACGTCGCAAGAACTGCAGTCTGCGGCGTCCTCAGAGGAAGACCCGGAAAGCGATGCCTTGTACGACGAGGCTGTACATTATGTCTGTAGTAGCCGTCGTGCATCGATCTCGTCGGTGCAGCGAAAACTGCGGATTGGCTATAACCGAGCCGCGCGTCTTATTGAAACAATGGAAGCCGCGGGTGTCGTCTCTGCCATGGGAACGAATGGTCAGCGCGAGGTGTTGGCGCCGCCGCCACCGGGTGGTGAGGAGTGACGAAACTGTTGAGCCTCTGGCTCATTTCAGCTGTGCTGGCTCCCACAGCTCAGGCGACTGAGGACACTTGGCCGCTTGAGGGCCAAAATACGGCCAGTGGTACATTTCACCAAACGGTGATGGATATCAATGGTACGGTGGCATTCTCTAGCACAGGTCGATTCGCCGCCCTAAAACCCCACCATTTTCGTTGGGAAATAGAGTCACCCGACAGGCAGTTGCTTGTCGCGACACCTGAGGCGTTCTGGCAGTGGGATAAAGATTTGGACGTCGTCATTCTGAGGGATGCCCCTGAGATTGAAGACCTGCCCATATCCGCCATCTGGAATGGCGCCGTGGACGATCGTTCGTCGAGTGACGTTGAAACGGGTCATTTTGGTGACGGGGTAAAGAATCTTTCCATTCGCTCTCCCGATGAAAATACCATCATCGTTCGGTTTGAGGACTCTCTAGGGCAGAGGACCTTATTCGAATTCAACCTAGAGATGCAGGGCGTTGTAACGTCATCAGCCTTCGCTGTAACGGTGCCGGACGGCGTCGACTTTTACGATGAGACAAGTCGGTCGCTGGGGCGCTCTGGAGCGATCGAGTGATCTATCTCGCCGTGGCCATCGGTGGTGCACTCGGTGCCTTGTCACGTTTTGGTATGGGCCAGTGGTTGGCAGATTCAGGCTACGCTCATTTGCATCCAGCGACTTTCCTGGTGAATGTGATCGGCGCACTGCTTATTGGTATCCTATTCGTTGGGGCAGAGCGCTTTACACTGTCTGAACCGGCTCGACTGGGTATGTCTGTCGGATTTCTAGGCGCATTTACCACGTTTTCAGCGTTTTCATTGCAACTTCTCACGGATATGCAGGAAGGTGAGGTACTGCGTGCCGCGTCCTATGCCGCCGCTACCGTGTTCCTCTGCTTAATAAGCTGTCTGGTTGGTGTGGAGCTGGCCAAATCCATCTTCGATTGAAGATCATTTGGCGTTAGACTAGCGTCCCACACAGGCTGTTACTGACCACCATCATGCTCGACATCAAGCAGGTTCGAAAGGACCCACAATCTATTGCAGAGGCGCTACAGAAAAAGCGCTATGAATTCCCTTTCGATGAGTTTGTGCGTCTAGACTCCCAGCGCAAAGAGGCGGATATTAGGTCGCAGGATCTTTTAGCTGAACGAAAGAAAGCCTCTAAGCAGATTGGTGCGTTAATCGCTCAGGGTAAAAGCGTCGAAGAGGCCAAAGCGGAGGTAAATGAGACGCTTGACCGGCTCTCAACGGAGTTGGATGCTGCGGTTGAAGAGGCGAAAACGGTACAGCAAGCCTTAGACGAACTGCTCATGGGGACACCCAATCTGCCAGATTCAGCGGTTCCGGACGGTGTTGATGAGGACGATAACGAAGAAATTCTCATCTGGGGAACGCCCCCTACGCTGCGGTTTGAAGCCAAAGATCATGCAGATCTCGGCGAGGCGCTAGGGCAGCTTGATTTCGAGCTGGCGGGTAAAATAACCGGTAGCCGGTTTAGTATCATGCAAGGGCAAATGGCCAAGTTGCAGCGCGCCCTGACGCATTTCATGCTCGACTTACATACGACTCGACACGGATATACCGAGGTCTATGTTCCGTTTATCGTCAACAGCGACTCGTTATATGGAACGGGCCAGCTACCCAAATTCGCGGAAGATTCTTTCAAGCTCGAGGGTGATTCCGGCTACTACCTTATTCCAACAGCGGAAGTCCCAGTTACCAATATGCTGCGTGATCGAATCGTCGAAGATGCAGAACTGGGTGACGCAGGCATAAAATTCACAGCGCATACCCCTTGCTTTAGAAGCGAGGCAGGTAGTTATGGCAGAGACACTCGGGGTTTGATTCGACAGCATCAGTTCGAAAAGGTAGAGCTCGTTCAGGCAGTGCGTCCATCGCAGTCGGATGCCGCACTCGAGGAACTAACAGGACATGCTGAGGCAGTATTGCGTGCATTAGAGCTTCCGTACCGTAAAGTCCGACTGTGTGGAGGTGATCTCGGCTTCAGTGCAGCCATGACGTATGACCTGGAAGTATGGCTGCCCGGGCAGAATGCGTATCGCGAAATTTCCAGCTGCTCTAATTTCAGAGACTACCAAGCGCGCCGCATGCAAGCTCGCTGGCGAAATCCGGAGACCGGAAAACCTGAGTTACTGCATACCTTGAATGGGTCAGGGTTGGCCGTAGGGCGCACGCTAGTTGCTGTGGTTGAGAATGGGCAACAAAGCGATGGCACTATCACCATTCCATCAGCGCTCGTCCCATATTTTGGGACTGACACCATCACAAGCCAGTATCTAAAACGCTAGCGGCTGTCTGCTCGCGCCATAACAGGACCACTGAGGTTAATGGCGTCGGCAAGAATGCGCGCCGTTTCAGTGATTAGCGCGTCCACTTCGCCAGCTTCAGTATCTTCACTAGTTGCCGATGGCTCCTCAGCATTGTCCTGTGGCATATCAGATGAATCGTCGTCTCCATCTATCAGATCATCCAAGGAGGCGAGGGCATTCATGCCTTTGGCCTGCCGACGCGTGTTTTCAATGGCTAGATATTGAATTTCCTGCGACGTACGCTGTGCGATCCGCTCGGCCTCGTTAAGCGGCAAAACCTCAGCACCGCGCACCTTTTCGGAGAGGGCCTTTTGATCCCAGATGTATTGGAAGTCAGGATCGGAATTTGCACGCTCAGTGTGTTTGGCCACGAGTGTAGGAAGAATGGCGTCGACTACGCCGTAGTCCTTGTGCCGGACAGGCGCTATGCGATCCCAATCGAGCGCCTTGTCGAGCGAGCTCTCACCAATCTCGTCGTGCTGAAGCAGGGAAGGGTAGCTAATATCTGGGATAACGCCCCGGTGCTGCGTGCTATCGCCTGAGATCCGATAAAACTTGCTCTCGGTGATCTTTAATTGCCCCTCAGGCAGATCTAGTAGCGTCTGCACGGTGCCTTTACCAAAGCTACGGTCTCCAACAACAATAGCTCGGCCGTAGTCCTGAAGGGCGCCAGCAAAAATCTCAGAGGCAGACGCGCTAAGACGGTCAATCATGATCGCGACCGGACCATCGTAATAGGGGCCCCGCCGGCGTTTGCCGTCTCGCCACACACGGCTGCCAGTACCGCGTATCTGTACAGTGGGCCCATATTCGATAAATAAGCCCGTTAATTCATTCGCTTCACGTAGGGAACCGCCGCCATTGCCGCGAAGGTCAATCACCAAACCGTCTACGCCTGCATCATTGAGCTCATTGACCAAGTTGGCCACGTCACGCGTAGTCGATCTGAAATCGGGATCGCCTTTGCGATACGCGTCAAAATCGAGGTAAAACGCCGGAATATCGATGACACCGATTTTTCTAGGAGTTGAGTTCAAGTCGTTGATTTCAATTATCTTTGATTGCGCAGCTTGCTCCTCTAATTGAACCTCATTGCGGGTAATAGTGAGACGTCTGGCTTCATCTGCCCGTCCCGCTGCTGGAATCACATCTAAGCGCACTACCGTCCCTTTTTTTCCTCTCACGAGGTCAACGACATCATCTAATCGCCACCCAATCACATCGGTCATGGGGCCGACCTCACCTTGACCCACTGCGATAATGAGTTCCGCGGCTTTCAAGTCGCTTTGTTTATCTGCAGGACCCGCAGGGACAACGCGTACAACCTTGACGTATTCGTCCTCGTTTTGGAGTACCGCGCCAATACCCTCAAGGCTCAGGCGCATATCGATGTCGAAGTTTTCAGCGCGACGCGGAGAGAAGTAGCTTGTATGAGGATCGAATTGAGAGGTGAGAGCATTCGCATATACCGCGAATACGTCTTGTTCGTTGTATTGGGACAGCCGGTTTTGTTGGTTTTCATAACGCTTTACCAACGTGGGTGCGATCTCTTCTAACGGCTTTTCTGCGAGCTTCAAGCCCAAGACCTGATTCTTGATGCGTTTACGCCACCGATCATCTAGCTCGGCCTTGTCCACCGCCCAAGCCCGCTCCGTAGGGTCTGAATCAATGTATTCGTCCTTATCAAAGTTCAGGCCGGCGACAATATCGCCCATTTTCGAAATGACGTGCTCTAGTCGTTCGGAGGCTCGCTCTTCATATCGCTCAAATATGTCAAAGGCAGGGGAGAGCTCTCCCTGTCGACCTAGATCATCAAGTCGTGTCGAATAACGCTCAAATTCAGCTACATCTGACACAGTAAAATAAAGGTGAGACGGGTCAAGACGCTCTAAGTAGGTTTCTAGATGCTGCGCTGACATCGCGTCGTTGTAGCGGCGGTCAACGTAGTGGTTTTCTTCTAGCTCGGTTACCAAAGCACGCAACGTCCAGGTTTGCTGGGTCGTAGGTGATAAATCTGAAGCAAACGAAGCTGAGCCTGCGACAATACTTGCACCCAGTGCCACGAGGTTTTTAGTGAATCTCATCTAGCGTTATCTCTCATACCTGATTTACTGCTATCACGAAGTTCATACACGCCGCTGGTGCAGACGTTGATCTTACTCCGTGACGGCATAGATTAGCGTAGTTCACGCTATAACCACAGATACGCGGTAGCAGGGGGATCGGACGACACGTGCACCTATTGAATTTAACATAATATATATTATGCGCATTTATGTGTTTAGTAATATGGGTGTATCATAAGAGGCCTACCGCGGCTAAAAGCCCTATAGTGCTGAACGAATGATTACAGACCCTCACCAGCCAACTGTTACGGCTTTCTTCGATGAAACGACATCAACCCTTTCGTACGTTGTAGCTGACGTCGAATCTAAGGTATGCGCAATTATTGATCCTGTGCTGGAGCTTGAGGAATCGTCCGCCGAAATCACAACACGTGGTGCCGACAAGATTCTCGAATACCTACGAGGCAATGGACTCACTTGTGAGTACATCTTAGAAACCCACGTTCACGCTGATCACTTGAGTGCGGGCTATTTTCTCAAGCAGCGCTTATCCGCACCCATCGGAATTGGTCAGTCGATTGTTGACGT
>PKCZ01000122.1 GCA_002862405.1 Pseudomonadota bacterium
GGGGATTCTCCGCCGGCATCCACCAAGCCTCGAGCTGGAGCTTGTCGCTCTCAAAGATAAGGTGCTCGACGTTGTTGCTATACGGTGCATCCACAACGGGCTCAGATCCTGATTTGAGGCCTAGCCAAGGCATAGCGATACCGAAGATAAAGACCAGACTGAGAAAAAGAAGGATGGTCATACGGCGTCCATTGAGTTTACTGCGCATACTGTTGGGCTTCGACTCAGAGGCTGAATCTATCTCGGAGGAAGCGAGCCACACCATCCTCGGCGTGATGGCCAATGACCTGGGTGGCTATATCTTTCAGTTCCTCATCGGCATTGTCCATCGCGTAGGATTCAGTTGCGAACTCAAATAGGCTGATGTCATTGTCCCCATCGCCAAAAGCGATGACCTCCTCAAAGCCACTTCGCTCAGCCACATGCTTCACACCATTGGCCTTTGATCCTCGGCTGTGATGAACATCGAGCCACGCGAGCCCCTTGTCGCGAATCGCCATCCCCGAATAGGCCACCAAGTGCGGTTGGTGTGATACGAAGTCAATGACAGGCTCAATTTGCTCAAGTGGACCCATAGCTGACACATTGATGACGTGTGCGTTAGTGGGCATGGTTGTCAGCGGCTGCAAGGGCAGCTCGCGCTCACTCTCGAATAAATTGGCGAGCTTCTTTTCAAAGTCATCTCGGAGTGGCGCGTGGTAGACCGAGTGGTGATCGCCGTCCTCGAGAGAGAAGACAAAGGGCGTAAGGTCTTGGGCAACAAACGCGCCGAGTACATCGCTGACCTCAGTTGGGGTTAGCAGGTGATGGTGACTGTAGCTTTGCAACGTCGGCTCCCAGATGACGGCGCCATTCTTCAGGACAAGAGAGCGGTCGAAGTTATCGTCTGCGAGTGGTGACAGTGCGGCTTGAAGTGTGCGTCCCGTGGCCACGGTGTAGGCGATGCCGCTTTGGCGCATGAGCGATAGGGTTTCACTGGTAAAGGGCGAAATCTTCGACTGAGCATCGAGTAGTGTTCCATCCATGTCAAATACAACAAGTGTCATGGCAAAGGGCCTCTCGACTGGGGAGTCACAGGGTAGCGCAATCGCCGGACTCATCGCTAGATCACCCAATTGTGCGATTAACTGCTGTCCAGTTTTCTGGCAACGTGTTCGATCATTGAAATAAAACGTCTCGGATTCGGTCGTATTACCAAAAGGCGGACGTCCTGCAGGGTAGGTGTGTACGTAGCCACTAAATGAAGCGTAAAAATCCAAGCTGTAAAAAAAGTATCGAAGAAATGAGTAGAGATAAGACGAGCAGTAAAAACGGAGGCGCAATGAAAAATCCAAAGGGCTTTAATCGACGGCGCTTTAATCAGTGGTTGGCTGCCTCATCCATTGCTGGAGCATCAGGCGCTGTTTTTGGAAAACAAACAGGCGACAATAAACACGTGGCAGTCATCGGTGCCGGAATTGTCGGAAGCTCAATTGCCTACCATTTATCAAAGCTTGGTGTGCGGGTAACACTCATAGAGCGAAAGACGGTGGCAAGTGGCGCCAGTCATGGCACCTTCGCATGGATTAACGCGACATGGGCCAAGCAGCCGAGGCACTACCACGCGTTTTCCCAACAAGGTGTGAACAGTTGGCATCGACTGCAGGAAGAACTAGACCTACCCATCGTCTGGGGAGGCTCTCTCGAGTGGTTTGCTAGCGATAGCCGTCAGGCTCGCCTTGCCAGTGATATTGCGGAGCAGCAAGCGTGGGGAGAGCCTGCACGTATGCTTACGAGTGCCGAGGCACAAGCAAGTGAACCTGATGTCAATTTTCATGGTGCGACTCAGGTTGCGTCTTCCCCGCGCGACGGCGCGATAGACCCAGTGCTCGTATCGAAGGCCTTGGTAGCTGCTGCGATTCAGCAGGGTGCTCAAGTCCTAGAGCGCTGCGAGGTGTTGAGTGTTGACGATTCCAGCGATCACAGAGCGAAGTTACTGAGAACGAGTTGTGATCCTATTGAGGCGGATCGTGTCGTACTCGCGACAGGTCCAGCCCCGGCAGCCGTCAAGCGCTTTGGTGGGTTTGATCTTCCGCAGCGATCGACTCCTGGCGTCATCGTGGTAACGCGTCCAGTAAAACAGCTGTTACACGGAATACTTGTCGCGCCGGGTATCCATATTCATCAGAGGATGGACGGAAGATTGGTCATTGGTGAACAGGACGGTGCACCCGATACCGCAGCGCATGCGGCGCGACTGGCCCAGCGACCCAAACGGTTTCCCAATGATCTGGTGGCAGAGCAGCATGCTCAGCGCTTACTCGCGACGACTCGTAATTATCTGCCGAGCGTAGGCGACGTTGAGGTCGATGAAGTCATTATTGGGTGGCGTCCATTACCTGTGGATGGTCACCCCGTCATTGGCCCCAGTCCTGCGGACGACCGCGTATACGTGGCCATCATGCACAGCGGTGTATCACTGGCCGCCATTACGGGAGATTTGGTCGCTCGCGAATTGGCAGACGGCGAAGAGATGGCCTTGCTTCGCCCGTTTCGTGCCAATAGGGTGTTTGATACCAAGAACCGATATTGATTTTCTGGAGTTTTTGATGGGCGTCGAGTGTTAAACCGGACTCATTTTTGGATCGTGCCAAGCTAGGATCCATCGGGCCGTCGCGCAAAGTTGTGACTGAGGAGGCACTAAGCCTGACAGGGCGCGAACGAAAAAAGAGGCGCTGAGCGCCTCTTTTCATCTTCGCTGACCTCGAACATGTCAGTGAGATACGAGAACCAAGTCCTTAGTCAACGCATCGCGCGTGGTCTGTGCTACTTCAAAACGTGCGATTGGGTATGCAGCGTGCTCAACACTCGCAAAAAGCTTGGCACCGTTTTTCAGAGCTGCGATTTGCTCACTGGATAGTTCGAAGCGCATGAAATGAACAGCAGAGGTTTTCTCATCGGTCTCGCGCTCGAGGTCTTCGTCAGCAATCACTTGGGCGACGCCGTGCCCCTCGATTTCGAGGTTGATGCAGTTTTCAACGCCACGCATTTCACGCAGCCGCTCAGCTCGGACAATGGGATCACCGAACTCGATCATGAACGTCGCTTTCCAGTTGGTTCCATCAGGAATCAGCGGGTTATAGGCGGCTAGCTCATCCTCAATGCCAGCGACATCGAAGACTTTCTCGATTCGAAGCATTTCCTGAATCTGGTAACGAATCGTGAGCGCATCTTCGAAGTAGATGCGTGCGTTGTCGCCTAGCGCCAGCTGACGATTCTTCTTGTGTGCCAGTACCTCAGCACGAAAGTTGTCGCGTTGTTCTGAGTACTGCTCAAGCGACCACAGGTCGCTTCGGGTCAGATGTGACATGTCGATCTCCTTGTTACTTAAGGCCGTACGCTACGCGCAGCAACGTCATAGGGTGTTGCGCACTGTCTACCCCGTCTGCGAGGTGGGC
The DNA here is from genome assembly GCA_002862405.1 of Pseudomonadota bacterium. GTDB lineage: Bacteria > Pseudomonadota > Gammaproteobacteria > Pseudomonadales > Halieaceae > Luminiphilus. The sequence continues at coordinate 3,438 of PKCZ01000122.1, forward strand.
AATATGTTCTCCGGCCATGGGGCAGTCTGAAATAAAATGGTCGGGCTTCTGGTCATTCACTTTCCGTACCGTAGGTCGCGCAATTTTAACGGACTTGTCGCGGGTTTCCTTTTTGACGGCATAGGTCCCGTCATGTCCAGAGCATCGCTCGTGTGCAATAACCGTTGTCTCCTCGATCAGCGAGAGAATATCGCGTGTCTTAAGGCCAATGTTTTGGACTCTTTGGTGACATGCCACCTGGTAGGCGATGTTGCCGAGACTCTCAGCGAAATTCGTTTTAAGTGCTTCGCCCTTGTGACGCATCCAAAGATATTCAAATGGATCATAGAAGGCAGCCTTGACCTTTTGCACATCCGGATCATCTGGGAAGAGCAAAGGAAGCTCCTGCTTGTACATCAGCACACAAGAAGGGATTGGCGCTGTGAGGTCGTATCCTTGGTCTACTAAGCTAGCGAGCAGTGGAATGTTGGCTTCCTTTAAGGCCTCTACTGCGTCGAGATCACCGAGCTCAAGCTTTGGCATCCCACAACACTTCTCCTTTGGAATGACATCAATGCTGACGTCGTTGTGCTGGAAGACCTTGATGAAATCTTCGCCGATGGAAGGACTGCTGTAATTACCGTAGCAGGTCGCATAGAGCGCAAGCTTGCCCGTGGTTGCGCCAACCGGAGTTGCTTCGATGTCAGTGATCAGCTTTTTGGCGCGCTTGATCAACGTGTTTCGATGTATCTCGGGTAAAGGTGCTTCCGCAGCAATATCGAACGTACTCTCTAGGGCTTTTCTAAAAGCGCCATTGTCGTTGAGCGCGTTCGCCGTTACGTCCACGAGCGGGATCATTGATATGCCGCTCATCAGGGCATCGGTTGATGTCAGGACCTTATCACGAAGTTTTGCGCCTTTCGTTTTGAAGTTTTGAGCTTTTGCTCGCAACATCAAGTGCGGGAAGTCGACGTTAAATTCGTGGGGTGGAACGTAGGGGCACTTTGTGAGGTAACACAGGTCGCACATGTAGCACTGATCGACGACCTTATCGTAATCGTCGAGCGACACCCCATCGACCTCGAGCGTTTCAGACTCGTCGATAAGGTCAAAAAGGGTAGGGAATGAGTCACACAGGCTGACACAACGTCTGCAACCGTGGCAGACATCGTAGACACGTGCAAGCTCATCATTGAGCGAGTCACGGTCCCAAAACGCTTCCGTTTTCCATTCTATTGGGTGCCGAGTGGGTGCGTCGACGCTACCTTCGCGCATGTGCTGTTGCCTCTGTTTAAAGTTGTTTGAACCAAAAGGGGGGACCAAAGTCCCCCCAGAACTCAAGTAGACCCGGACTTAGGCGTCGAGGTTATCGAGTGCTTTCTGGAAACGATTCGCGTGGCTACGCTCTGCTTTCGCCAGCGTTTCGAACCAGTCTGCGATTTCATCAAAACCTTCGTCGCGCGCTGTCTTTGCCATACCTGGGTACATGTCAGTGTACTCATGGGTTTCGCCAGCGATTGATGCTTCGAGGTTCTTGACAGTGTCGCCCATTGGCAGACCAGTCGCTGGATCGCCTACAGCTTCGAGGTACTCAAGGTGGCCATGAGCGTGGCCAGTCTCACCTTCCGCCGTTGAGCGGAAGACGGCTGCGACATCGTTGTAGCCTTCTACGTCTGCCTTTGAGGCGAAGTAGAGGTAGCGACGATTTGCTTGAGACTCACCTGCGAAGGCGTCCTTTAGGTTCTGTTCGGTTTGGCTACCTTTCAGTTCCATTGCTTTTTACTCCATTGTTGATCGTGTGACGTCATGACGCCGCCGAGTCACCGGCAGCTCATCTACTATACCGCCTTGGTATCAAAATGGTTCCAAAAAAAGCTGGCAAAACCGATCGATTTTTCCGATCGTATATGGGACAAATATACGACAAGATCGATGGAGTGACCGTGTCGAGGCAACCTACGTTAAAGCAGCTTAAGTACCTCTGTGCCGTGGCAGAGCACCAGCATTTCGGTCAGGCGGCCAAGGCATGCCATGTCAGCCAGAGCACGTTGAGTGCCTCGATTGTTGAGTTGGAGGATGTCCTTTCGGCGAGCCTAGTTGAGCGGAATAACCGTTCAGTACTGCTAACAGCTTTGGGGAATGAAGTCGTTGCCCGGGCGCGTGCAGTCCTGACCGATGTGGATGACGTGGTGGCTCTGTGCGAGGCGTCGAGGGAGCCATTTCAAGGGACGATTCGCCTGGGCGTCATCCCTACCATAGCGCCGTTTGTCCTGCCTTCGATGCTCAAGGCACTGCGCTCGGCGCATCCCGCC
>PKCZ01000035.1 GCA_002862405.1 Pseudomonadota bacterium
ATCCATTGATGGCGGTGGTATTCGGGGGATTATTCCGTCGCTTGTACTGGATTACTTGGAACGTGAGTCAGGCAAGCCCATCTCTGAGTTGTTTGATCTTTGTGTTGGGACGTCCTCGGGCGGTATTATCGCGCTTGGTCTCGCTCAGGTGGATGCAGCGGGCGTGCCAAAATACTCGGCGCACGATCTTGCAGATTTTTTTGAAAATAGTGGCGATAAAATATTTGAGCGGACTATTTGGCGAAATATTCGCTCCGCTGGAGGGGTTCTCGATGAGCTTTATTCAGCAAAACCACTCGAGGCAGCCCTGAGAAAATATTTTTCTAATGCGCGACTGGGCGAGACGCTGGGCTCGACCATGGTAGCCACCTACGACATTGAGGAAAGACGCACGCTCTTTTTGAAGAGTTGGCATCCAGATCATGAAACGGTTAGGTGTCGCGATGCCGCTCGCGCCACCAGCGCAGCACCTACTTATTTCGAGCCCGCGCTTATTGATGTTCAGGGAAATCATCGAGCGCTTATAGACGGTGGGGTGTTCGTAAATTCACCTGTTGTGTCGGCGTACGCAGAAGCATTGAAGCTGTACCCTAACGAACCTCTGATGGTTGTTTCACTGGGGACCGGCGAGTTGGTAAGACCGATTCCGTTTGAAAGTGCAAAAGATTGGGGGCAGGCTGGTTGGGTGATGCCCCTGCTTGACTGCATGTTCGACGGCGCAACCAAAGCGGCTAATCACCAAATGCGTATGTTTTTGGGTGATCGATATATCCGTTTGCAGGTGACACTTGACGAAGTCAATGACGACATGGATGACGCTTCTGAGACTAATATTGAAAACCTGAAGCGAATCGCTGATCGACTTATTCGTGAAAACGAGGCAACGCTGAGTCGTATTCTGTCGCTCAGTTTATAAGCTCTGGTTTTGAGCGCAGACGATCGCTTCGGTTATCGCTGCTTTCATGCTCTCGGGTGAGGCCTCACCGGTGGCCGCAAGATCCAAGGCGGTGCCGTGGTCAACGGATGTGCGGATAGTGGGCAAACCCAATGTGATGTTGACAGACGAGCCAAATCCTCGCGCTTTTAGTACAGGCAACCCTTGGTCATGAAACATAGCCAAAACAACGTCGGCGTCGAGCACTTGTTTTGACGTAAAAGCCGTATCCGCCGGGATAGGTGCAGTTACATCGATGTCGCGGCGCAGCGCTTCCTCGCATGCCGGCGTAATGGTTTCTATCTCTTCGCGTCCTAAATGCCCCCCTTCACCCGCGTGAGGGTTGAGCCCCAACATTGCAATGCGAGGCTGCGAAATGCCGTAAAGGCGCATTAGCTCGTTATGGATGATTTCGAGCTTACGAAGTAGGGATTCCTGAGTGATCGCATCTGGGACCTCTCGCAGGGGCAGGTGTGTCGTCGCAAGCGCCACGCGCAGTCCATGATTCACCAGCAACATGACCACGTCCTCGCAGCCAAACTGCTCGCTGAAGAATTCTGTGTGCCCAGTGAAGCTCAGTCCGCTGTCATTTATCACGGACTTCTGCACGGGTGCCGTGACGACTGCGTCAAACCGCTTGTCTTTTAGTAATTGAACCGATGTCCGTAAGGTCTGCACGACATGGCGGGCGTTCGCCAATTCGAGCCGACCTGGCTCGACCGGACTAGCGCAGGGTATGTGGTACACACTCACTTTTCCGGGGGTATGCGGCGGCGGTGTCGCGTCAGGCTTTAACACGGCGAACTGCAGGTTCATGCCGAGCGCTGTGGCTCGCTGCTCCAATACCTGCATGTCGCCAACGACAGCAATTTGCGCATCAAAGCGTGATTGAAGGGCACCGAGAATAACATCGGGCCCAATACCTGCGGGCTCACCCGCAGTAATGACGAGACGGGCATGCTCCGTCATAACAACTGCATCGTTATTTGATGTCGACAAACGCCTCGTCGCGAATTTCTCTGAGCCAGTTTTCCAGCTCTTCCTCGTATTTCGCTTCACGAAGGTAGTTTGCTATCTGGTTGCGCCTGACTTGCTCAGCGAAGTTCTCGGTGCGACGTCCTGTGACCTCGAGGATATGCCATCCAAATTCGCTGCGGACTGGCTCAGTAACCACGCCGATTTCCGCGCTTGCCATGGCGGCCTCAAATTCCGGAACCATCTGACCTGGATTGGTCCATCCGAGTTCGCCGCCTTCCTGCGCCGATCCGATGTCGTCCGAATGCTCCGCAGCGAGATCGGCAAAGTCTTCTCCGCTGTTGACTCGCTCTTTTAAACCAAGAACAAAATTACGTGCCGCTTCGTCATCCAATACTTCATTGGGCGTGACGAGGATATGACGGACATTGGTTTGCTCGACGAGACGCTCTAGGCCACGAGCCTCGGCCAAGTGGACAAGGTGTAACCCTGAGTTGGACTGAACCTTTCCTGTGTCGCCTGCATTCAGGCTAAGAAGAATGTCAGCAAACATACTGGGAATGTCACTGAGTTTTCGCCAACCGAGGTCACCGCCTTGAAAGGTGTAGGGCTCTTGAACACTGACTGCCTCGGAAAAGTCAGCTCCGGCAAGAATGTTGGCATGCACCCCATCGACATAATCTTCCTTTGCGGTTCGCAGCTCAGCGCTATCGGACCGAGGAATCGGTAGCAACGCCTGTACCACGCGGTATTCTGGTTCAGTCAGCGCAATGCCTTCCTCCGTCGCCATGAAGTTATCAATTTCTTTCTCGGTAATATTGATGTCTCGCATCACGCTGCCCTGTTGCACGCGCTGAATCGCGAGTTCATCGCGGAGGCCTTCACGCATCTCGACGTAATTTTGACCGTTTTGAATTAGGGCATCCCGGAACTGCTCGAGGGTGAGGCGGTTTTGGGCAGCGATCCTCGCCATGGATTGATCGAGCTGTGCGTCGGGCACTCGAACACCGTAGCGATCCGCCAATTGCAGTTGGATGCTCTCGAGGATTAATCGGTCGAGCGTTTCCTGCACCACGGTTTCATCGTCCGGAAGTGTCATGTTGCGCTGAGCAGCGGTTGCCTTCACCTGCTCGACTCGCTCGCGCACCTCACTCGCAAGAATAATGTCTTCATCGACGATGGCCACGACACTATCCAGCTGGACGATCTGCGACCATGCAACCGAAGAAAGTGACGATGAAAGAGCAGCGAAAAGCCACCCCTTAAGCTTAGCGTTTAGCATTGAATCCTCTGATCATATCCTGCATGAGATTATCAACTCGATTTCCGAAGCCGCCTAATCCCTTTAAAACGAACTGAAATTGGAACGCTCGATCCCGTGTAAGTTCCGGTTCTGGTATGAACACATCGACGTCCCTAAGCGTGTCGAGGTAACTCATATAAATCAACCTCACGCGCCAGCAGCAGCCATCGTACTCGACACCGATCATATCTTCCACGCTGCTGCCGATCTCGAGCGAGTACCGCACAGCGCCAAAAGCGCTCCAGTTGTCATTGATGGGGATATAGGCCGATGTATTCACTTGTTCAGTCACGGGTCTTGCAGCAAACGACGCCAGTGGCTCTCGCAACGTGTAGACGACATTCACAATGGCATCTTTGTTTGGCCTGAATTCAACACGTACATTGGCCGCGTCGAGTTTGTCCTCATAGCTGTCGAATAAGAGATTACTATGAATACTCCAGCGCTCAGTGGTTCGCACGTTGAGAGCAAATGCGAGCGCTGAGCCCTCGTCGGTCAGGGCAGCGTCGCTCTCCTTCAAGCGCACGCGTTGGTCTTTAAAATTGATTACCTGACCAAAACTCGCTGATACGCGCTCTTTGCCCGTTGCGGAATCAATCAGTCGTGAGGTGACGCCAAGCGAGAGCTGGTCAGCGTCCGCTAATCGGTCGTAGCCGGAGAAGCGAGTATTTCGGAACAGTTGCCGGTAGCTGAAGGTCAGCTCTGCACTGTCAAAATCGGGAATACCCGCATGGTCATCGTACTCGGCGTAAAGATACTGAATAAGCGGTTCGAGTGTTTGTGTGAATGAAGAACCAAAGAGCTCGGTGTCTCGCTCGAACTCTAACCCGCCCTCGATCCTGCCAAGCCATGAGGATACTGATTCATTGCGCGTCTCACTGGTGTCAGGCGTTTTCAGTCGATATTGGATGCTTCTGTGCATCAAGCTGGTATTTAAGAATCCGTAGTCGCGGGTGATGGGTAAATTAATCCCCAACTCTTGGTAAACCCGTTGACCCTTCACCTTATCGAGGTCGGTATCGAAGTTAGCTGCCTGCAGTTTCAGCAGTGGTTCGAGCGGACCCAATTTTTCGTCGCCCCGCCAGACCGCACTTACCTGGGGTAGCCGCTTATAATTGTCAGTCAGATCTTCAGCAATACTCTGGAATTGCTGAGCTTCCAAACCAAAAAGCCAATTGTCTGCGAGCCAGTCCACTCTTGCCCTTTGTAGGAGCGCCGTTTGTCGCTGCGCGCTGAGGGAATTGTTTTCAAGGTCTCTAAGGTATTCATTATCGCTAACCCTTGAGAAGTTGATAGATGTACGCAGCCGAGCCGACGGATCGCTCGATTGCAGAACATTGATAAGCCAGCGGTTATTTTCCCCACCCGATACATCGAGGTCGTCATCTCGTAAATAGGTGCCCGAGACATCCCAGAGGCCAGTTTGCCTGCCCAAGAATCGGGTGTTGAGCTGATGCACGAGGCCGCGGTCCTGAATAAGGCGGGGTGAGTAGGTAGCGTCGTAGTTTGGCGCAAGATTCATATAGATCGGAACGGTAACATCGAGGCCGCCTCGCGTGTCACTGCTGATATCGGGAAAGAGCAGGCCGGTTTTGCGGCGATCATTTAGCGGAAACTGCACCCACGGTAAATAGGCGACAGGAACGTCTTTGATATCGATGCGGGCGCCCCAGGCTTCACCGGTGTTGGTATTAGGGTCGACAGTCAATGTTTTGGCCGTAACTAGCCAGCTTGGATCTGCGGGCGCACAGAAAGTGAGCTGACCGTCTTCAATTTCAAGTGACCCATTGGCATCGCGTGTCACGCTCTCAGCAATACCGTAGAGCTGCTGCTCGTACATGACAAATTCAGCGTCGCTGAGGGATGCGCGTTCACTAAGGCTGTCGTAGGTAATCTGATCGCCGTACATGACGATCCCCGGCTCGCGAACTTCGATGGGGCCTTGGGCCGACACTGTTTGCTCGACTCGGTCTATTATGACCTCTTGCGCTTTAAGCATTCGATTGCCCTGGGACACGGTGACGTCATCCGAGAAATACAGAGTGTCGTCCGTGATATCGCTGTCGCCCGCACTGACCTCGAGATCTAATTGGTTTGGCGGCGTTGAGCGATCAACATTGGCCAACGGGTCCTGGTATTGGCCTCGGCACTTCAAGCAGCGCTCATCGCGATCCTCTGGCTTTACCTGGGTAAGCGGTACCCAGTTGAGCCTAGCCTGAATCCGCTCTTCCTCGATCGCATCGTCAGCATAAGCCAGCGGCAACCCTGACATAATCGTAAGCAATGTGCCGATGATTGGTTGCATCAGTCCGGAAAGATTTTTGGAGTTCAAAAGCTCGTACACAAGCGTTTCAGCGCAAGGTTCAGGTTATTATGTTCGCTGACAGTGTAACTCGCTAAAGGCT
>PKCZ01000084.1 GCA_002862405.1 Pseudomonadota bacterium
TCCATTGGGTTATAAAAACCAATTCCAAAATTAGCCAGAAAGATAGCGTCAGCGGGGTTCCCACTCAGTGTAAGGATTGGGTCGGTGATATTGGTCACGTCAAAATCACCGAAGTAAGGCACGGGTCCATCTGCAGTAAGTCCGGCAAATCCCGCTACCTGATAAGTAATGGGCAGGTTCTGCAGGAACTCCGTTTCCGTGAGCGTGTAAGAGGCAACTACGTCAAACTCTGCGGCAGTAAACTCAATACCAAGGGTATTAGTGGACGTTGAGTTTTCGTAGATTCCATCCTCGAGCGCACGTGTTAGCTGAAGCGGCGCGTTAGTGCCCGTTTCCCCCGCGGTTGGCGCGAGGAACTCGAAGACGTACTGATTACGTTCTTCTTCGTCAGTGAACTCCGAATACACGCTGTTCAAAAACACTCTGGATACAGCACCATCACCACGATACTCAGCGTTGAAACCGTAGGCCTCATCGGAGCGCTTAATGAAATAAGATCTGTAATCAAGCTCGTTTACGACTAAGGCTGAACCCTCTCGGCTCAAATCATACTCACGGTTATCCGTGACCTGTTCCCGGCTGTTCTCGGAATAAAAACCGAGAATGCCGAAGTTATCGTTAGAAAAAGAACCGCGTAGGCTGAGTTTGTTGACGTCTCCTCCACCCAACTCTTGCTCACCAAGGCCCGCGTCGAAAGCAAAAGAAGCACCCTCGTTATCAAAGGGGCTATTCGTTTCGATGTTGACAAAGCCCGACACTGCCTCGCCTGGCATATCGGCGGTAATGGCTTTATTGACGGTAAGTCTGCGAGTAATGACGGCCGGAAAACTGTCGAAACGAGGAATACGCCCGTTCTCCGCGCCTGGGACATCTATACCGTTGAAGGCGATGGCGGTGTACCTAAACGGAGCGCCACGTAGATTTACGTAACGTGCTTGCCCTTGGTCCCGTTCGATAGCGACGCCAGGCACTCGAGCCAGGGAGTCTGCAAGATTTTGATCCGGGAAACGCCCTATGGTGTCAGCAGAAACGGCATCAAGCACATTCACAGCGGAACGCTTTGCCTCAATCGAAGCCATCTCTGATTGCTTAATTGGCGAGCTGGTAACAATCACTTCTTCAAGTTCCCGGTCTTGAGCTAAGGAGCCGTGCGATGCGATCAGCACCGCTATTGATAAAAGGTTTACATCGTTTCGTTTGGGTGAGTTGAACATTAAGTCGTACCTGCTGGGGAAGAATTTCCGAGCACACTAACGACCATTAATTAATCTGAAGTTACCCGAGTATTAACCTTTAATGACTCGTTAGAACTGTCTGATGACCTACCCAATTAGGAGTCGTTTTTGATAGCGGACGACGATACCGATAGGCACTGATTTTCGCTACGGCGACTCAGATGTAAGGCGCTACGCACTAGATGTCTAACTGATCTGGATGAGGCTACAGATGCTTGACTAACCACAATCGAAGCTGTAGCCGCGGATTACCCTGGCGTATTTTGCAATCCGTAGGCGGGTTGCAGGATCTTTAAGTCATGTTGCTCACGACTGAGTAGTCAAATTCCGTGACGCGAGTAGGAGTTTTTTGCTTTTCATTGAGAACGGTGATTCCGTATTCCTCACGGAGCTCCTTGAGCGTTTTACTCAAAAGTTCAGGAGGCAATTTAAGAGGCCATTTTTTTTTCATTCGGCGAGAGTGCTGAATGACTGTCCAAATGACTTTCTTGTTCCTCCAGTATAATTTTGGGAGGAACGTGATACCCATCTTCAATGTCAATGCTTTGGTCAGATTTTCTATTTCTGGTACTTGTTGATACTTTCTCAGTAGCTTCCATGAAAACGAAGCACCGAATAAAACCCAAAAATCTAGAGCGGTTTCATCTTCGAGGGTAGTGTTCTGTCCAAAAATGGCATGCGTTGCGTCGTGATAGAGCCAAATCGAATCATCGTCCGATATGTCATCGGACAGGACATTACGACCCATAGATGTCAAATACCTCTGGTATTCTTCAATAGCCTCGCCCAACGTTTGGGTACTATTCTGACTTTGATAGTTGAGTTGCATAATTACTCCAAACGCACCAACCGACCTAGTATTTTCGAGGTCGTTCCAATTTTCAAGTCTGTACTTATTTTACAAACGATAAATGTCTTCTTGTGGTGACCAAGCTTTTTAGAGTAGTCGAATTCATTTTCTTTCATCGCAAATGATCCCCTCCCTGAAAAGGGCGATTTGTGTCCACCGTGGCGGTGCGATATCCAGAGAAGTCAATGGCTCATTTGAGTTTTGGCAGGACCAGCCAGATTGCCGTCAATCGCCATTGCCTCTAGCGATTGGACCCTGCGGGCGCCTTCGTGTTGCTGCGGTGGACCAAACGCTCCTGTGGTCGCGTTTGTCGACTGGCTCCGCCAGTTCGAGAGTGTGGTAAACCTTCAAACACAAAAAAGCCCGCTTGAAGCGGGCTTCTTTATGTTTGGTAGGACCAGCCAGATTCGAACTGGCGACCTCTACCATGTCAAGGTAGCGCTCTAACCAACTGAGCTATGGTCCTATGAGGGCGCCAGAGTATAAGGGGTGTGTTCATCTACCTCAAGCTCGCTTGCAAACAAGATGTCCGCACTTGGTGCTAAGTTTTTAGTGCCCTCTGCAGCGCCTCCAAATCGCCGGTTCCTCCCATGCTGGAAAGGTCCTTGTGGGTGCCCAATGCATATTGCGGAGGGACAACTTCTGGCTCTTCCCCGGGCGCACCCGGAGGTGTGTAGTAGCCCAGTGCATATTGACCCATGGCATAGCCGGCGAGCTCCTGCAATGTACGACTAAGATCTTTTGCCAGTTCAGGAGGGCAGCTTAGGTACTGGTTTTCTTCTTGGCGTAACCAGCCGAGCGCGTAGGTGATGTTGATGCCAATGCGATCACCATCACTTGTGTTCGCGCCGCCACCGTGGAACACCGAGCCTGAGTAAATGAGTACTGAGCCGGCTTTCATCGCAGCTTGAGTCACTTGCTCAGGTTGTATGTTGTGGTCATCGGGCCATTTCGTGCTGCCGGGTACGACTTGTGTTGCACCATTCTCAGCCGTGAAGTCCGTGAGCGCCCAAATGGTATTGAACTGCGGCTCAAGGTGCGACAGATGTTTACCCCACGCCCATTTATCGCGATGAATCGCCTGCGCCGTTTCGCCAGGGCGGATACGGATGATCTGAGTTAGGTGCAGTTGGACTCTCTCACAGAAAGGCGCGAGGAATTCACGGCAGGGATTCAGGATGGTCTCGTGCTCGATGAGCTCTCGACACTTTTCCGAACGTATTAATAGACCGCCCGTTCGTGTGGTGCTGAAGCCTGCAAAGGGGTCTTCCCCGTTACTGGTGTTATTCATGTACGGGTCAGTTTCTCCACGCAATGCCGCAATGAATTCCGGACTTATGACGTTGTCCAAGATGACTGCGCCGTCTCGCTCGACTGCAGCAACGATGGTGCCGGCGTCGGCATCTGCAGGAAGGTGTTGTAGTTCTGGCATGTCCTCGCTCCTTTTAATCGGTAATGGCAACGCACTTAATTTCGATCTTGAAGCTCGGATCGACGAGTGCAACCACTTGCACGAGCGTCTGAGCAACCTCGGGCGGCTTTCTATAGATCGCCTGTCGCGCCGCAAATAGGTCTTGAGCCTGTGTCATGCACTCGTGCATGTCGGTCACGAACCATGTCTCTTCAACGACATTATCCATAGTGCAATCGAACTCTTTGAGCACCGACTCGACATGCTGATAGGCATTTTTCATTTGTTCAACGAGGCTGTCGGGTGCTGTGCCATTGGCACCGGTACCGACTTGGCCTGCCATGTGAAGCGTATTTCCGACCTGAACACCCTGACTAAAAAAATCTGCGTAAGGCCCGTTTCTAAACAATTTTTTGTCGAGTGCCATGAGTTACCTCTCCGTTTTTATTTGGTTATACGTAGGTGCCGTTATTTCTCCACTCTATATGTAGCCCCATCGGATGGCTTTTGCGAGCAATGTTTTGACGACTCTACGCGGCTTTTAGCGTCCAAAGTCCGCAGTGCTACTCATCATGTCGATAAAGCGTTGATCAAATAAGGGCGGCTTGCGCGGCAGATTTGCTTTATGGAAAGCAATGGCGTTCAAAATATCCGCCACAATCTCTGGGTGTTTGTCAGCAATATTGTCCTTCTCACCAAGATCACGTCGTAAGTTGTAGAGCTCAGGTGCTTGTAGCGGCTGACCACCTTGGGCTTGGTCGAACAGATGCAGCTTGAAGTCGCCCTTGCGATACGCACGCAGCTCACCTTTCCGATAGAGCGCCAGCTCTTCTCGTGGGCTTGCCTTACTCTCGAGAAGCACCGGAGAAAGGTTGTGACTGTCGAGTGTTTCAGGGGTATCTAACTCTAGGATAGCTGCAATGGTTCGGTAGAGATCGAGCACGCTACCAATGTCCGAGATAACCTTTGGTGTGATTGTTCCGGGCCACCAAAAGATGCTGGGGACGCGAACACCGCCCTCGTAAATTTCCTGTTTGGAACCTTTGAAGGGGCCGGTGCTTCCCGCGAGATGAATGCTCGCCACTTGCCAGGGGCCGTTATCACTTGAGAAGAAGACGAGCGTATTGTTGCCGATGCCCGCTTTCTCCAGAGCACTAATAATTTCGCCCACGCTCCAATCGATCTCTTCAATGGTATCGCCGTAAGGCCCCGCCAGACTCTTTCCTTGAAAAGGCTCGTCAGCAAAAATGGGGAGGTGGGGCATGGTATACGGCAGATACAGGAGAAAGGGCTCTTCCTTTGCTTCCTCTATAAATCGAGTCGCCTCATGCGTAAGGCGGGTCGTCAGGTTTGGTTGAAAGGTGGGTTGCTCAAGCAGTTCGTCCTCACAGATAGTCTTGTCACAGCGACTTCTCCACAGCGGTACGTTGTAGTTCGATGAGTCCGGATCCTCAAAGGCGATCAGGAAGTCATTCAGGATCGTGTTTAACGCTTCCGTTTTGCCGGTCTGCTGCATTATGAACAGTTCTTCGATACCCGGTCTTCCCTCGAACTTCATGTCGTTGGAGTAGGGGATGCCAAACCAGTAATCAAAACCATGGCGCGTAGGAAAGTGCTCGGGCGCATCACCCAGGTGCCACTTTCCCATGATGGCGGTGCGATAACCCGCCTCCCTGAGCATCTCCGCAAGCGTCACTTCACTCTCAGGGATGCCGTATTTGTCGTCAGGAAATAATACGGGACTGCCCACGCCATAGAGCCCCGAGCGGACAGGATGTCGTCCCGTGAGCAGTGCAGCGCGGCTCGGCGAGCAGACGGGAGCGGGCACATAAAAGTCGGTCCAGCGCTGGCCCTCGTTAGCCAGTCGGTCCAAGGAAGGGGTTTTGATGTAGGGATGGCCGTAGGCACCCGTATCGCCCCAGCCCATGTCGTCTGCATACAAGATGACAACGTTGGGTCGGGCTACTGAGTCTTGCGTTGCCTCGCCCGACGCACAGACAGCCTGCGCACCAAAAACGCTGGTGAGTATGAATACCCAAAAACAAAAGACTTGCTGGTGGCGTGACGATCGCCATAACCTCGAAACCATCCAAAGG
>PKCZ01000166.1 GCA_002862405.1 Pseudomonadota bacterium
GGCCTGATTATCGGCGGCGGGACGTCGCAAATTCAGAAAAACATTATCAGTGAACGCGGCTTGGGCATGCCAAAAGAACCCAAGATCCCGTCAGAAAAATCAGCTGAAAAATCAGCGAAGGAGGCCTGAGATGGAGTTTGGACTATCACAGGACCAACTGATGCTTGGTGACAGCGTCCGTAAGTTTCTTGCTTCAGAGGTGCCTCTCGATAAAGTGAGACAGCTCGCTGCAGGTGAGGCTGATGACTCATCAGTCTGGCGAGGGCTGGCCAATATGGGACTTACTGGCCTGATTATTCCCGAGGCTCATGGTGGTGCCGAACTGGGCATGCTGGACGCCGTCGCCATCGCAGAAGCCCTAGGCTATGCGGCTTGCCCCGGTCCGTTTTTAAGCACGACGATCATGGCGGCCTATCTGTTGAACGCGGCTGGAGCCACTGACCCCCTGGCGCGCATGGCCTCAGGTGAATACCGGGTGGGTATCGCCTTCAGCGACGTCATCGGATCGCGAAAAGGGCAGGTTACCGAGGCCGATTCCAAGCTGACAGGTCGGTCGCTGTTCGCGCTCGACGCTACTGCTGACGCCTATCTCATTGGGTTGTCTGATGGGCGCGTCTTTATGATCGAGGCCTCTGAAGTAACGAGGTCGGCGCTGTCGACCATTGACGTTACGCAAAGTGTTTGTGAGCTGTCCTTTGATCAGTCGCCGGCCTGTCTTGTATCGAGTGACCCGGAGCTTGTGTGGCAGACGATCTATCGAGGGCGCGCTATCCAAGCTGCCGACACCTTGGGCGCCGCACAATACATGTTGGATCAGGCCGTGGCTTATTCACTTGATCGCAAGCAGTTCAACCGAGTGATTGGGTCGTTCCAAGCGGTGAAACACATGTGCGCCGAAATGGCATCACAACTCGAGCCTTGCCGCGCCTTTGCATGGTATGCAGGACACGCATTCGATGAATCGACCGACGATGCGCTGCTCACCGCCTGTCACGTAAAAGCGCATCTGGCCGAAGTAGGGCAGTTTGTTGCGAAAACCAGTACCGAGGTGCACGGTGGTATGGGCTTTACCGACCTGGTCGGCCTGCACTACTGGTTCAAGCGGATAGGCTTCAACCGGCAGCTACTGGGTTCGCCTGAAGCCGTCAGGCACGAGGCCGCTGAGCTGGAAGGATTGTGCTAGTAGCCCTGGGTGGTGGTTGACACCAAATAATAACGAACGGACGTTTTATGAGTATCAAAGGTGTTGTCGTGGCTGTCTTCATTTTGGGATTGGCTGCTTGCAGTACCGAGACGCCTGATCGTGACGTGGAAGAAGGTGCACTGGTGTCTCTTGCTCAGGGAGAGGTGATGGGTATTCCCTCTCCGTATGACGACGAAATTACGGTCTTCCGAGGGCTGCCGTATGCCGCGGCCCCGGTAGCAGAGTTGCGATGGCAACCACCAGAGGCCGCTGCGGGCTGGGACGGCGTTCGCGTTGCAGACACCTTTGCCGACAGCTGCTTTCAGCTGCGCCACACCTCAAATTTTGTGTGGCGACGGGAGGGCTTCCCGGTTTCCGAGGACTGCCTTTATCTCAACGTATGGACCCCGGACAATGCAGAAGGCCTGCCGGTCATGGTGTGGTTTCACGGCGGTTCGCACACCAGTGGGCAAGGACATTCACTCATTTTTGACGGCACAACTTTGGCTCAGCAGGGAGTGGTTGTTGTTACGGTGAATTATCGACTGGGCCCCTTTGGGTTTCTCGCGCACCCGTGGTTGAGTGAGGCGGCCGAGTCGGGCGCCTCTGGAAACTATGGGCTGATGGATAAGATCGCTGCTTTGGGCTGGGTCAAAGATAACGCGCTTGCAATGGGCGGTGATCCTAATAACGTCACCATTTTTGGTCAGTCTGCCGGGTCGCAGAGCGTCTGCTCGCTCATGGTGTCTCCCTCGGCCCAGGGCCTTTTTCATAAGGCCATTGGACAGTCCGCAGCCTGTGTAAACCCACTCTCGGTCGACGATGCCAACGGTCATTTACGCGGTTCGGCGCTGGTGGAATCGTTAGGTGCAGATTCGCTAGAGGCATTGCTGGCAGCTGATCCTGATGCCTTGCTGTTGGCAATGGTCGACTCGGACTGGGAGGCAGCTAGTCGCATCGTGATCGATGGCGATGTCTTAGGTGAGTGGCCTAGCCAAACCTACGCTGAAGGTCGTCAGGCCAAAATTCCGCTGATGCTTGGATTCTTGGCCAACGAAGGTGAACAGCTGTTTCCCGTTGATGCGTCGGTTACGCAAGCGGGACTCGATGGGTTTCTAAACTACGTGGCAGGGGACCTGTCGGAAGACCTCAAGGCCGAGTACGATAGTGAGAACCTCACACCAGGTCAGCTTCTGCATGCAGTATCGACCGATATCTTCATGGCTTTTGGCATGCAGCGATGGGCTGAGTATCACGCCCTCACGGGCCTATCCACGTACCTCTACTTCATGGACCACGTGCCGCCTGCGTTTCATCTCTACATGCCTGAGCAGCCTTATCTAGCACTCGAGGGCGGTTCGCGAAGTGGTGGCGCCTACCACTCAGGTGATCTGGCCTTGGTGTTCGGATCGCTAGACAAGGTGGGGTACGACTGGGCTGATGAGGACAGGTTTGTCTCTGAGCAGATGGTTACGCATTGGACAAACTTTGCTAAAACAGGCAATCCAAACCGATCCGGCGAGGATTCGTGGACACCGTTTGATGGCGAGCGCCTGAGTACCCGTGTTATCAACTCGGAGCCCGCCACTGTCGTCGGTGTGAGAAAACGTATCTTGGAGATATTAGCGAGTCGTCAGCCCCTCTGAGGTGACTGTTTCTAGGTAAGTTCGAGCTAAGTCAGAATGAGAAAGGAGCCCCATACATGAGTCCCAGCAGAAAATATTCCCTTGTTGCCCTCGCGTTATCTGCCGCGATGAGTCTTCACGTCTCAGCCCACAACCATGCAGGTGAGAAGCCCACGAAAGGTTCGGTCAATGTCGTGGCAATGACCCTGCCAGAGATTGTCAGCGGGTTGAAGACCGGTCAGTTCAGTTCGCAGGATCTGACTCGAGCCTATCTCCACCGCATAGAGGCCATTGACCGCTCTGGACCCACACTTAATGCCATCATTTCTCTGAACGCCAGTGCGATAAAGTTGTCAAAGAAAAGCGATATGCGACGCGCCGAAGGAAAGGCAAAAAGCCCGTTAGATGGCGTGCCTTTCTTACTAAAAGACAACATTGAGTCGAAAGATCTCATGGCGACAACGGCAGGATCGACAGCTCTCATCGACAACGTAACAGGTCGGGACAGTCCGTTGGTGGCCCGGCTTCGTGAATCGGGCGCCATTATTTTGGGCAAAGCTAATCTCAGTCAGTGGGCAAACTTTCGTTCATCGCACTCGGTATCGGGCTGGTCAGCCGTGGGTGGACTCGTAAAAAACCCGCATGTGCTCGATCGGCAAGCCTGCGGTTCGAGCTCAGGCTCTGCCGCTGCAACCGCAGCAAGTCTCGCCGCCGGTACGGTAGGCACGGAGACCAATGGCTCGATCATTTGTCCTTCGCAAGTGAATGGTGTGGTGGGTCTGAAGCCCACACACGGGCTTTTGCCGATTGACCATATCGTCCCCATTGCCGCTACCCAGGATACAGCGGGACCCATCACAAAATCGGTAGCGGGCGCGGCACTTATGCTCGACGGGATGACTGGCTGGCAGAACGATTACGCCGGATCGTTGGATGCCAATGTTGTGAAGGGATTGCGGGTGGGTGTGCTCGATTTTGCCCGTAACGACAGCCCTCGTCTCAACGCGCAGTTCGACGAAGCGATAGCCCGAATGGAGGCGGCGGGCGCAACGATTGTGCGCATTGAAAGCAACGATACGCCACCCGAGTTTTGGGGGGCGGCGCGGCTGGTTTTGGGCTCAGAATTTAAAGTATTTCTTGATGAATACCTGAGTGGCTCGCCCGCGGATATTCCCATTCGAAGTCTGGCTGATCTAGTTGCCTTCAATAACGAGAATGCCGAAGTCGAGCAGGCTGTCTTTGGGCAAGATATTCTTGAGTCATCGCTCGAATCGCCGGCAATGGATAGCGATACCTATCAGGATGCATTGGCGCTGATTCGCAAAACGACCCGAGACGATGGCATTGACGCGTTACTTCGCGATCATGATGTTCAGGTCCTGATGGGACCCAGTGGTCCGGTGTCGCCGCGAGCCGACGTCGTCAATGGTGACGTTTGGCCCGCTTGGGCGGGCGCCGGCTCCATGGCCGCTATCAGCGGCTATCCCAACCTGACGGTTCCTATGGGTACCATTGCCGGGGTGCCAGTGGGCGTCTCGTTCATGAGTGGTCGTGATGCAGATTCCTTGCTGCTGTCAGTGGGGCTAGCGTTTGAAGAGACGGGCACTGGGTCCCCAGAACCTCAGTACAAACCCTCGGTCAATGCGGAGGATATGCGGGCGCTTTAGCAGTTCGGACGCAATATCCGCATGTTTACTTGTGTATATCAATTGTGACGAAGCGGACGAACGATCGACGAAAAATAGGGTGATTCTCTCATCAGTTCCTAGTCTTTGGTTGGGGACCACCTTCGCGTTTTTACCTGGCGGGGGTGCAGAGCTTCCAAATCAAAAAGACCGGAGATGAACAATGAGAAAAATGAGTCAGGTTGTACTCGGTTCGATACTTACCTTTTGTGGTGCGGGTGTTTTGGCCGACGATCACGAGATGTTTGCGGGCGGTATGGACCCAGCAGAGCCCATGTCGATTCAGGCAAATATTTGCTCTCTTAATGATGGCGTATCACTTGATGACTACGCGGCTTTTTTCAAAAGGTATCAGAAATGGGCATCAAAAAATGATGCCGAGGTAGCCTCGGTACGGCAGTTTCCATTTGCTACTCACAACAATGCGAGCAACCCGTATCCGGCAGATTTTGTCGAGTTTCTGATAACCGACTTCGAGAATGCGGGAACCTCGTGGGATAAGTGGATGTCCGGTAAGTCCGGCCAAAAACTTAATGCCGAGTGGCAAAAGATGGCGTCGTGTAGCGTGAAATTTGCCGCCATGTTCACGCAATGGGCGGATGTGGATGCCATCAACAGTGACGACGAAAGGGTTGCGACATGGAACTGGTGTACTCGGAGAGAGGGCGTGTCTCATGATGATTTGAACGCGGTACACACCGCCTTTGTGAAGGAGAATCCCGAAGGCTTAGGTAACATCGGCTGGTTCACGCTTTATCCCAATATTGGTGGAGCCGATGCTGCAGGTGAGTTCGCGCACGTTGTTGTTTACCCCAATATGGAAGGTCTCATGAAGCATCAGGAGTGGTTCGCAAAAGGTGGCTGGCGTGGCCGCATGGATTACTACCAGATGGCCGATTGCACCGGTGAAGCCCTGATGACTGAGCAGGTACTTGGTCGACCGGGCGCCT
>PKCZ01000081.1 GCA_002862405.1 Pseudomonadota bacterium
GGCTCGGTAAAACTTCAAAATAACGGGATCAGCACCCTCAATCCCAACCTGATAGACACGATTTTCGTAGCTGTTCAGCGCCAGAAGACGCAAATCACTAACAAGACCAATACTCTCGAGGCAATCAACCACACAGTCTGGCGTTAGGGAGTCATATGGATGTGTCATGCCAGCTCAGTCTTGGATCGCAAATTTCTGTAACGATAGTCAGTGCCAACACGTAGGTAAAGAGACGCTCCCTCCCCAATTACGGCCCTCACTTTACCGTAAACAGTGGAGAAACTTGGTGCCGACGAAACTCATTAGCTCTATGATGAGCATTGAAGGTTTTGTAGTTCCCGCCATGGAGGCTGCTATTGTTACTCGATCATCTCGTTTTGTTTGTGGACGACCTCACAACAGCCATCACTCGGTTGAATCCAAGGGATTTACCATAATATCCGGTGGTACCAACGGCTCCACCTATAATGCGCTCATCGTTTTTTCGAACGACCCCCACGTCGAAATGATCGCCCTTCAGTCTTCCAGAGCTCGATTGATGATGCGATCGTTGCGGCACGTTGGCGCGCTGGGCCTGAGGCGTTCGCTTAAGCGGGATCTTCAGACACGACTGCTTGACTGGATGTCTGGACCTCAAGGGTTGATCGATCTCTGTTTCAGACGTACTGAACTCAATGATATCTCTCACTCATCCCCGCTTTCCGGCATGGGTCTTACCGACCCTGTTCAATTCAAGCGCCATCGCCCAGACGGATTGGTTGTCCAGTGGACGCTCCGAGGCGCGAACGAGCGTCGCCAACCCTTCTTCATTCAGGACGCGACGCCCATTGACTATCGCAGTCCAGCCGGCGATTTAAGGACCCACCTAAATGGTGCGCTTGGAATATCCGAGGTGCGCACTGGTGAACTGATTGAACTCCCAGTATCGAATGTGAGAATCACCCACGACTGCAAACTTCAGCCAGGGTCAATGAGCGTGACTATCGTGAATGAATATGACGCCAGCGATCACATTCACGGTCCTGAGTTCTTCAATGCGGGCATTTATTTATTACCTCAATCCTCGGACCAACAGAAGACCTGAATCTATGCAGGGTTATTCGCGAGCCGCTGAGAACAATAGAGTACCGATAGCGGACGTCATGGGTAGGCATCTGCCGCCCGACGCATCGGTTTTAGAGATCGGTAGCGGCGCGGGCCAGCATGCGCTTCATATGTCGCATACGTTCCCGGGTATCACTTGGTTACCTTCTGAGCGAGAAGGGGTCGTACCAATATTGAGGGCTAATCTCGCGCTCTATAAATCCGAGAATATCCAACCGCCAATTGTGCTAGACCTTGCAGACTTTGCCTGGAGCGGTGATCCGGTTGACGCTGTCTATGCGGCTAATGTCATGCATATCGTTTCAGAGTCCCTTGGCGAACGGTTGGTGCAAGTGGCGGCGGACGCTCTCAGGTCCTCGGGCTTGCTGATCCTGTATGGTCCCTACAAATACAACGGCCAATTCACAACCGAGTCGAATGCCGCGTTCGATCAATGGCTCAAAGATCGAGACCCCGCAAGTGGCGTACGAGACTTTGAAGCTGTAATAGCCACAGCGCAATGCAGTGGACTGACACTCACTCAAGATTATGCAATGCCTGCCAACAACCAGATGCTCATATTTGAGCGCGCGTGATTCGGGCGGCTCTTATTTCTATCTACTTTCTAAAGGACAAATGCCCTAGCGCTTATGCGTCTCGATAGACAGGTGTTCGCTTTTCTATGAAGGCTTGCAGGCCTTCCTTGAAATCAGCTGACCTTGAACACATAACCTGATTTCGATTTTCAATGGCCATCGCGGCCTCGAGACTCCCAGCGTCAATGGCCATGTTGAGGCCCTCCTTCGTCATTCGAAGTCCCATCGGTGAGGTAGCCATCATTTCATTGACAAAGACCTGTGCCGCCTCATCCAGTGCCTCATCGGCCACCAATTGGTTTACCAGCCCCACAGCGAGGGCTCGCTCTGCGTTGAAGAACCGTCCGGTCATCATCATTTCTGAAGCTATCGTCACACCCACCAGTCGCGGCAGGAAATAACTCACACCCATATCGCAAGAGGAGAGACCAATTTTGATAAACGCGGAGTTCATTTTCATGCTCTCCCCCGCGATACGAATATCCGAGGCTAAGGCGAAAGCGAAGCCACCACCACTTGCAGCCCCGTGAACAAGGGAAATAATGGGTTGAGGGCATCGTCGCATTTTGATGTAAACGTCAGCCAAGTGGCCTTGGAAACCAAATCCCCCACCAAATGGCGCCTCCACCAAGCCTGCATGGTCTTTAATGTCGAGCCCTGCGCAGTAGGCACGTCCTGCTCCCTTCATCACCACAACGCGACAAGAACGGTCCTGAAACAGTCCTGAAAAGTAGTCTCTTAGTTCCGTCGCCATCTGAGTATTGATGGCATTCAGGCTCTCAGGTCTATTCAACGTTAACCAGTGAACACCACCCTTCGCCTCAACGCTGATCGTTTGATAGTCAAACATTGTTATTCCACATTTTCTTAGCCGTATTCGATGTCCCAGTGTCTACAAACCTTGCATGACACGCAATATGGTTTATTGCTTCATGCAGTTTTGACACTTTCGGTTAGCTTTAGCTGTACTTTTTGATAGCTTGCCGGTGGCCGTATACAAAAGATTGTCTGAGCTAAGACAACAAGGGGGCAAAAGTGAGCACTACCGAAGAGAGACGTCAGGGCGAACGTCGGCAAAACCAAGATCGCCACAAGGAGCCCAGAGATACGCCGGAAAGACGCCAAGAAGAACGTCGAAAAGGTGAACGTCGCGCCTCCTCATCGTAAGTGCCGGTAAAAGAACCTTCGGCTAGGCTTTTTCCTCCCTGTTAAGTTGTGTCAATCGCGCTACAGTCAGCAAAACAAGGAACGCGGCGACTGAACTATGTCCACACTTAAGAACGCATCAATTTGGCTGCTTGGATCCCTACTCGGTGCAGCAGCCGCGAACGGCTCCGCTCAGAGTCTAGGGAATCTTGCCCAATACCCACCGACACCCACTCAGCTAACAATTACCACGTCAAACGAGGGTAATCCGATAATTGAACCATCGGTCATAGAGTTGGACTCAGGAAATTATTATCGACTAACTGTCAGCTGCCCTGATGTAAAGGGTGACCTCAGTGGTTGGCGCTTAGAGATGCCGCGGCTTTTGAATAGCGCACACCTCAGGCTAGTCAGCGTGGGAGATATGGAAATTCACCTGCAGGGTCTTAGTTTCAACGCCATCGAATGTGATGAGATAGGCTCTGCAACGGTAAGTTTTGTTCCCATCAAACCGGGAAGCTACGAGTTTTATGTCGGTAATGTACCCCTTGCAGTGGGGCGCCCCATGGGTGAATCCGGGCCTCAAATGGAGGGCAAATCTGTGCTCGGCACGTTCCTCGTGAATTAAGCGTTTAGCTTATTACCTACAAGCACTCATGCTATGTTCGCCTCTGAGATAAAAAAGGCGATTCGCAATTTCCAATGACCACTTTTTGTTGTAACAAGAAAGTGATCCCCAAGCTCACCCTCGTCATAGCGAGCTTTAGTGGTTTATCGACCCCCCTGGCTGCGGATGAGGTGCTCGAAGAGATCACTGTCAGCGGTGTAAAAGACCCCCGGAGCGGCTCGCTGATCAGTAGTGGCTCGAGTCGTCTGGTGTCACCGACCGATCTTGTGACCCCTGCTTTCTCCACCGGAGAATTGGTCGCTCGATTAGCCGGTGTTGCAAGCAACGGTCAAGGTGGGCTCTTCCAGAGTTACAGCATGAGAGGCTTCAGTCGTTCGCGCATCAGGACTGAGATTTCGGGTGTCCCCATCATCTCCGACCGACGCGCAGGAAACTCGCTCTCCTTTCTCCCCGAAACGTTCATTGAAAACATCAGGGCTGACATGGGTCCTGCCTCATCGCTGTACGGCTCGGGTGCCATGGGTGGCGTTATCAGTGCGTCCCTTAGGGAGCCAGACCAAACAGCCCTAAATATTCAATTAGGCTCTGCGGGCACCTATCGCGGTTTTGGGCTTGAAACAAGGCTTAATGATCAAACCACGATCGCAGGATCCTTCAAGTCAGCCAATAACTCGCGCGCCGCTGACAATGAGCAGCTCAATACAGCTTTCCAACAATCTGCCCTGTATGCGCGAAACACACAGACAGTCGACGAGCTTTTGATCAGTTCCGAGGTCATCGCTGGTGTGGGACATGATCTGGGAAAAAGCAGCGACCGCTTCCCAGCAGATCGCATCTCTACCTACCCACACGATGAACACCTCATCATCAACCTGCGGGCAACGAACCAACTCGGCCTCTTTGCGCAGGCCTATGTTCATGATCAGGACTGGGCTTCAAGAACGGAGCGCATCGGTGATCGACAAAACCTGAGTCGATATCAAAGTCAAACTTATGGCGCGCTATTCAGTCATCAACACACCAACGAGACGAGTACAAATCGTTGGGGCATCGAGCTAACAGCAAGGACGAACGTCGATATCGCCGAAATCGAGACGCCGCTTGGCGGGGACTCGATTAATGTAGGACTTGTGGATGGTGGCAATGAACGAGTCAGCGGTGTTTTTGCCGATCGAATGTTGTTTTTAGGTGACACAACCCTGCGCGTGGGTGGCCGACTGGACCAGTCTCAAGTGAGTAACGATGGCTCGTCAAGATCTGAAACTAAATTAAACGGACAAGTTCAGATCGACACCAGACTCCGAAGTGACTGGCTATTTGCCGCAGAGCTGGGGACCGCCTACCGACTCCCAACCTTGAGCGAACTTTACTTCTCGGGCGAAACACCCAGGGGAACAGTTCAGGGGAATTCACTATTAGCGCCAGAGGAAACAGTCGGATCACAAGTCACGCTCAGTCGTCAAAGCAACACTTGGGTATTTGAGTTCAGCAGCTTCTATAACCGCGTTGAGGACTACATCGAGCGCGTGCGAGCGGACAACGGTACTCTGACCTATCAAAACTTGCGCTCTGGGAGAGTCTGGGGCTTTGATGGCCAGCTATCCATCGAAAGCGCCCACCGCATCAAGCACCGCATCGCATGGCAGTGGCAGCGAGGTGAAGCGGGTGACGGGAATTTTTTAAACGATCTTCCGCCACCTGAGGTGTCATACACGGGCAGCTGGCGCAGTGGTGCTTTGGCAGTCGCCGTTGACCTTGGCTACCGATTCAAGCGAAGCCATCATGGTCCCAGCGAAATCCCCTTAAGCTCATCGTTGATAGGTGGGGCAAGAATCGCGTGGGACCTGAGTCCACACTGGTCTGCCTCATTGGCCCTAAGCAATGGGTTTGACCGAACCTATCGAACAAGCGCCGACGAGGATGCACCGCTGGTC
>PKCZ01000112.1 GCA_002862405.1 Pseudomonadota bacterium
CCCTTCATGGGGATGCAGCATAGCCAATCGGAGATAGCCGCGATGCACTCTGTCAAAAAAGCCCTCGATCCACTCGGCATACTGAACCCTGGTAAAATCTTTGATTCTTTCGAAATTTGGGACCATGAATTAGTCGACGTGCAACTTCCTTGGGATCACCGCTAGAGTATCGGCGCTGAGATACCGATGCTTGTTGTTGCGATCAGAAGTGTAGGACAGAGAGTCTTCAGGTTGTGGGAGTGCCTGTAAGTGGCGCACTTTATTGGTAAAATGTAGGTTGACAGAAAGGCTAAATCGGATGTGCTTCCGATCTTCATTTGGTATCGGGGCATAGCGCAGTCTGGCTAGCGCACCTGCTTTGGGAGCAGGGGGTCGGGGGTTCGAATCCCTCTGCCCCGACCAAAATGAATAAACTACGAATATTACCCGTATTCATGCTTCGGTAGAAGCGGAGTGATTTTGAAATGCACCGTTTTGGGCGATGATTAAAAAAAGTTTGCCACTCATCTTTCTCTGGCTCGCGCTACTTTTCACTAGTGTGTTCGCAGCTTCGGATGTGCAGCAGCGCATCTCGGTCGAAGACGGGCGTTATGTATATTCAGACGGTAGAGAGGTCATTTTATGGGGAGTAAATTTTCAACCTTCGGTTGGATGGGAATATGATCGTTTCGTGAAGGCTGGTTTGATCCCGCGGGCTAGCTTCGACGCGGCGAGTTATTTCAAGCTTGTTGACGCGGGCTTGGATGAAGTTCAGCGGCTTGGGTGTGATGTGATTCGGGTGACTTTGTCGCCGCATGAGCTGGCCAATTTTGATGGCTCGCTGCGCGATACGCCAAATTTGCGCACTTTAGATTATTTGATGGCGCAGTGTCGGCAACGTGGGATTTATTACTACTTTGCCTTTATCAACGAGCTTGGAGCGAACGATAAGAATGTGGCCGGGACTTTAATGGAGCATCCAGACGGTGGTCGCAAGATCGATTATTACAGTTGGCTGCTTGATCCTGATTTTATCCACCGTTCGCAGGTGTATATTGGTAACCTGCTGACGCATGAGAATCGTTATGATGGGATACGAATGATCGATGATTCCGCATTTTGTATCGCGGAATTAGTGAATGAACCGCATACGCCGAATGTGGATGATCCAGAGGCATCGTTCCATCAATACTATGTGTTTTGGTTAAAGTCCAAGGCGCTGCCGAATACGGCTGAAAATTTCCAGCTTTGGCGCAAGGAATATACGCTAGAATATATTAATCAGATGTGTGATTTTCTCGAACAACTGGGGTGCCGCGCACCTGTCGCGTGGTCGCACAAGTGGTCGATGGCGATACGCCACAATGGAGGTGATGCCGAGTGGCTTGCTTCGCTCGCGTCGAAGGTGCCTGCGGTGTGCTTTTCCACTTATCCGACTCAAGGCACGGTGTATAACTATCTGCGTGATGCCGAAAAGGATCTGCGCAAGTTGGGCACGGA
Source organism: Pseudomonadota bacterium (assembly GCA_002862405.1). Lineage (GTDB taxonomy): Bacteria > Pseudomonadota > Gammaproteobacteria > Pseudomonadales > Halieaceae > Luminiphilus. Next base: position 1,480 of record PKCZ01000112.1, read on the forward strand.
GCACAATTCGTTGCCGTATTTGCAGGATGCCTATGATCAACGAGATTTGCAGGGGTGGGCGAATGAAGCTGCGTTTCGCAATAAGGCCCATTATGTTTATGAGTGGGAGACACATGCTAATATGAGTTCCTACATGTATCCTGCGATGGCGAAATACTTTCGCGCGCAAGGAGCTCAGATTGCAACGATGTGGACTTATATCCTACCGGAACTGTCCAATTACATTGCAGCGCAACACTTGTTGAATCTGAAATCCACGCCGGGGAAATCAGCTTCCTTTATTGCGGCCGGGGAAGTCTTTCGTAAGACTCCGCTCTATAATCCTTATGCGACTAGTGGGCGGGATGAGGATTACTCCCTAAACGTCGCACTGGATTTCAAGGAGCAAATTTCCGCGTATGCGGATGATACAACACTGATCTATTCCGGCGATATGCCGCCGCGTTATGTCGATCAGCTTTTGACGCCGGAACGATTGGCTCGTGGCTTTGAGCTAATCCGAGGTGTGGGCGATTCGCCGCTGATTCAATACGATGGTAAGGGGCTGTATTTTGTGGATTTTAAACCATCTGGTGAAGTGCTGGTTGAGATTATGCCAGATTGCGAATGGCTTCGTTCGCCGGTGACTGGCGGCAAGATGCTGGATGCGAATGGTGAAGCCCCTGTAAGTGATGACCCGCCCTATGCGAGTCCGCAGGAATACTATGCGATCGCTAGGAAGTATCAGAAGCAAGTGTCGAATCGCTATATTACTGACGTGGAGCATGTCATGACCATTGCCGCCCCGAATTTACCAATTAGTCCAAAGGTCTACCGCATCGAAGGTGCCGAGTTTCGCTCGGTTGACTTGCTCGGCACGGCGCCGCTTCGTTTCATGGCCAAGCCCGGGAGCTACAGGATTCAATAAGCCTCTGCGCAGGCGCTTAGATTTAGTTTCCTAGCGGGCGGGCATGTGGCCCATTAGCGGGGATCTACTTGAACAAGGTCAGTGTGACTGTGCTGCCTTAGGTGTATTGACTCTTGTCGCCACTGCATTCATTAAATTTACATTTACTTATTTGATATTTATACCTCGAAATCGATGAACTCTAAAGGAATGTTGCTGGTATTGCTATGGCTAGTTTTTGGTAATTCTATGTCTATGGCATTGCAGCCAAATATCGTATTTATTTATGCAGACGATTTGGACGCCGATGAGCTAAATATCACGATGGATCGTGTAGAGACTTGGGCTTCGCCGCATGGAGCGCGCCGCGTGGTTGACAAAGGACGCAAGGCGGGAGTACCGAAGGTGCTGACGCCACACATTGATTCATTGGCCGAGAAGGGCCTAATGTTTACGCGGTTTTATGTAAATGGCACGGTGTGCACTTCCAGTCGCTATTGCTTATTGACCGGGCGCTATGCAACGCGAGGCATTGAGCTGCAACGGGATTATCCAGCGGGCACACATGCAACTTTGGAATGGCGACCGGCGATCGTGCGTGAAGAGACCAATTTGGCGAAGGAACTACAAAAGCTGGGCTATCGCACGGGGATCATCGGGAAGTGGCATAACATGCCTGATAAGGTGCTGCCGAAGCGCAACAAAAAGGCGCATGAGCCCAATGCGACTTATGAGACGACCAAGAAATTTGAGAAATCCATTCGGGAATATTATGAGGCTGGGGTCGACTATTTGAGCGATGGCTACGGTTGGGATGTCGTTGATCGCATGGAGTGGGGGAACTCAATTGTAAATCTCGATTGGCAATGTGCAGGTGCATTGAAATTTATCGAAGAGACTCAGGAGCAGCCCTTCTTTCTCTATTGCGCGCTGCCGGTTCCGCATGGTCAGTATTACTTCAGTTATAATGATGTGACGTCCTATGATCAACGTGTGACTTCTGCAGGTGTTGTCGAAGAACCGATTGTTGTTCTGCCAACGGCGGAGAATGTGCTGCGCCGGACCAAGGCCGCAGGTATCCCTGAAAAGAATGCAATGGCGACGCGGATGGATGATTACGTGGGCGCGGTCTTGGATCAACTCGATGCGCTCGGCTTGCGTGAAAATACCATGGTTATTTTCACGAGCGACCACGGTAGCCGTGGCAAGAATAGTGTCTTTGAGGGCGGCGCAAAGGTGCCCATGGTGGTGGTGTGGCCTGAGCATATTCAAGCCGGGGCAGAAAATGACAGCTTAATTGGCAACATAGACATCGCATCGACTTTGATAGAAGTGGCTGGTGGTAATGCGCCACCGGATATGGTGCAAGATGGTCGTAGTTTTACCTCGCAGCTCTTTGGGCAGCCAGAGCCTAAGGACTGGCGCACACATATGTTGATCGAAGCGGGCAATTCGCGTGCGATTGTTACGCGGGATTGGAAGTATATCGCCAACCGTGTGCCGCCGGAGATTGAGGCCAAGATGAAGGCGCGTCCAGGCGAGGTGTTTTGGACAGGGGTGGATCACCATAACTATCAGACCGAGGAGATGTATCCAGCCTATTGGGATGCGAATCAGCTCTATGATTTGAATAAGGATTTGTATGAGCAGCAGAACTTGGCTGAGAATCCGGAGTATCGTGCGCAGTTGGAGCGCATGCAGCAGGGCTTGGAGGGAGTGGTTTCTGATCTGCCGCACACCTTTGGTGAGTTCGGACGCTCCCAATAGTCAGAAAAGATGTTTAAGAAAATCATTCCTTCGTTCTTCACATGCCTTGCCTGCGGCCTACAGGCAGCGGAGCAAATGAATGTGTTGCTGATTATTGCGGATGATTTGCGCCCTGAGCTGGGCTGCTACGGGGCTGAGTACATGGTGACGCCGAATATTGATCAGCTTGCGAAGGAGGGCACTCTGTTTGAGCGAGCCTATGTTCAGCAGCCAGTATGCACGGCATCGCGCGCAAGTTTTTTGACCGGCTTACGGCCCGACACCACTGGCAGTGATTATCCCTATTCGATCCATACTGTAGAAAATCTATTGGAGGGGGATCGGCCCTCTTTGTTGCGCCATTTCATGAACCAGGGCTATTATGTGCGGGCTGTGGGTAAGATTCATCATGGTTATCACGAAGACTTCACGGAGAAGTCTTACAGTGCGGGCTATGGCACGAGCTATGCCGATCCGACCTTAAAAAAGGCGAAAAAGAGCGAGCGGCCTCCGTATGAATGTGCCGGTGTGGAGGACGGGTTTTACGACGATGGAAAAAACACGCTTGAGGCGATTGTAACTCTGCGCCGCATGGCAACACAGGCGAGGCCCTTCATGTTGGCGATGGGGTATTGGAAGCCACACCTGCCTTGGAATGCCCCGAAAAAATACTGGGACCTCTACGAGCGGCAGGAGATTCCGTTGTCGCCAAATCCAGGGCATCCGCAGAATTCACCGAAGTATTCAACGGACTGGTGTAACTTACAGAAATACAAGCTACCTGAATCCCCCAATGAACTTTTGGTAGGCGACGAAGTAGTCGCGCGAACAATGAAGCATGCATATGCCGCGTGTGTGTCTTATATGGATGCTCAGGTAGGGAAACTGTTGGACGAGCTAGAGGCGCTAGGACTTCGCGATCGCACTATAGTAATGCTTATCTCAGATCACGGCTGGCATTTGGGAGATCAAGATCATTGGGGCAAGTCCACGAATTTTGAGAACTCTATTCGCGCGCCGATGATTCTTTCTACGCCGGGGTTCCAGACCGAGCAACGCAGCATTGCTTTGGTGGAATATGTGGACATCTACCCGACTCTCTGTGAGCTCGCAGGCATTGACGTGCCGGATTATTTGGAAGGCAACAGTGTGACCCCCTTACTCAAAGATCCGGCGCGTGACTGGAAAAGTGCCGCCTTCAGTCAATATCCGCGCGGCTGGCCGCGGGCGAAATTCGAAGGCTACT
>PKCZ01000017.1 GCA_002862405.1 Pseudomonadota bacterium
TGATTTTGAGTCTCGTGAAGGTTTAATCGCCCGCTGGACTCATGACCGCCAGACTCCCGAATTATCACCATTATTTGGCAATGCTATTCACTATGCGACTTGGGATGATCACGATTATGGCCCCAACAATATCGGCCGAAACTACTGGCTCAAAGAGCAAGCTACAGAAGTATTTCAGCTAATGTGGGGCAACCCCAGTTCAGGCCTTCCCGAAATACCTGGAATCTTCACTTATGTAAATTGGGGGGATGTTAACATTTATTTATTAGATAATCGCACCTACTTAACACCAAGCGAAAGCAACCCGCAGGCATTTGGCCAAAATAAAGCGCTTTTAGGAAAAGAGCAGGTCGATTGGCTAGTTGATCATCTTGCTTGGAATTTAAGCCAAAGCGCGAATGACTTAAAAAGCTACCCCGCGCGTTTTAATTTAATTGTCATGGGCAGTTCCGTGCTAAGCCAATCTAACAACTCAGACAATTATCGAAATTTCCCTGAAGAATGGAAGTATCTCATGGACCGTATAGTCGCTGAAGAAATCCGCGGCGTTGTCTTTCTCAGTGGAGACATCCATTACGGTGAAGTGAACCAGATCATTCACACTTGGGAGAACAAAAGCACAACACTCTATGAGGTTGCTAGCTCACCGCTTACGGCGGGAGTAGAACAAGAAGAAAGCAACCCCGCAAGACTTGACGTCTTTGAAGGCGAGCAAGATCAAATTCTCAAAAACAACTTCGTTACGCTCGATTTTGAGGGACCACTTAGTGAACGTAAAATGATCATCCGCTTCTGGGACAGCGACGGTAATTTGTGCAATCAAAAAGCCGATGCAGAGCCTGGCGTTCCAACAGACGCGAGCGTGATTCTTGCTAATGAACTCGGCTGGTAGCTTACTTAAAAGTAGACAACAGCCCAAAACCAAACATTCAATTTACCAATCATGTCGCTCAATAAAATCCCACCGCTCCACTGTGTAACGCAGGAACTCGCGCGAGTCGCCATGAAGACTCTAACACCAGATTCAGTCATCACAGGTGCTCGCCTTCTTTCTACCTACTCAGAGCGGATATTGACAGAAAAAGAGATCTGGTTGAAATCAGGGCGTATTGCTTGCACTCAACCAGCAGGGACCGCACGTAGTTGTGGTTTAGATACAAATTTCTACGATGCCCAAGGTGGTATTGTTGCGCCTGGGCTCGTCGATCCACACATTCACATTGAAAGTAGCATGATGACTGCATGTGCCTACGCTGAGGCGGCTTTGCTCAATGGCACAACTACGATTTTTTGCGACAGTCACGAGATAGGAAATGTTTCAGGGGTAGCTGGGATTGAATGGATGCTAGAAGACGCGCGAGCCGCTCCGCTGAATATCTTTTTAACTGTTCCTAGTACCGTACCTGCGACATCACCCGAATTTGAGACTGCTGGCGGAGACCTGACTCCAGAAAGAATTGCGGGCATTTTTGATCAGTGGCCTGAGGCGGTGGCATTAGGCGAAAAAATGGACTTCGTACAGGTCTGTCATTCCGATGAACGCTCGCATGCAATTATAGCCGAAGCCCTAAAGCGAGGGAAGCCAGTTTGTGGTCATATTTACGGCCGCGAATTTGTAAGCGCATATGCAGCTGCTGGAGTCACTGATACCCATGAAGCAATTTATAAAGACATTGCAGATGACATGCTGGAAGCTGGTATTTGGATCTTCTTGCGTGGAGGCCCTCCAACAACTCCATGGCACAGTCTTCCCGAAGCAATTAAGCCAGTCATCGAAAGCGGCGCTGCGGCTAAACGAGTCTGCGTCTGCACGGATGACCGCGATGCGGATGATCTGTTTTTATTTGGCATGGACTGGGTCGTGCGCCAAGCGGTCAAGGCTGGCATGCGCCCCGAACTAGCCTGGAGTGCTGGCTCGCTGCATGGCGCAACACGCTACGCAATGGACAATGAACTAGGTGGCCTTGGCCCAGGCAGGCGCGCGGACCTAGTTTTACTCAATGATGAGTTAGAAGTTCAAAATACATGGTTTGGGGGTGAACTGGTCGTTGAAGACAAATCTGTCACAGCCAGTCTGGATAAAATTTTTACCGAAGAGCGCTATCAATACCCGAAGCCTGCCTACCAAACCGTCAGTCTGCCGAAAAAGCCAAAACTTGTTCCTGCTCTTCCAAAGAGCTTAGGGAAGCTTAACTGTATTCGCACTGCATTGCCGGTCATCGAGACACTTCACCGCATAATCGAGCTTACTGAAGTTCCAAATTCCTGGGAGAGTGTGTTAGAAGAACATGACTTGTGCTATTTAACTGTCGTCGAACGTTATGATAAAAATGGTGGGGTTGGCTACTCACTATTACAAAACTTTGGACTAAAAAGTGGCGCTGTAGCTAGCAGTGTTGGACACGACGCGCACAATATAATCATCGCTGGAACAAATGAAGCAGACATGACACTCGCGCTGAAAGAAATCAACAAGTCCCAAGGGGCTGTTGTTGTTGTAAAAGAGGGCAACGTCATTGCAAAGGTCGAGCTTCCGATTGCAGGACTACTATCGGATAAACGCGCGACCGTGGTCGCCAAGGAATCCACTATACTAAAGAAAGCGTGGACAGAAATGGGCTGTACCCTTCCTTACATGGGCTTCAATCTATTACCACTGTCGGTCATACCTGAAATTCGCCTGACAGATAAAGGATTGGTCACAGTACCTGAAATGGAATTGTTGCCCTTATTTGAAGCGAAGTAATACCCAATTTAAGCAGCAGCGCCTACCAGTTAATATTGCTAAGCAAAAAAAGCGGCAGGATTTAATCCTGCCGCTTAAAACTTTAATAATTAAGCTTTTACCACTTATATAGTGCGCTAAACTCGAATGTAGTATCAGGACGAGCTACAGCAGAACCATTACCATATAGAGAATTGTTAACGTCCCAATTCTCTTCGTCAGTAATGTTGAAAGCAGATAGTGAGAAGGTCCAATCTTCGTACTCGTAGAAGATCTTTGCATCTACCTCATATTGTATATCAAGACGTGCGGTGTTGGCTGTAAGTTCATATTCTGTCACTCCGTCCACACCTGTAATTGTTACAGGATATCCACCGTAGCCAGAGTTCATTTTACCCCAAAGAACTAAGTTGGCTTGTACACCAAATCCATTGTCGAATTTGTATTGTACTAGAGCGTTTAGAAGATGCTTGGGGCATCCAGCATTTTCAAACTCCTGATCTTCAGGGATATCCGCAAACCATGGAGATATATAAAAATCACCAGTTTCGTCAGCACGATCAATGGTGTATGGAGATGCCATTGATACAGCACTGCGGGTTGAGTTAAGCCACGAATACCCAACAGTAGCAAATAAATTGCGATTGGGTTGGTAATTAAGCTCAATTTCAAAACCTTCTGTTGATACTTGGCTAATGCCACCTGTTACGTCACGTTCAGTATACTCCTGACTAAATAGCGCAGCGCCTAAGTAACCTTTACCATCAAATAATACGATGTTTGCACCCAATTCAATAAGCTCAGTAACATTGTCTTCATCAAGCGATTTGCCTTCAATTGCGCCACCAGTATTGACGGATACATGCTTCCCTTCATTGTAGGTAAGATATACTGCACTTGTCTCGGATGGCTTGTAGGACCCAGATATGTTGAAGTTGTGCATTGTTCCATTAAAACTTTTCTTTGTGTGATCGAGCGGTCCAAATGGTCCTACAATCTCCACAGGAGTGCCCTCCTTGTGGTCAATAATATCAACAGTGTATCCAAATAAGAAAGACAATTGATCTGATACTACAAAGTCTGATTGGAAATAGGGAGAAATTGAGAAAGTCTCTGTATCTTCAGATTCGATAGAATCTTCACTGAAGGTCCAACCTACGTACCACTGGTCTAAAATTCCGCGCGGAGTAACACCTGCTACGTAAGGATTGGCTCCATATCCTTGTAATGGGACACGGTTAAATTCCGGATCACGTGTAAGATCATAAAAATTAACTGGCTCGTTATAATAATGATTTGTAAACCATATTTCTTGATATTTAAAACGTGCTCCGTAGTTGAGAGAGATTTTTTGGAAGCTGTCCGACTCTAAATCCGTAAGAAAAGACAAACGGTTTTCTATCGACCAATTGTCTTTCAACAATTCGGAATAATGATAGGAGCTAAATGTGTGACGGTCTTTGTAGTGAAAATAGGTATTATTTATAATTGTGAGGTTGTCTGAAGGTTTATATTCTTGAATAGCTTGTGCCCAGAAAACATCTGCATTGGAATCGTCACCTGGTGCTGAGAGTTTCCACGAGCGATTGACTGGAACTGTATTGTTAACATCAACAGGAGTTATGGTGCGAAGTCCTGTAGCAGCAAATGGTACACCCATTACAGCAGCGGTTGAATCTATGACACCTGGACCAGGCAGAATTGCGTCAGGTTCCTCACTTCCGATACGATTACCTAGGTTACTGTTATGCACAGCATAGCCTGCGTCTGACTGGTTATTAACAATATAACGGCCATTATCGAAGAGGTCTTGTGTAACACGATTTATACCCCAGTTTTCTGTATAATTACCTTTATAGTATTCGGCCATCAAATCTAAGCGATACTTACTATTAGGTTTCCATGCAATAGCGGCATAGACAGATTGGCTCTTGTCGTACCAACGATCCCAAAAACCCTCCCATTCTTTCAGTTGTATTGAAGTTCTGATAGCTAAGGTATCGGAAATCGGAGTGTTAGTATCAATATTGAGAGTGTGTTGATCATAACTTCCCAACGAATACTCAAAACTGCCTCCTTCTTCAAAATAAGCACGTTTGGTAATCAAGTCAGCATAACCACCTACATATGGAGAAGTACCATATACCGCTCCTGCAGGTCCTTTAACAATATTAACAGATTCAACTGAATTAAAATTAATAGGGACACCATTACCGTTGGTCGAGTGCCCACGGCGTATGCCATTAATCATCAAGTCAGCCTCCTGTCCACGTAGATTGGGTGTTGTTGGAGCACCAAAGTTTGATTTTGTGTAAGACGACGAAGTTAATTTGGAGAAATCACGCACCGAACTGATACTTATGGCATCTAGCTGCTCACGAGAAATAATGTTCACATTCCGTGGTGTATCCAAGATTGATCGGGCTGTTCCATATACAGAGCTGATTGGACGTGTAGTCGCCAAGATGCTCTCTTCAATGGGAACAGAGTCAGCGTCAACCTCTTCAAGAACAATAACTTCTTCTTCCTCTTGGGCTTGTAGCATTGTTGCAGAAAATGCACAGATAACTGTGATTCCT
>PKCZ01000058.1 GCA_002862405.1 Pseudomonadota bacterium
CAAATGAATGATAATTGCACACTTTTTGATACAGTTCTGGATCAGTCGCCTTAACATGGCCGAGCGGCACATGGGTCGACTTTTGATCATGACCATTATCAACTAGAGTCAATCCCAGGTTATAGTTTGTATAATAAACCGAAGACCCACCACACTTAGGTATATGGACGTACGCAAATTCGAGCTCATCTATAATAATCATGATTTCACATCATCGGTGGAATTCGAACGCTGCCCATAAACACTACCGACTTAACTCTATTCCAGAAAAAACTGTTTGTTCCGTTTAGTTGAAATCAAATTTTATTTAAGCGTAAACCGTAATACAATCTATTTATCTTAGATCAAAGCTATTCAATGACAGCATCGATAGATTGCATGCTTTTGATGGACGAGCAATGTAGGTGGATACAAGCAGTTAAGTTCGCTATAATTGTAATCATTAGCGCTTCATCCAGCCCCCATCTGAGCGCGAAAAAAAACAAAGGTAGAGCCCCTAACATATAGTATATATCAACTACAGCCGCCCGGCTCCGCCCCAAGGAAATCAAAAAGCTCTGAATAAACCCCTTATAAATAGATAAAGTCGTCACCACACAGGATAAAAAGAAGACAAAACCTAAATCGGTCCACTGTGAGCCAAACAGTCCAATAATTATATGAGAACTAAATGGGTAAATAATGCTCAATGCCATAGATGCGACAACAAGAGAGAATATGGAGAAACGCCTATACAGGGATGAAAGGCGTTCACCTCGCCTCACTTTCTCTGCATTTAGGGGGAATAAAAAACGCCAAATTAAGCCTTTTCCCACTTGCAGAGCGATATCAGGCAAGCGACGAGCAACCTCAAGCGAGCCAAGCACTTTAAGGCCCAAAACCGAACCCACGCCCACTTGCCTAACACTGTCAATCCCCATTCGCACCAACTTGGCTCCGACTAACGGGAATGAAAACTGAAACAAATGAGCCGTAAAAGAGCAGTCTAAAGCTCTCACTGGTTTCCATGGATTAAACATAATAATGAATGCTGAATCCAAGAATGCCTGAAGCACATTTTTCCATAAAAGTGCCCATATCCCAAAACCGGAGAATGCAAGATAAACTCCTAGGCCTGAACTAAGAACATTTGAAATAAGTGCCCTAGAGGCTAATACGCCTTGGCGTTGCTCACGTAACACCATTGAACAGTGTGCAAGCCCTGACATACGAAAGATAATGAGACAACCAAGACAGCCACAGATCGAGGTGATTCCCGCACGGCCAAAGACACTTTCTGCAACAACTCCGAGAATGAGCACAAGCAAAGCACTAAGAACACCACTAAATTGACACAACCAGAAGAAGGTAGCTTTGCGCACGGCATTGATACGTTCATATTGAATGAACGCCGAAACCAGACCATTGCTACTAAGTGTCTCAACGAAGTAAATAAAAGTCCAAGCGAGGCCCAAAATTCCTAATTCAGCCGGTTGAACGTAACGAACAACAAAAGCAAAGGTGAAAAAGTTGATCACCCTGAGGCCGACCTGTTCTCCTAAAACAATCGAAAGCTTGTTCAAATTTTTTCGCCGAGGCGAAGATGCTTGCCCAAAAAATCTTTTAAATGGCCGAAAACCTAACATCTTACATATCTCTTTTAAAAAGCAAATTCAGTTTCGATCATGTAATTATGCATCAACTTTCTGCGCTTGTAACGGCGAGTACTCTTTAAAATTCTCATAGTTACAGCAGTCTTACGTTTTGGTTTACTCGCTGCAAAATTCAACCCACAAGGAAGCAAGTCCGCGTACGTTTCACTAAATTCAATGTATGCATTTGTTATCGATTGCGGCCACACACTCGCCTTTGTTTTCCAAGGCTTTTCCCCACCGGTAAAATGTAAAATGGCAGGTTGATCTGTTTCCATTCGATCCAAATCGTAAAAATTTAAACTATAATTATAGCGTGGTGATAAGATTTCTCTGTGCCCATAGAAGTAAGCATTTAAGGCACTTTGGTCGTGATATAAACAAGCACCTGAGTGCTCCCTAAAGTAGTTGGTAATCGATTCGGAGGATTTAGCCAATGTCTCTCTTTTGAGCGCAAAAACACCTGAGTTAAAATAGCCGTCGGCTCTATCAATTCCGTGGTAGTTCAAATAGTCCACGTGTCTTTTCCAAAACGCCCCTCTCTCTCCCTCACACAGCCACAGAAAATCGTTTGCTGCTAATATGTGCCCAGGCTTCACTCGGTGAGTCAAAAGTGACTCAAGACTATCAACAATGTAAGTGTCGCCGTCTAAATAAACTATATTTGAATACACATCCGGTAGCACCTTATGTAAGGCAAGCCTTCCAAAAGCTGATTTAGGGATATGCGAAGGTTCAAAGTAGCAATCAATTCCTGGATCATAATCCGTTGCTTTCATTGGAAGGAACTGAATATTTTTACCATAAAAAAGCGCTTTCAACCTATCATGCCATGATTCATCGAAACCCACTAAGCAAATGAAGACATCAGCTAGTTCAGTATACTTAGAATCCTCTGCAATCGATGAAGCTGAAAGCAAGGTGCAAAGAAGGAATCCCGGATCTGTGACATAGCATACAGCCGTATCTTTCACCCTAACTGATTGGTCGATTGTTTGTGTCCTATCCATTTTGATCAGATTAAATGCCCATAAACTTTCTCAATACTACTCAATCCAGTTCCATCGCCTGCTGTCGTATACCGCATATGCATGCAGCGAAAAGCATTAGCAAAAAGCCAGGGTCAGGAGTCGTCGCACTTGACAGCTTCATCATCAGCGTAACGACAACCGCTGTTTTACAGGCAATGAAAACAGCAGATGCTTCATCTGGCAGCGCTTGACTCAAGGGCTTTAGTAAAACCTGTAGCCAAAAAGCCAATGCCAACAAAAAACCTGGAATTCCAACCGAACCTAGATACACAGCTAGCCAACCGTTCGACCGAATCGAGCCTACTCCGGCACCAAGTCCATAAGTATCTAAGAATGTTCGTAACCCGTATTGAGCCCACAAACCACGCTCTTGCCCCGAAGCGCTTGAAGCTTTGTTAAAAATCAACGAATCGAGGATCTGCTCGACTAGCGCCGAGTTCAACATGAAAAACACCATCCCAAGCACACCAGCGATCCACCCCAGGTAAACGAAACATCGTGGTATTCCAGCTCCAACGATAGTTCTTTGTGCGATCACTATTAATAGGATGAGAACGACGAAGAACGCACCAAAATAAGCGGAAGAAGAGAACGATAAAAGGACACAAAACCCAAGCGCTTGCGCAAGAAATCCCGATAACCAAGACCTAGAAATAAAGGTGTGTAGCACGAAATACCCAAGCAGCGCGGATGAAAAGCACCCATAGCCAGATGGCTCAGAAAATCCACCAATCACTCGTGCAAACCCATGAACCTCATGATGGGTTAGTAAGGCATAATTAGCAGTCCGTATGAATGACAGTAAACCATCCAACTCAAGTGCATCTAAAACAAACAAGACTAAATGAGCGACCGCGGTTACTATTAGAGCACGATGAATCCATCTAATTCCATATCTGCGAATGACCAGCAAAACAGCGAAGAAAAAACTCGAACTCAGTAGCATATAGAATGTTTGTGAAATATTGGACGCGCCTGGATGTAATCGCGTCAACATTCCAATGGCGCCTTTTCCACTACGATCAACGCCACGATTCAGTGAAAATACATCTATCTCCCCTTGGAAGATCCGGACATTGATCACTGCAGAAATGACCACATAGATAATCAGAAGAATTAAGGCTATATGCGACCCCGAAAGATTCTGATGATTGAAGATGTGATCACTCGAACGAATATGCGTGATTGCCAGCCAGACGATCAAGAGGCCTGCGCAAACACTACTTACTTTTAGGCTGAGGCCCCCCACTGCTGGTAAGTTGACTGCGGTGAGCATCCCAAATGGCAGCATAGCAATAATTGTCGTCGTTGCTGCAGGTACTCCACGCCACATCGACACGAACCAGATACAGAGTGCTAATAATCCTGCTGGTATAATATCCACTAGAAGTTTTTGTTATTTAAGACAGTCCATTTCATGCTACTTAGATCAACTATCGAAAGCGCTTGCCATTTAAAATTTCCTTCGGAGAACAACGCCCAATAATAAGATCGCCGACAGCCATCAAGCGTCCACGCACTCGTCCAGAGTAATCAATCTCATCCGCATTGCGACCTAACAGCGCTCTGTAAAGGCTGATCCATGTTTCTTTACAGACGATAATTAGCCAAAACCTAATATGTGCTTTAAATAGCGGCAAATGTGTCACCTTTTTATTCAGTAAATAAAAATTGTTTGCAACCATACTATAACCACGGCGAATCTCTGAAACTCGGCCACTCGAATGCGATAAATGGACAAAACCAACTCCTGCTACTCTCCCGACTTGTCCATGTCGTGCTGCTCGTATTGAGAAATCGTAATCTTCAGCATAGGAATAAAGCGGAAGATTCTCATCAAATCGCTCTTTTTTGAGAAGCTGTGCCCTGAAAAGCATATTGCATCCATGGCAGGTCCAATGCTTACCGTTACTGCGGATAGTCAGTTGTTCTACAGGTAGCGGTTGGAAATTATGGAGACATTCTTGTGCTTTTTCACGTGAAACCATCCGACCGCCGATTAGGGTTTCAACAGATAGCCCGATTGCTTTTGGATGGCGTTGAAACAGTTTGACCATTGTTTCTAGATAGTTGGATGAGAGTTCAACATCGTCGTCGAGAAATACGACTAGGTCGTTGTCGTTTGGTTCTTGGCAATCGACGCCATAGTTACGCTGTGCGCTAGACCCACGAACGGGTGCTATTCGCACGTCTACATTAGCTAAATCGCGCGTATCTTTTAATACATCGGTTTCGCAGGCTACACTGATAAGGATAGACTCAGGAAGCTTAGTCTGCTTGAGGATACCCTTAACGGTGTCGTTGAGGACTTCTGGTCGATTGACAGAGCAGATAATTACATACAAATTCATGATGCGTTCAAAGCCTCTAGCTGAGCCTTCAAGCTACTGTTATTCTCAGCAGAGGCGATCGCTTGCAGCAATTGCATTGCAGCTCGACGCCAAGTGAACTTTGCCGCCCGATCGCAAGCTCTAGCTGATATTTTTTCGCGC
>PKCZ01000182.1 GCA_002862405.1 Pseudomonadota bacterium
ATTCTTGGTATCTCAGAGGGTGGTTCCTTAAGCGCACTGTTCGCTGCAATGTATCCTGAGCGGACTGAGAGGCTCATTTTATTCGGCGCTTTCGCTCACACGCCAGGACTTGAAAAACTGAATCGCTATCCCGGCTTTATTGGCCGATTTGTTAAGCAAAGGGCGATGAACAAAGCCGTAAAGTCAGTGCGAAAGACCTGGGGAGACGGTTCCTTTGTCAGAAGTGTTGTGCCATCTCGTATGCTCATAAATAGCGAGCTTCGACGCCTTTTTAGGGAATACGAGCTAGCATCAACCAATGCGAGTGACATGGGGAAAATGATGTCCTTACTTGGAGAAATGGACGTCAGAGCATTTCTAAAAGACGTGAGGTGTCCAACGTTAGTTATGCATTCTCACGACGACCAACTTATACCATTCAAATATGGTCGAGCGTTACATGAGGGTATCGTTAACTCTGAGCTGGTGGAACTCTCAGACGCTGGTCACACGTTCTTCATGTCTAGAGACCCTCGGATAGCTGACGAGATTTGCGCTTTTTCGGCGGTAACTAGCCAAACTTCTAGCGAGTTTAATCCGCAAGTTCGCGTGCTCGCGACGGTTATGTTTAACGATATAGTTGGTTCAACCAAGCTTCAGATTGATCTCGGCGATGAGTTATGGAGGAAAAAAATTAGGGAATTCGAGGCAATGTGCAGGCAGCAAATAGAAGCCTTTGATGGCATATTTATTAAAGGTCTAGGCGATGGCGTCCTCGCAGTTTTTTCTGGTCCTGCCAGAGCAATTCGTTGCGCGCTCTCTATCAAAGAAAGTGCCAAAGAGTTAAATCTAAAGCTCAGAACAGGGCTACACGTCGGAGAAATTGAGAAGGACGATACGGACATTAGTGGAATAAATGTAAATTTGGCGTCTCGTATACAAGCCTCGGCTACTGCAGATCAAGTGTTAGTCTCTGATGTCTTGAAGAGCCTCGCCTTCGGATCTGGACTGGACTTTAGGGATTTGGGGGACTATGAGCTTGAGGGCTTTGATGGGAAATGGCGATTGCTAGAAGCTAACGAGGAGATCAACAAGTCTGTGAATTAAGTGCTCGTTTCAAGCAAGAGGGACCCACTCGCCAGAAGGTAAAATACAAATTAATTAATAGTTCCTTGGATCGCTATATAACCCCAGATAACACAACATAACCCCTACTCTTCTGGCCGTTTTGCTGTGTTTATTTGGGTTTTGAAGGGTTATGGCGGGTTATTTGTGTCAGCAGAGTGTCAGCACCCCCGGGGGGGCTTTCGCAGCGATCCGATAGCAGTAGTTACCCGCCAGATACATTAGAAGAATTTCAATTTGCTAAGTTGCGGTTAAAAACTGGACGGCGGAAGTTTCAAGGTCTAGTTTTGACCATAGATGAGCTGACTCCGACGGAATTAATGAAGCGCTTGCTCGAACGACATTTTGCCAGTTTTTATTCTCGTTTTGCTTATTGGCTCTTTGTTCCTTGGGGCGCATTCATCACCGCGCCTTGGTTCTCGTGGGCTAAAATAGATTGGGATGTCGGTTTTTTTGTGGCGTTTATTGTAGTTCCAATATTAATCGCGCTCACCGTCGCAACCAAGATACCCGCCGCAAAGCCAGTATTTCGACGACGTCGCGTTGATTTCGACCCCGACAAGTACATAAAGCAGGTCGCGGTTCTTGCAGGACTTCTAAGCCTATATTGCCTGATAGCCGAAAACATAAGCATGACTTCGCTCTTCACCTATCATTGCATATTTGTAGTATCTACATTCCTTCCACAGTTCTTGTTTCACCGTCAGCGCCTCCATAAACCAATTAAACCCGTGTCTTTCGGCGAGGGGAAAAGAAAACCAGGATTCCCGCGTTGGTTCGATTGCGCATGTTTGGTGTTGTGTATCCCTATATTTGCCGCCTTATTTACGGTCATGCTTACAAAGGGTATAGAGTGGCTTCCGTTTTGGGGTACCTTTTGGTTTTTTTGCGTTGTGTTTACGCCACGTTTTGGACGAGACACGCGCCAAAGATGGCGGGAAGGCTAACGACTTTACTTACGCAGGACTTATTATCTATCTGATCGTGTTTCGTAGTTTTTTTACCCCCACTCATTAGGCTGGGCTCATTAATTGGTTACCTAAGCCCTGAGACTACTCACGAATTTTTATTTTCCACACAAAATAGAGATCCACACCAGTAAAGAATAATATTGAAAAACCCGAGACTCCCCAGAAGTGATTGGGGACGAAGCAATGTCCATTTTGATTACTTGGGACGCAGTCATACCAGCCTAAACTCATGGGTGTTGGCATCCTGAAAAGCTCTAGAGCTAAGAGCGCGAGAGCAAAAAAATTACCCCAATGTACTGGTTTCTAGTATGAATAAAACGCATTGCTTTCCTCCTGTCATCGTCTACCAGTGCTAGGCGTCGAACCTTCGTAGACTATGACGGGACTGTTAATTTTTTAAGACTGATTAGTTCTGCTTTCTTTGTACCCATCGCATTCATCCGATAGCAGTAGTTATCTGCCAGATACATTAGGGGGTGGAATATCTCGCTTCTGCGCATGCGCTGACGCTACCGAATATATCCTTCTGCTGGCAGCTTAAATCGACCTTGATCGGCCAGTTCGTCTCGTTCAGCCATTGGTGCATTGGCGCGGTCGATTGCGTCTTGAAGTTCAGCTTTCATAGTTACAGCCTGTTGCAATGGATGAGGTAGTGAATATATCAGCAGAGGGGGGTGGGGAAACTGCCGCTGTGATTGTGATAGCTACCGTCTAGATACATAAGAGGCCAATTTGAAAAAAGTAGGCGAAAGGAACTTGCTTACCAGCAAGCGCCTCGCTCGTAGAAGGGACGGTTACCAAAGGCGATTTGAAGCACATTGAATGCTAATAGCCCAGGCTGATAATGCGTTTTTTCTGGGTGATCTGCTGAGTACTTTTCAACTATTATCATTTGCCGACGAGCCGGAAGTCTCCAGTGCCCCGAAGATCGAATACTGATTTTCGATACCGAGCAGATAACCTTCTACACTTCTTTCATCCAGTGATGCTGACTAGTTTTAAACATCAATTTGCGTGATTAGAGGCAGCAGGCCACCTTTATTTCCGAGCCGCAACTAATCCTTCCTTCCAACTGACCCAGTTCGGTAGCAGTCATACCAAAATCGGTCTGAGAAGACCAACCTCTGCAAGTAAGTTCATCGCCAGAGTTGAACTCAACACCAGCATTAATCTCTATCACCCCGCCCTGCGACGACGGCATCATTACTGGCAAGATCCAGGCTCGACCAGTCATGGTCTCAGACGGGCAAACAGTTTCCCCGTCATCACACGGTTTTGCGACCGAATTCGCAAATTCTGTAGTGTTGCATATTTTGCTTCCCGAGAATCTTGCGTCGCAGGCATTAACCATTTGAGTTAAGCCAGCATCACCAAACAAAACCGCTGCGGAATAGCCTTGGAAAACTGGATCAGTAGCTGTCTCCATTGCGCTGATTCTGACATCGTTATCATTAACCGCAGTTTCAACTGCAGAAAAGTTTGCGTTCATATCTGCTGCACTAGTTTGTGTTCCTGCCTCAAATTCATTTGGTACATCTAAGGGGCCACTGAACGCAGCGGAACTCATCATCAAAAGTAATGCCGCAAAGACCTGAAAAGGGCTCCCATCAAATAAGTTCTTCACCTTCCCCACGTTCCATTCTCCCATGTTGTTGATCCCCATAACGTCTCTGTCTCATTTTGTACAGTCCAGCCAGTATATTCCCAAGAGGTCGCTTCCCAGATTGAGTATAACGCCAACGTAGAGTCAAGTGGTGCAGCATCCACCGTATCCGGCACACCGTCACCGTCATCATCAGTGTCTTCATTATTACCTACGCCGTCTTGATCCGTATCCGTGGTTTCACTTGCATCCAAAGGAAAAGCATCTTCGATATCCAAGGCACCATCATTGTCGTCGTCTGTATCCTCGTTATTTCCAATACCATCTCCATCGGTATCTACTGATTCACTTGGATCCAGCGGAAAAGGATCTTCAAGATCTGGGACACCATCTCCATCATCATCTGTATCCGCATTATTCCCTATACCGTCTCCGTCTAGGTCATATTGCTCCAGCGGATCAAGTGGGAATGCGTCGGCATTGTCTCCCACGCCATCACCGTCCGTATCAGCGACTTCAGAGGGGTCGAATGGATAAAAGTCCTCGCTGTCTCTGGTTCCATCGTTATCATCATCAGGATCATAAGGATCACTTAGTGAGTCACCGTCATTATTTGATCCCATAGATGCCGCGGGTAGACTACTGAATAATGAATCAGCCGCACTATTTTCGAGGAATATTTCAGTAGTTATCTCACCTCTTATTAGTTCCCCCACAGCTCTCTGGAATTCAATCTGCAATACCGAGATTATTGACGCGTAGTCACTACCAACAGGATCATGTCCCAAATCACCCAACACCACATTAAGGTCCGAAATGGCGGTAACAATCCCGTCAAAGGTGTCTGAATCTAAACTCTGATAGATGGGTAGACCAGTAAGCAACTGCTCTATATTATCGGATACTGATAAATCCACTGCGCCTGCCTGATCTGAAAGCGCCAATAACGAGGTAGACAATCCATTTAAGACCTGGCCCTTAACTGAAATCGGCTCCGATACAGGCTCAGCAGTAGCAATACTTGTCGAAACCGCTATCACATTAATAATTTGGCTGTTGAGGCGCTGTATCTGCTTCGCGATTTCGCTGCCGACTTCAGCCTCGTACCAAAAATCCATACTCAAGAGCTCGGCTGCAGAGTAAGGAACTCCCAAACTAGTCAAAAGATCATCCAATTCGCTGCCACGTCCGCTTATCATCATGCTGGTCAAGCCGTTGACCCCGATGTTGGATTCAGCAGGTATAAAACTCGGTGCGATTAGAACCAGGCCCAGTGAATTCCCCGTCACTGAATCTACACCGTCAGCAGCAATAATAAGAAATCCGTCAGTCTCCGGTCTTTGGACAGCGTAGTAGCCAAAATCATTTGTTTGGCCTGACGCCTCTTCCAGATCAGGTACTAAGTCTGCATTCAGATCTACAAAAAGGTTG
>PKCZ01000101.1 GCA_002862405.1 Pseudomonadota bacterium
TCTGGGGGGGCTAGAGAATAAAAACTTGGAGACACACCGGATGTTAGAACAACTGTACTCGGCGCCACCAATTCTGGGATTGGTCGGACTCACCATCGCTTTCTTTATTTACACGGTCATGTCACGTCGGGAGATCCCGGATGGTGAAGTGCAGAAAATTGGCGAACAGATCCACTTGGGCGCCATGGTTTTCATGAAACGTGAATACACCTACCTGTTCATTTTTGCGGCTGTATTGTTAGGACTGATTCTGCTATCAGACCTGGGTAATGACACTGCACTCTCGTTCATAGTTGGTGCGTCGTCATCAGCCCTGGCAGGTTGGCTGGGCATGTACGCCGCCACCAAGGCCAACGTTCGAACGGCCGTTGCAGCGAACGACGAAGGAGCATCGAGCGCTCTCTCTGTAGCGTTTTACGGTGGCTCCATCATGGGTCTCTGTGTCGCCTCATTGGGCCTCATTGGTCTCGGCAGTTTGTACTTCTACTTTGGTGGTGATCCTAAGACCGCACATGCTATCCACGGTTTCGGCATGGGTGCTTCGGTAGTCGCACTCTTCTCGCGCGTGGGCGGCGGTATTTATACAAAGAGTGCAGACGTTGGTGCCGACCTGGTCGGTAAGGTCGAGGCTGGGATTCCTGAAGATGACCCCCGCAACCCTGGCGTTATTGCCGACAACGTAGGTGATAATGTTGGCGATATTGCCGGCATGGGCTCTGACATTTTCGAGAGCTACTGCGGATCAATGATCGCCTGCATGGCGATTGCCGCAACGATGAGCATCGACTCCCAGGCAGGACTGATGTTCCTCCCGCTTGCTCTCGCAAGTGTGGGTCTGGCTTCATCGATCATCGGTATTTTGATCGTCCGATCTCGCTCATCGTCCGAGCCAGCGACTGCGCTTCGTTACGGTACGTTTGCGGCTCCTATTATCTTCGTGGGCTTGGCCTACATGCTGGTGCAAGAGCTTGGAGTTGATACTTTTGTTTGGTGGGCGGTGGTTGCAGGCGCCGTTGGTGGCGTAGCCATTGGTCTGATCACCGAGTACTACGCAGGCGGCAAGCCCGTCCGAACTATCGCAGGCTCGGGTGAAACAGGACCTGCTACGGTCATGATTACCGGTCTCGCGGTGGGTATGCAGTCAGTTGTACTTCCAGTGTTGGTACTTGCAGCTATTATTTTCGCGTCTACTCAGCTCGCAGGTCTCTACGGCGTGGGAATTGCAGCCGTTGGCATGCTCGCCACTGTCGGTATCACTATGGCAATCGATGCCTATGGACCGGTTGCAGATAACGCGGGCGGTATTGCTGAGATGGCTGGCATGGGCGAAGAAACCCGCGCAATCACTGATGGTCTGGATGAGGTGGGCAACACTACTGCGGCGATTGGTAAAGGCTTTGCGATTGGCGCTGCGGCGCTGGCGGCATTGGCCATTATCGCGGCATTTGTTGAGACCGTCTCGGCTAACAACCCGGGCTTCTCACTCGAGCTATCGAACCCCACCGTACTGGTCGGTATGTTTATTGGAGGCACCATCCCATTCCTGATTGCTGCCATCACTATGACAGCGGTCGGAGAAGCTGCATTCGACATGATCAATGAGATCCGTCGGCAGTTTAAGGAGATTCCTGGACTCCTCGAGGGTACTGCAGATCCCGACACAGCACGTTGTGTTGATATCGCAACGACAGCGGCACTTAAGCGCATGGTATTGCCTGGCGTTATTGCTGTTGCATCGCCCGTGGCGGTAGGCTTCCTGCTCGGCGCGGCATCGCTGGGCGGCATGCTCGCAGGTGCACTTCTCGGATGTGTTCTCATGGCATTGATGATGGCTAACGCCGGTGGTGCTTGGGATAACGCTAAAAAGTATGTTGAGAAAGGTAATCTGGGTGGCAAGGGCTCCGACACACACTCTGCTGTTGTGGTGGGCGACACCGTTGGTGACCCCTTCAAGGACACCTCAGGCCCCTCGATGAATATTCTGATTAACGTAATGGCTATCGTAAGCTTGGTGATCGCACCATTGCTCTGAGATAGCCTCGATCGGCAGAAGTCACAGCGAAGAGGAGCCTAGCTCCTCTTTTTTTTGTTCAACCTATTTGCTCAATCTTTTACTCACCCTCTAAAGATTTCTCTGGATTAATGTCTCCGTAACAATTAGGTATTATTCTCCAATTGTGGTGAAAGCGTGACGGCCACGACCACGCCTCCAAGGAATTTTTAACCCAAGTGCTTACTAAACGTGATGATCGGTTGACCGATCGATGGCACGTCAGCGTTTGTCTTTGAAAATAAGGCATCGCTTAAGGAGCACTGTCAGACGTAAACACACTATGTACAAAGTGCGAACCTACAATGCTATCTCCTCAAAGGGGCTTGATCGGCTCAGCCGCGATTGCTTCGAAGTCAGTAGCGACATCAATGCACCCAACGCCCTGTTGTTGCGAAGCTACAAACTCTCGGATGCCGACATTGGCGACTCTGTATCAGCCATCGCTCGCGCCGGCGCCGGTGTGAATAACATCCCTATCGAGCACTGCACCGAACGCGGTATTGTTGTATTTAACACACCCGGTGCGAACGCTAATGCAGTCAAGGAGCTCGTAGCGGCAGGAATGCTTCTCGCCTCACGCGATATCGTGGGCGGCATGCGTTTCATCAACGAACTCGATCCATCATTGTCCGAAGAGGACATGGGCCCCGTACTCGAGGCTAACAAGAAGCAATTTGCCGGTTCTGAACTGCAGGGGAAAACGCTGGGAGTCCTTGGTCTTGGGGCAATCGGAAGCTTAATTGCGCGTCTCGGACTCGACCTTGGGATGGAAGTCGTTGGCTACGACCCTGCAATCTCTGTCGAGGCAGCCTGGCGCTTGCCGAGCTCGGTCAAGAAAATGAATAACATGCAGTCGCTGTTTTCGCGGTCGGACTACGTATCTCTGCACATTCCGGTGCTGGACAGCACTCGCGGCCTCATTGATGCGGATACTTTATCTTATTTCAAAAAAGACGCCTGCCTGCTCAACTTCGCCCGCGACCAAATCGTAAATACCGATGCGGTCGTTGCCGCGCTGGATAAGGGTCAATTGCGCACTTACGTCACCGACTTCCCCCATCCCGCACTGCGAAATCGGTCAGATACCATCCTCATGCCGCACATCGGGGCGAGCACCGCTGAAGCTGAAGACAACTGTGCCGTCATGGCGGCCGATCAGATCAAAGCGTTCCTCGATCACGGCAACATCAAAAACTCGGTGAACTTCCCTGCCATTGAGTTAGAGCGCACAACCGAGTCGCGGCTCACTGTCACCAACCGCAACGCTCCTGGCACCTTGAGTCATATCCTAAACGTATTGGGTGATGCCAATCTGAACGTCGCTGATCTTCTGAATAAGAGTAGAGGCGACATCGCGTACAACCTGATCGATCTTAACTCTGCGCCCACCCCAGATGTACTCGATAAGGTCAGTGCCGTGGATGGCGTTATTAACGTTCGTTATTTAGGAAAGTCCTGCTCGATCTAAAGCCATTGGCGCCCTAGAGACAAGAGCACGGCGATGGTCGTGCTCGAACAACCTATTTTTTGTAGTACAAGTCAGTTCCTGATGTTTCCTCACGACAGTTTGCGTTACATTCGTAGCGCGCGTTAGAGGCTGTGACCTCCGCAACTTAAAAAATCACCGTGGTTTGGAGAAAAAACATCATGCCCCACACTCAACTCAAATCGTTGACGGTTGCACTGTCGCTATCCAGTTCACTTTTCATCGCCTTGGCAAGCGCGGCGCCTATTGTGCAGCCTGGCGCCCCGGGCGATACCGGTCGCATCTTATCTGCTGAGGAGGCGGTCCAAATTACCGACACCAGTTATTCGCCCGCGGATGTGAGCTTCATGCAAATGATGATTCCGCACCACCAGCAGGCATTGGAAATGGCTGATTTGGTGGAAGGTCGAACCAACCGGCCAGAGCTTGTCGAAATCGCGGGGCGCATCAAAGCGTCGCAGAGCGATGAGATTGGTTTCATGGAGGGTTGGCTGAACGACCGGGGCGAGTCCGCGATGGCGCATGCACATCACATGCTCAGCGCGCATCACAAGATGGAAATGGGTATGGCCACCGATCAGCAAATGGCTGCATTGGGTGATTCCCAATCGGTAGGTTTTGACCGCCAGTTTTTACAGCTGATGATTCGCCACCACGAGGGCGCGGTGGACATGGTCAAAGACCTACTCGACAAGCCCGGTTCTGCCTACGACCCAATACTTTATGAGTTTGTCGGTGACGTTAAAAACGACCAGATGGTCGAGATAGAGCGCATGAATGCCCTACTGGTAACACTGTCAGATGACCCTCGCGCCAACCTCAAGCCTGGTCTTACAGATGCCGGTATCGCCATCAAAAACATGACATTGGTGGCGTCACTCCCTAAGCCTGCAGGCTTTGTGGATCCCAACAATCCGGGAGAAATGGCCAAAGGCCCTGCAAAAAAGGAAGGTGAAGATGCTGAGGATGCGAAAGAGAAAAAACCGTCTCCGATTGAGGGCGGGTCTCGCAAGCGTTCTCCACTGCTTAGCTTCTCGAATACGGATATGGCGTTCTCAGGTAATACGCTCGTCGCTGGGAGTTACCACGGCTTCAACGTCTACGATTTGCAGGAAGACGGTATTCCCGAACTGTTGAGTTCAGTTGTCTGTCCGGGTGGTCAGGGCGACGTGAGCATTGTGGGTGATCTCTTGATCATGTCAGCACAGGAAACCCGCGGACGCCTCGACTGTGGTCTTCAGGGCATCTCAGAGGATGTCAGCGACGAGCGATTCCGTGGATTGCGCATCTTCGACATCAGCGACCTCGAGGCGCCGGTCCAAGTGGGCGCCGTACAGACCTGTCGCGGTTCTCACACCCATTCCGTGGTGTCGGGTCCAGGCGACGATGGCAAGATTGTCGTCTACAACTCAGGTACTTCCAGCATCCGAGAGCGCGAGGAGATGGAGAGCTGCTTCGATTCCTCTCCTGGCGATCCGAGAACTGCGCTTTTCAGGATCGATGTCATTGAAATTCC
>PKCZ01000140.1 GCA_002862405.1 Pseudomonadota bacterium
TATGGCGCGGTGGCGATCACGGTGATGACACACAGGAAACCCGTCGAACGGATCAGTGTCATGACATCACCGTTTTTCCCTCGAAGAATATCGCGGCAGGAGCCTGTTCCGGTAATGGCATTCTGTTCGATATCACAGATCCTAGAGATCCGAAGCGAATCGATGTTGTGACAGACGCCGGGTTCGCCTACTGGCACTCCGCCACATTCAACAACGATGGCACCAAGATTCTGTTTACGGATGAATGGGGTGGCGGTGGCCGGGCGCGCTGCCGTGCGTTCGATCCTCTCGATTGGGGCGCCGATGCCATCTACGACATTGTTGACGGAAAGCTTGAGTATCGCAGCCACTTCAAAATGCCGGCCCCACAGCGTGAGTATGAGAACTGCGTGGCGCACAACGGCTCAATTGTGCCGGTACCGGGTCGGGATATTTTCGTACAAGCCTGGTACCAAGGTGGCATTTCGGTTATCGACTTCACTGACTCGAGTAATCCTGTCGAGATTGCCTATTTCGACCGTGGACCTATCGACGCTGAGGAACTGGTAACAGGTGGCTTCTGGTCAACTTACTGGTACGGCAATCACATTTACGGCACCGAGATCATCCGCGGGCTGGACGTACTAACGCTCGAGGCGAGTGAGCACATTACCGCTAATGAAATCGCAGCTGCTGGGCTGGCTGATTACGATGGTGTATTGAATCCTCAGCAACAGCTGCCAGTGACATGGCCGGATCACCCAGTAGTAGCGCTTGCATTGCTCGACCAGCTGGCTCGCAGGGGCGCTAGTGATGCTGCAACGGTAAAAGCCGCGAGCAATGCAATAGAGGCTGCTCGCGCAAGCTTTGATGCCGGCGAATCGAATCGACGCTCTGCCCGCTCGATTGAAGGGCTGGCGGCGAAGCTAGCATCGTCGGATGACGGTAAGCCGGCAGCAGAGGTAATGCGAGCCGTGGCGGCAAAGCTACGGGAACCCCAAATCACTAGTAATGGCGCTGACTAATGTGATGACACAATTGCCCACCCTACGTGCGCTGTGGTGGGCAATGTTGATACTCGGCGGCGGCATGTTTGCCGCTGCTCTGTATTGGCAATACTCGCTGGGTGAGGACCCCTGTCAGGTGTGTATTCACGCCCGCTTATGGGTGGTCGCAATCGCTCTCATTAGTGCGATTATGTTGCTTCTGCCCGATAACACCGGCACAGGATCAAGCGGTCTCATCCTCTTACTGGTATCCAGTGTCGGACTTGGCGAGCGATCGTATTACCTGTACCAGATCGAAAACTTCAGGGGCGATGGCAGTTGCCAATTCACCTTGGGCATGCCCGACTGGTTCGCCGTGGATCGCTGGTTTCCCGCGCTATTCGAGGTCCGCAATATTTGCTCATACACACCCGAAATCGCTTTTGGTATTAGCATGGCCGAGGCGCTACTGGGGATATCGATTCTAATCGCAACAATCAGCGTAACCGCGGGTTGGCAGCTCTTGACTACCAAGGCATCGGGCCTAGCGTCTCAAAATGCTTAAGGCGGCTCGCTAAACGCCGCGTCGATGATTGCCTCACAATGAATGGTCGTTGTGTCAAACACCGGAAGGGGTGAGTTGCTCTCATTCAGTAATAGGCCAACTTCGGTGCAACCGAGGATCAGGCTATCTGCTCCGTCGAAGGCTAAATCGGCGGCTACCTTCATGTAGATGGCTCGACTCTCTTCAGTCACAACTCCTTTACAGAGCTCATCGAAAATGATGCCGTTCACCACCTCGCGGGTATCCGCTGCGGGAACCAGTGTCTCCAAGCCACTCGCTGAAAGACGACCTGTATAAAAAGACTGCTCCATCGTGAATTTAGTAGCCATGAGACCAGGCCTTTGATGCCCTTTCGAGACCAGAGAAGCCGCTGTGGCCTCGGCGATATGCAGAAGCGATACGGTGAGATGGTCCTGAATGCGATCCGCCACCGTATGCATCGTATTCGTGGCAAGTGCAATCAACTCGGCACCTGCTCGCTCCAGCATTTTGGCTTCCCGAATCAATAGATCGCTAATCGCATCCCACTCACCCTCGCGCATCCAATGCTCAATCGGGGCGAAGTCTACTGAGCGCAAAATCAGGTCAGGAGACGTCAAACCACCACAACGCACTTGGGTCAGCCGACACAGCTCGGCGTAGTAAAGCTGAGAGGATGTAGCGGACATACCGCCCAACAAACCAATGCATTTACTCACGGAAACTCCTTTTTCGCGCTGGAGCGAAGCATATCACTGGTTTGATGGGGTTGAAGTGAGAGGGTCAGTGCCCTCTCTACCTCGGGTGACACTTAACTATTGGTGCGAGCGTCTTGACGGTCATTCAGATAGGACCGAAACGCCGTGGTGTATTGCAAGGACCAAAACACGATATAAATGGCGAATAGCAAAGTGATGTCCATACCTTCAAGCAATGTCGTCAACAAAAACATACCCAGTACCAATGAGCCCTGTATGGTGAGTGACAGTACCGCCGGAATATCAATCAAAATCTTATCCACAACTTCTCTCCTGAAAGTTATGTTGTAACTCAAACTCCACTCCCCTTTGCAAGACAGTGAGCCCCTTCGTTGGTAAGTCTAAAGCGGCGTCAACGCCATCACCCTGGACACCGTCTCACCGCAGACGGCTTGATACGCAGAGAAGACTGACTCAGGATCATCGTTGGTAAAGCGAGTTAATTTCTGATGACTTTCGTACTACACCCAGCACTGCACTGCCCCATAGACGCTGCGCCTCTAATGACGGACGAGCTGTCGCTTGTGTGTCAGCACGGTCACACTTTCGATGTGGCCCGTCAGGGCTACGTCAATTTGCTAGGTCCCAAAGATAAACGTTCAAAAGATCCTGGGGACTCCAAGGAAATGGTGTCTGCACGCGTAGCTTTTTTGAATGCTGACTTTTATCAGCCCTTAGCAGATGCTTGCGTCGATATCACGCTAGGTTATTGCTCAGCGGTAGCCGATGGCCGCATTACTCTGATGGATGCCGGCTGTGGCGACGGTTACTACCTTAATCACGTTCAGGAGAATCTATCCAACGACTTAGGCAACCGGACATCGCTAGTCGGTTTTGATATTTCAAAGTGGGCAGTGCAACAGTGTGCCAGGCGTTGTGACGGCACCTGGTTTGTGGGAAGCAACCGACACATTCCCATGGCCGATGGGAGCGTCGATTTACTCTTCGACATGTTCGGATTCCCCGACTACTCGTCCTTCCGACGGGTATTGGCGCCCCGCGGAAGATTAGTTCGAGTCACTCCCGGCGATCGACACCTAATCCAGCTCCGCGAAGTCATTTATCCGAACATCAAGCTGCGAAGCGAGAGAGCACCCTACCCAGAGACCTTCAAAGTGGTCTCCAAGCAACACATCACCTACGTAATGAGCCTCGGGACTGAAGATTTGAAAAACCTCCTGCTGATGACACCCCATATGTTTCGATCGACACCAGAGCGTCGGCAGCAGGCCCTCGATCATGATCCCCTGACCCTAACCGTGGACGTCATTTTCGAAGAGTTGGAAACAACGACCGTTTACTAACGAACAACCGTTTTCATGATACCGAAGAGGATAGGTAAAAACTTGACTGCGACGCCGCATCGCCTATTGTTAGCAATAACAGTATGGCGTGGCCTTCATAACGATCAAAATACGGCACGCCAAAACGACGAGTAACGTCCGGGAGACACTCATGAACCAAGCCTTCAAAGCGCCTCAACTGCCAGGTCACGACTACGCCTACAACACACCACTAGCTGACCTAGATCCCTCAAACCCACTCATCTGGCCAAAGCAAGAGATGTGGGCCATCTTTGAGCGACTGCGCAACGAAGATCCGCTGCATTGGTGCAAGGAAGCGTGGATGTCTGATGAGCGGCCCGATGATATGGAGCCCGTTGGTGCCTATTGGTCCGTCACCCGCTACGAGGACATTATGGCGATCGATACGGATCACCACCGGTTCTCATCTGAACCAGCGATTGTACTGCCCAATCCGGCAGAGGACTTCCCGTTGCCCATGTTCATCGCCATGGATCAGCCCAAACATGATGTTCAGCGGAGAACCGTAGCACCCATTGTTGCGTCACCGAGCCTGTCGAAAATGTCAGAGCTGATTCGCGAGCGAACACAGTACGTTCTCGACAGTGTCCCCATCGATGAGGAGTTTGATTGGGTCGACACAGTGTCGATCGAGCTCACCACGATGATGCTCGCCACACTATTCGATTTCCCGTTCGAGGACCGCCGCAAGTTAACGCGATGGTCCGATGTCACCACCGCAGGGCCGGAGACCGGTATTGTCGAAAGTGAAGAGCAGCGCCGCGCCGAACTCACCGAGTGTTTCGAGTATTTCATGGATCTTTGGCACCAGCGTATTGGCGGCAGCGGTCATGACCTCATCACGATGCTGGCAAATGGCGAAAATACGCGTGATATGGATGCGGCCGAGTACCTTGGGAACTTAGTGCTTTTGATCGTAGGCGGTAACGACACCACGCGGAACTCGATGTCGGGATCGATCTATGGCTCACACCTCTTCCCAGCGCAGTGGGACAAGGTCAGGGCAAATCGGGACCTTATCCCCAATGCTGTTGCGGAAATCATTCGTTGGCAGACGCCTCTTGCGTACATGCGCCGAACGGCACTCGAAGATGTCGAGATGCACGGCAAGACCATCAAGAAAGGTGACAAGGTCGCCATGTGGTACGTATCGGGCAATCGTGACGAGCGACAGTTCGAGAATCCGGATGTCCTAGACTTTGAGCGCAACAACGCCCGCAGCCATATTTCCTTTGGATTCGGCATTCACCGTTGCTTTGGTAATCGCTTGGCAGAGCTTCAGTTACAGATCCTCTGGGATGAAATGCTTAAGCGCTTCTCCCGCGTGGAGGTCATCGGTGAGCCCAGCCGAAACATCTCGAGTTTCGTGAAGGGCTACACCAAGATGAATGTCATCGTTCGCGACTAAACTTTTATCGCTGTTCCAAA
>PKCZ01000160.1 GCA_002862405.1 Pseudomonadota bacterium
TTACTACTACTGCTTCTGCTAAATAATCCTAAGGAATCAATAGAAGCTTCTTGAGCAACTAAAGGGTAAAACCTCAGTAGTTAAATAGAAGTAGTAGTAGAGAAGTAAGACTGAAGAAGCCTCTTTGGGAACCACTTTGGATGTCTTAAGTACTACATAAGTAGTATAGAGAAGGGAGACTTTTGTAGCGGCCTTAATCGGCTGCTTTCAGTGACTCAGCAGAGGGTGCTTTTTGCTACTCGGTAGCTTCTCAGGCCCACACTCACACCTAAACATGGCTCTAGGAGGCCCTGTATTGGCCGCTGAGCGATTTTAAGGAGAAATAGGTGCTAACCTACCGGGTCGGGTGTAGCGTTTCGTGTCGAGCCCCTAGGGGGCTTCTACGAAGATAGCGTATTTTTACGTGAATGTCAAGCACCGGTTTGCATGAGATGGGCTAGTGCTGCGTTAAGTGCAGCTTCTCTGGGTATCAGTCGCTCTTGAGAGTCGCTGCCTAAAGTGCCGTATTCAGCCATGTGCTGTGACAGGTGCATGTCTTGTTTTACCCAGCCACCTATCTCACGTTGGATAAAGGGGCTGACAGAGGCGGCATCAAGGTTGTGCTTCAGGGTATGGCGCAAGGTATAGGCTGACGCACTCGTATCGACCTTCTGTAATACCACCCTCATCTGTTGGCCCACATTGTCGGCTGTCTTCTTACCCAGTTCAGTCAGGTAGCCGTTTTCTACCAGCGCTCTTATTCGTTCACGCTCGAAAACGAGTGGAACAATACGACCGCGCTCTTGTGTCTTTCGTTGGGTGTCATTGCCCGAAACGGTGACGGTCCAGATATCGCCTTTGAAGCTGAAGTGCTGTTCCTTTAGCTGGATAGCTTCACTTGGATGCAGTCCTGTGTGGAGTGCTAGAAGTACGTATAACTGCTTCCACTCGATTTCGTCTGTGAGTTTTTCTAATAGCGCTTGCTGCTCTAAGTGATACAGCGGCTTTTTTCGGTCGGTGCTTCGAGTGTTAGGAAGTTTGGGCCGAATGATCTCAATAATCTCAGCAGCGGCGCACTGCGTGTTGTGATGTTTGATGGGCTGCAAAATAGTCGTGATGTTTCTGGAGACGCTGGAGGGTTTATTGCCTTGTTCGAGCTTGGCATTGGCGTAGCGCCGAAGTGCATCTTGAAGCACGGTTTTTTCGCAGACGGTATCGCCACCTGAGAGCAATAGAAAGTCCTTCCAGAGTGCTTTGGCTTTGCGATCTCGCTTGTCGTTCTCCGACTTTCCCGCAGCGAGCCAATGCTGGTCGAAGAGTTCTTGTAGTGTCTTGGGTAGGTTCAAGCGAGGACGCTTTTGTGTCAGCAGTGACCATGCCTCAGACTGCACTTTGACCTGATCTGACATCGGCGTCGTTTCATCACTGTCGTACTCTGTCAGCTCGTTAAAGGCGCCCGAATGCCAGGCATGATCCTGCACAAGATCATTGAGTTTCGGGTCGCGAGTGGCAGCCAAACCAGGCTCAAACCCACAGGCTTCCAAATACAGTACGGCACGTCGCTGAAGGTCTAACTCACTCAATGCCTCTAGGTTGGCATTGGTCAGGGTCTCGATGTACACCATGAAGGCCTCATTGGCACGATTGAGGGCAGACAGAAGGGCGAGTTCGTCCGCGGGATCGACAGGCAAGCGGACTTTGTAATGGGAGCTCTTGATCGCTGGATGCTGCAGCAGTCGCTTCGGTATGCGGCGCTGGAAGTAGGGCAATCCCTTAATAGTCGTTAGGTGTTTCACGGTCACCAACAAAGCCATAAATGTATCCCCATTGTTGAATGTAACAACAGATGTAACAAGCTATGGTTTCGTTTGGGTAGATAAGCCCTTTGAAATAAAGGGCTTAGCTTTAGAATTTGGCTCCGGCTGCTGGGCTCGAACCAGCGACCCAATGATTAACAGTCATTTGCTCTACCAACTGAGCTAAGCCGGAATAGTCTCTGAAGAGGACGCGGACTATACACGTCCGGATTTTCTTGCGTCAAGAAGAACAGAAGATACGAGTCCTAAAGATAATTCCGTTAAGCTATCCGGCTAACAAATTTGGACGTATCAAGGCCGTGGCAAAGCAATTCGAACTTCAATCTAGTTATAAACCTGCCGGTGACCAGCCGGGAGCGATCGATCAGCTGGTCAATGGTATCGGCGCCGGTTTGGCCTCACAGATTTTGCTGGGCGTAACCGGCAGCGGTAAGACATTTACCATGGCAAATGTTATCCAAAAGCTTCAGCGTCCGACGATTGTGATGGCCCACAATAAGACACTGGCAGCACAGCTTTATGGTGAGTTTAAGGAGTTCTTTCCCAAGAACGCCGTTGAATATTTTGTCTCTTACTACGATTACTACCAGCCAGAGGCCTACGTACCGTCGTCCGATACCTACATCGAGAAAGATGCTCAGGTAAATGACCACATTGAGCAAATGCGCTTATCGGCGACCAAGGCCTTGCTCGAACGGCCAGACTGTTTAGTCGTCTCCACGGTTTCCTCGATTTATGGTCTCGGCGATCCTGAGTCCTACTTCAAGATGGTGATGCACCTCTCGCGCGGTGAAATCATCAACCAGCGAGGTATTTTGCGTCAGCTGGCAGAGTTGCAATACGCCCGCAACGATCTCGATTTTAAACGTGGTACATACCGGGTTCGTGGCGATGTCATCGACATCTTTCCAGCAGACTCCGATGAGTTAGCGATCCGCGTCGAGCTGTTTGACGAGGAAATTGAAAATATTTGCAGCTTTGATCCGCTAACCGGTGCTGTCGCTGAGAAATTGCCGCGCATTACCATTTTTCCCAAGACACACTACGTAGCGTCGCGTGACACGATGTTGGGTGCCGTGGATCTCATTGAAGAAGAGCTCGAGATACGGATGAAACAGCTGAAAGAATCCGAAAAGCTGCTGGAGGCACAGCGGTTGGCACAAAGAACCCGCTACGACATCGAAATGATACGGGAGCTGGGGTACTGCCAAGGTATTGAGAACTACTCGCGGTATCTGTCGGGTAGGGCGCCGGGTGAGCCACCTCCAACGTTATTCGAATACCTACCGGACAACGCTTTACTGGTGGTTGACGAGTCGCACGTGACCGTTCCGCAAATAGGGGCGATGTACAAGGGTGATCGTTCACGAAAAGAGACACTGGTGGAGTATGGCTTCCGGCTCCCGTCAGCGCTTGATAACCGGCCCATGAAGTTTGAGGAGTGGGAGCTAATGTCTCCGCAGGCAATCTACGTCTCAGCCACGCCTGGCCCCTATGAAAATGATCATGCAGGAGCGACGGTAGAGCAGGTGGTCCGCCCCACAGGATTGGTCGACCCTGTTGTGGAAGTTAGACCTGCGCGCACTCAGGTCGATGATTTACTTGCAGAAATTCGTGAGACAACGGCAAAAGGCGATCGGGTCTTGGTGACAACGCTGACCAAACGTATGTCTGAAGACTTAACCGAATACCTCAATGAGCACGATGTGCGGGTCCGCTACTTGCACTCTGATATCGATACCGTTGAGCGAGTTGAGATCATCCGAGATTTGCGACTAGGGCATTTCGACGTTCTTGTTGGCATCAACCTCTTGAGAGAGGGTTTGGACATGCCTGAAGTATCGCTGGTTGCGATACTGGATGCGGACAAAGAAGGGTTTTTGCGAAGCGATCGTTCATTGATTCAGACCATTGGCCGAGCAGCCCGAAATCTGAATGGGCGTGCCATTTTGTATGCCGATGCAATGACCGGTTCTATGGAGCGCGCTATTACTGAAACTCAGCGACGCCGAGACAAGCAGCTCGCGTTCAATGAAGCGAATGGCGTTGTTCCTAAGGGTATTGAAAAATCAGTACGCGATATTCTCGAGGGTGCGCGACGTATGCCAACCAAGGCTCGCGGTGCGCGTGATACGAAAGTCACAAATGACCGAATTTCATTTGCTCAGGATGTGATGAGCATGACTCCGGCGGCGTTGTCGCGTAAGTTGGCGGAACTAGAAAACACCATGGCTGAGCACGCGAAAAACTTGGAGTTCGAAGAAGCGGCGGCTGTCCGCGATCAAATAGCGGAGCTCAAGCAAATCGCATTCGTTGGGGCTTAGTATGATGCCCTAGTGCAATCAACAGCAGACTGATGAGATAGCCAATAGATGCTACCGCAACAACTGTATTTCCCCAGTTTGGATCTGCGTCGGGCACGGGTGTGATGAATGCAGCTGCTCCCATGGTCAAGAAACTTGCGAGTACTAGCAACCGTTTAAGCGTGGCTGTTTTAATCAACTTTAGTACTCCATCTGATTATGGTCTCAGAGAGTAACGTGTCTCGGGCTGGTGTAACATTCAGCCCGTGCGAATTGGTAACATTCATGTTCGAAACTATTCAAGAAAATATTGGCTTCACCATGCGCCATAGATTTTTGTTATAATGCACCCCAACAGGCGTGCTGCGCGCTGCGCCTACTACTTCAGAAAATACAGACTCATGTGAGGTTTAGATAATGGACTTGTCTGACAAGTTTGCACGTGGACAAACCATGTTTTTTAGGTTTTTTGCGGATGCATTCTTCGCCAAGCGATATGGGCATCGAGCAGTAGTTCTCGAGACCGTTGCAGGTGTCCCGGGTATGGTCGCAGGTATGTGGATACATCTCAAAAGTCTTCGTCAGATGAAAACTGGGTACGGACCTGTTATCCGAGAGCTATTAGCAGAAGCTGAAAACGAGCGAATGCATCTTATGTTTTTCATTGAGATTGCAAAGCCAAATTGGCTCGAGCGTGCTATGATTCTGAGCGCACAAGCAATTTTCTGGAACTACTACTTCATATTTTATGTCTTCTTTCCCAAGACGGCGCACAAGATGGTGCAT
>PKCZ01000059.1 GCA_002862405.1 Pseudomonadota bacterium
GACGCTGAGGGAGCTACTTTGAGCTTTGCATGGGAGCAGACGGCAGGGCCGGCGGTCGAATTGTCTTCGACCGACGCTGATTCGGTTTCGTTTACTGCACCTAATCTGGCGGAAGCCAGTGCGGTGTCACTGCAAGTTGAAGTCAGCGACGGCAGTCTCAGCAGCACGGCGGTAATAGAGGTCTCGGTTGCAGCCAATAACCCGCCATCAGTCAGTATTTCTGCACCTGCCTCTGTTGCAGCCGGCGCCTCCGTCACGCTCGATGCCTCTGCAACGAGTGATCCTGAGGGGGATAGCCTTACTTATAGTTGGTCGCAGACGTCGGGGCCCTCGGTAACACTCTCGAGCACCTCGGAGGCTTCGGTTTCATTCACTGCGCCGAGCCAAAGTACGGCTAGC
Organism: Pseudomonadota bacterium; assembly: GCA_002862405.1. Lineage (GTDB taxonomy): Bacteria > Pseudomonadota > Gammaproteobacteria > Pseudomonadales > Halieaceae > Luminiphilus. Next base: position 400 of record PKCZ01000059.1, read on the forward strand.
ACCGTCGCTTTCTCACTGGAGGTGTCGGATGGTATTTCTATAGTGGAGGCGTCAACATCCGTAGATGTTACCGCTACGTCGACGGGCGGTAATACGGGCGGGGGAAGTTCCAGCTCAGGAAAAAGCAGCGGTGGCAGTCTCGATTTCGCATGGCTGGCGCTGCTTGCTTGGATGCTCGGTAGACGGTTTGGACGTGTAAAACGTTAGATGCTCAAAATCCTAGGCACAGTCGCTTTTGTCGACTGTGCCTAGCACGCTAGATACTCATTTAGACCAGAATCAGCCAGCAGTCAGTATTAATCGGCTGAGTTAAAGCGTGAATCAAGCACCATTGGGCTAATTTGCAAACTGCTTCAGCACGTTGTCGATGGTGACCGTTTTAAGTACGTTCCCTTGTTCATCGAGCATTTGCGTCAAACGACCATCGGGTGAATAAAGATTAAACAGGATGGTGGCGCCTTCGGGGCCACCGCGCTCCATATGCACGTCGCCTTCTGGCATGTGTGAGTAACTGCCGGCTTGTCGGGTGACCTTGGAGACTTCAACACCGGCCTCAAAGGTCACGACCTCGAGGGAGCCCCGCAGTACGGTGGATCTAACCTCGCAGAGGTGCCGGTGGAAGTGGCAGTATTTTCCGGGCTCCCACCGATAGACTAGATCGATGTGGCCTTGCCCGTCATGACCGAGTAAGGCACCGCCATAGCCGATGGGATAATTGAATCGATCATCCGGGCCGTAGTCTTGCCAAGACAACTTCGAATTATCGAAAAGATCCACTTTCACGTCGTGCTCTCCCAACTGACCTTGACGTTATACGCCCTAATGCTGCCGATACCAAGTCGGCAAAACTTTGCACTGGCGGCTGTCTTCCGCCTTTTTCTCTCACGCGACATATTAATCTGGCTCAGAAAATTGGCATAATATGTGAGTGATCGAGTTGCCATCCTTCTGCGTTTATCTCAGTCCATAGACAGCCTACAAATTTATCGCTGACATCATGTTTGACCGCGCCATTGTTCGTAATGCCAAGACAGATAGTTGGTTAGTGTATGAGCACTGCCAGGATGTTCTGGTGGCCGCGGAGCACAGCGCTGTCTTAACGGTTTTGAATGAGGCCGAGGAACGCGCTCGGAGCGATGGCCTTTACGCTGTGGGCTACGTTGCCTATGAGGCAAGTCACGCCTTCGATCGCAAGTTTCCAAAGCGCGATATCGATGTACCTCTCGCCTGTTTTGCCTTATTCGCCGCGGAGATGTCCATTGCATCCCTGACAGATCTTTACTCACCTGATGAGCAAACGAATACTGACTGGCACCTTTTAGAGTCGCGGGAGTCCTTCGAGTCCAAGGTCGACGGTATTAAATCGATGATTGGCGCGGGAGAGGTCTATCAGATCAACCTCACGTCACGGATGTCGAATGAGGGGCAGGTGACCCTAGCGGACTTTGCGCGCTGGTCACAAGACATGCCGCATGCTGTTTTCATGAGTGGACCCGAGGTGACGGTTTGCTCCGCCTCACCTGAGCTATTTTTCGAGCGTGAAGCCGGTGTGGTGTGGAGTAAACCCATGAAAGGCACGGTAGGCCGCAAAGCAGAAACCCTTGCCGATGAGGCCAACGCGCACTGGTTGCAGACGTCAGCAAAGAACCGAGCTGAGAATGTCATGATCACCGATATGGTGCGCAACGACCTGGCTCGCTTGTCGTCCACCGGCAAGGTGTCCGTCGATGAGTTATTCGGGGTCGAGCGATACCCCAGCGTGTGGCAGATGACCTCTACGGTTAAAACCGAGGTCTCAGCCAGTATCGCCGATATCTTTACGGCCCTGTTCCCGGCGGCCTCGATCACAGGTGCACCAAAGCACGCGGCAGTCGATGTCATTGATGGGTTGGAAGACAGCCCACGCGAACTTTATACCGGCGCGCTCGGTATTATTCAGCCGTCAGGTTTTGCCAGCTTTAACGTCGCGATAAGAACGGCCTGGAGTGATTCGTGCAGCGGGAAGAGCCGGTTTGGCGTGGGCTGCGGCATCGTCTGGGATTCGGACCCCAGCGACGAGTTTGAGGAGCTGCAGACTAAAGCGCGCATACTTGAGCAGCCCGACCCGGGTTTTCATTTGTTCGAAACCATGGGGATCAGTGAAGGCAAGATTACTCGCCTCGCGCGTCATTTGCGCCGACTGGAAAATTCCGCGCAGTACTGGTCCTTTGCGTTTGATAGACAGGCTGCAGAGTCATACCTTAATGAGCTAGTGAGTTCCGTCGATAGCGCCAAACATTGGCGCTTGCGGCTGCAACTTAATCGGTGCGGTGCCCTACGCCACAGCCTTGATCCGTTTTTCCCAGACGTCGCAACAATTGATAGTGAATGCGTACCTCTTCTGATCTCTCCGACACCCGTGGAGTCTAGGGATCCCTTTCTGATCCATAAAACGAGTCGCCGAGAGGCCTATGAGCGCGCGGTTACTGAGGTGCCTGAGGGCGTGTCTCCACTTCTGGTGAATGAGATGGGGCATGTTACCGAGAGTGCGATTGCTAATGTCGTGTATCAGATGGGTGGTAGCTTATTCACACCGCCTATTACCGACGGCCTACTGCCCGGGGTGTTACGCGACGAGTTGATCGATGAGGGCACGGTGTCTGAGCGATCACTGCCTTTGGCTGATATCGAGAAGGTTGAGTCGTGGTGGTTAATTAACTCTCTGCGCGGCTGGTGTCGCTGTGAGCTTATGGAGTCCTGATTTTTTCGAGGACGAACCCGAACACAGCCCAGACGGCAGAGGTTTAATCTCTTTCAGAGTCTTACCATTTTACTATGTCGATTCCCAAGCTCGTATTGACCGAATCAGAGGTGTCCCGCGTTATTGAAATGGCGTGGGAGGACCGAACGCCCTTTGAGGTTATCGAAGCGACCTTCGGCTTGAGCGAGTCTGAGACCATCAAGCTCATGCGTCGTGAAATGAAAGCGAGTTCCTTTCGGCTTTGGCGTAAGCGGGTCACAGGCCGCGTGACTAAGCACCGCAAGTTGCGGGGTTTCGATGTTGGGCGTGGCTACTGTCCCACGCAATACAAACGGTAGGAGAGATCGATGCTAGAGCTCGCAAATGCGCTAGTTTTAATGTTGCTAGGCGCTATGCTGTTTTTTCCCTCAGTTGTGGCTCCGGTGGTTTTCACCTCACTGCCTGAGGCGCAAGCCGGTGCGTTTTTACGTTCGATGTTTCCCCGCTATTACGCATTCATGATCGCTCTGAGTCTCATTGCGGCTTTGTTCTTCTTGGTGGTCAGCGACGAGTCTGCTTACCAAGCGGCCATCGTGTGTCTGTTTGTAGGTGTGTCGACGCTCTGGGTAAGGCAGTGGTTATTGCCGCGTATCAACACGGCACGCGACGCCCAACTGGCTGGTGATGTTCAAGCGGCCCAACGTTTCGATCGGGACCACAAGCTATCTGTTGGCATTAACTTACTCCAGCTGGTTTTGTTGGTTGGAATTCAGTTCGTTTAGCAGTGCCCCCCAGAGACTTCTCACCGGAGTTCAAGTGCGTAGGTGAGTCAGCTTCCCTACTGGACAGCGTACGTGTTTATTGGCCTACTAGCGTTCTAATTTTTATAAAAACAAAACGGGGCTATCCATGAGTAAAACCATAGAATTCATCTTTGATTTTGGCAGTCCAAATGCCTACCTGTCCTACTTCACCGTAAAAGATGTAGCCGAGCGAACCGGCGCCCAACTCAAGATCACACCGTGCTTGCTCGGTGGTATTTTTAAGTCGACTAACAACCAACCGCCCATGATGAATTTCGCGGGTGTTTCCGGGAAAAATGCGATGTTCGGGCGCGAAATCGAGCGCTATTGCGATCGTCACGGACTCAACAAGTTCGCAATGAATCCTAATTTCCCAGTCAACACCTTGCTGCTTATGCGCGCTTGTGTTGCTTATGGTCGTGACAATGATGTGGCGACTTACGTTGAAGCGGGCGTCAAAATGATGTGGGAAGATGGCCTGAAAATGGACGACCCTGAAGTGTTTGTTAGTGCCTTCAATGCGGCCGGTTTTGACGGTCAGGCCCTATTGGAAGCCACACAGGACCCCGAAGTTAAGGCTCAACTTATGGCGAACACACAGGGCGCTGTTGATCGAGGCGTCTTTGGCATTCCCGCATTCTTTGTGGGTGATGAGCAGTTCTTCGGTAAAGACCACATCGAAGAAATGGAGTGGTGGTTAAATCACAGAGTTTAGTTCCTAATGTGGCCCCCTAGAGCAATAGGAATAGAGAGGCTCAAAGAGATAAGAGCCCCTCTCGGCAATTGACAACTAAATTGCCGAATTAGTGTTGACGCAGCGAACAATTTGGTCCATCACGATCTTCCGATCAAGCTTTGCTGCGG
>PKCZ01000042.1 GCA_002862405.1 Pseudomonadota bacterium
TTTGGATTACCTGTCGTCCCACTTGTGAATTGAATGTTGATCGCATCGTCTGGTTGCAAGGCCGCCTGCAACGCATCCATGGTGGCCTGATCGTCGGGGGTTCCAGCAGCGCAAACCGCATCAAAGTTATGCATCCCAGGCGTGGTATCGGAGCCCATACGAATGACGTGTTTTAAATGAGGCAGTTTCTCTGCCTCCAACTGTCGCGAGTGACTATTCTCTAATTCGGGGACCAAAGTATTGATCATTCCCAGGTAATCGCTGGTTTTGAAACTGACATCGGTGATCAAGGTTTTGCACTCGACCTTGTTCAGCGCATACTCGAGTTCGTAGAGCCGGTACGCCGGATTGATGCACACCATAATGGCGCCAATCTTTGCCGTCGCCAGTTGAACCAACACCCACTCACTGCTGTTTGGCCCCCAGATTCCAACGCGATCGCCCGGCTTAATACCGAGATGAATCAGTCCCGCAGCAAGACGATCCACACGCGCTTGCAGCTCACCGTACGTCCAATTAACCCCCTGATGTCGAACGACAAGCGCAGGGTTGGTACTGTGCACATCAACTATTTTGTCGAAGTAACTGCCGATCGTCTCGTAGATGATTTGGGCGTTAGATGCCCCGCTGTAGTAGCTATGTGTCAGAGAGCTCACGCGCGCTCCACGTAGCGCTTGCCTCGCTCCACCGCAAGCTTGAATGCGGCTTGCGTCTCTGCCTCCACCTCTTGACGTTGTTGCTCGCTCAACGCCTTGAATTCCTCTACCCACCAGCGACGGGTTACCTGCGGGAAGGTACCCATGCGGTTAACACAGGCATTAGCGCCTCTGTCGCGACCGGCTTCGTAGCCCGCAGCGCCTCTCTTATCCGCAGCGGTTTTCCCAAAGGGCACCAAGTCACCCTCCATTTTAGGCAATAAGAAATACGGCATCGATACCCGGGTTTCGCCCTCTGGAATAAGTAAGGTATTCACACGATGTAATGTTGCGGAATACCGTCCCTCACTCAGGTGCATTAGGGTACCGCCTGTATTGACAATCACCGACCCAGGGATAACAGGCACATTGTACTCCCCTGGTGCGGTTCGGCAGGTCACGGGTGCATTCATCCAATCACCTTCCCCCGCGACCACTTGCAAACCGGGACGATCGTTGATCAGTAAGGCCACGAATGGTGGTCCGTCAATGTGTGCGCCAACGTTTTCAGCATCAAATTGGTTATAAGAGTCTCGAACCGCTTGTTTGGCATCATCAGCGAAGACATCTAAACTGAAGTTATGATTTAGACTGGCCGCAAGATAGGGCTCATCGCGATCGAAATAACGACGAAACTCAGCCGGATCCTCGCCCAGTGATTCAACAATAAGCTCACCCAGTTTGTGCGTCAGCTCATGATAGGTATCCGTCAACTGCTCAATTAGAGGTTTGAAACCCGGCATTGAATCTGTTGTGGGCCAGGTGTTCGGACCGACGAACAGTCGCTTGTGTATAGGCTGAGAGTCATCATCGTGCGCGCATACAGGGTCTTGTTCAAAACCGTATTGGAAGTTTTCAATGACTTGTCCATGGCCTCGATCGGCCGGTGTCGGCAGGGTATACCCTCGGAAATAAGGCGTATTCGATATATGTGCAGTTTTCTTAATATCCATAGGCGCATCGAAAAACTGTCGCACCTCATGAAACGCGCTCTGCTGAAACGCATCGCCTAATCCAGGCGCATTTTTCAGGACGAGAAATCCGCACTCAGAAAGTGCATACCTCAAATCATCCATGAACTTGTCACGGTCAGCCTCAAGATCAAGCCAATTTACCGTGGGGATTGTGCTCTGCTCGTGTGAGTTCATATTGGCACCTTTGTTTTTATTCGATACGCGGGTTTGCCTCGCTGAAATCTTAAACCGAAATCATTCGCTTAACGAGATAAAGGTGGGAGAAGCCAACCTCTTCTTATTTGGGTGCGCTACTCTTCTTCTAATAGACCGCTGAGCATCATTGAAAGGGGACCACAAGGCCTCTTTTTATTAATGGCGGAGAAGGAGGGATTCGAACCCTCGATACGCGATTAACGTATACTCCCTTAGCAGGGGAGCGCCTTCAGCCACTCGGCCACTTCTCCGTGTATGTAGATCAGTCACTTACGACTGCCAGCGTTCAGAATGTCGGTTTGTGGCTACACAAATGGCTGCAAAACTCACCACTTTATGAGGCCCGCGACCGCTGAATCTCTTCAAAGCGCGAGGATATCACACCGTCTTCGATTTGCGATATCACGTGACCGTAGAGGTTCACGGTCATGGGTGCGGATAGCACATTCTTTTTTTCTCATGACAGTTGAAAAGCAATTTAGCGTCAATGTAGACGCGAGCGCATCGGCAACCCTTTCACCGGTTATTAATCTCTTTTTATGAAAGGCAAGAAACAATGTGTAGGCAACAAATCTCGGTTTGCTATCAGAATTAGATCAGCTTACCTACTAGCTTAACTAGAACCCACCTTCCCGCAATCATTACAGGGTGGTAATGGGCCCCAGTTTGTACTACGTTTAGGTGTCGGACCATGCAGTTCGAGCACTAACAAACGATAAAAATTGAACAAGACCAAGGAAAGCGCCATGACCAAGGTTTCTAAAAGCACAGCGTTATGCGGTCCAACTCTTCCCAAGAAGGCTCTTACATCATGCGTCGCGGCCGCGTTGGGATTGACAAGCGCGCAACTGGCGATGAGTCAGGCCGTGTTAGAGGAAGTTGTTGTAACGGCAAGACAGCGTGCCGAAACATCACAAGAAATCCCGATGATGGTGCAAAGTCTCACCGGTGAGGATATTCAGAAACAGGGCATTACAACGCTTGAGGATTTCTCTAGATTCGTTGCAGGTTTGAACATATCAACGACCACGCCCGGACAAAATACAATTGTATTTAGGGGCGTAAGTGATGGTGGTGGCTTCTTAGTCGATCCGACGGCAGCAATTTACCTCGATGAACAGCCCATGTCACTTACCTCCGCAGCGCCTGACATCTACCCTGTCGATATCGCTCGCATCGAGGCGTTAGCGGGTCCGCAGTCGACGCTTTACGGAGCATCCTCGCAAAGCGGGGCCGTGCGGGTCATTACTAACAAACCTGACCCAACTGTATTTTCAGCCAACATCGGTGCAGGCCTCGGCTCTACATCCAAAGGCGGATCAAGCTACGAAGTCGACGCAACGGTTAATATACCTGTAAGTGACACTGTCGCTATTCGCCTATCAGGGTTTAGTGCAACAGACGCGGGCTACATAGATAACGTCCTCGGTACGACAGTAGAAGATACCGTTTTCGGATCGGGTCTGGGCGGCCAAAAAACTAACAGCAACATGGTGAAGGACGATTTCAATGAGGTCGATTGGCAAGGTGCTCGTGCCGCGGTTCGATGGCTAGCTGGCGATAATTGGACCGTCACTGCAACAGCTAACTTTCAGGAGCTTGAGGCCGGTGGGTATAACGACTACGACCCGGTTGTCGGCGATTTAAAAACTGTCAAGTTTGCCGAGGAGATGCGAACGGATGACTGGCTACAAACTAGTCTGGTAATCGAAGGGGATTTAGGATTCGCTCAACTAGTCTCAGCGACGTCTTACTACGACCGAGAGATGTTGTATACCAACGACACACAGACTTACGCAGCATATTTCCACTATTCATTTGGCGTCTACTACGGGTATGCAACTTACGACTTCGGCTTGGATCCGGTTGGCTACCTAGTTAACGATCAAAGCAATGAGAGCTTAACTCAGGAAATTAGACTCTCGGGGTCTACTGATCGAGTCAACTGGACATTGGGTGGATTCTGGCAAGAGTCAGAGGAGTTCTGGGATTTTCATACCTACGTGGACGGCTACCGAAATTCTCCCGCATTTGCTGCCTGGAGCTATTATTATCCGGGCATTGCGCCAACCGATGCATGGTGGAACTCCTTCCAGGGTACTGATCGCACCGATATGGCCGTCTTCGGAGAGATGGACATTGTACTGATTGAAGACCGACTTACTGCCCTGGTGGGTGGTCGTTGGTATGACGTTGATCGGGATTTGAGCTATACAGTTGAGCGACCCGATAGCCGCGTTGCTCAGGAACTGCCGGACAGAAAGGCATCGGACGATGGTTTCATTCCTAAATATGGCCTCGAGCTTCAAATTAATGATGATGTGATGGTCTATGGAGTCTACTCGGAGGGCTACCGGGTCGGTGGCACCAATCGCGGTCGTGGAATTGACCTGGGTGGGCCGACACTCCCGGTCGCCTACGAGTCAGACATTCTCGAAAATACTGAATTCGGATTGAAATCCACGTTTGCTGACGGCCGATTTGTCTTCAACGCCGTCTACTACGACATGAAGTGGAATGATATGCAGATCGAGGTAACAGATCCGAGCTTCAACCTTGCGTCATACAGTGAGGTCGATGTAAATGGAGATCCTCTTTACGGCAGCATTCCATTCCAAATAGTCGTGGGCAACGTCGGCGACGCGACCGTCACAGGTATTGATGTCGACTTGAAAGCTTTGATAGGAGAGAACCTCGAGTTTGGTTTCAATCTGACAGACATAAGAGATGCCTACGTCGAGGCGCCCGCGTTCTACAATGAGCCAAGGGCGGCGGGTGGTCAGATCCCTACAGGACTTGATCCGCAATCGGCTCTTCCCTTATTCGCAGATGAAAGCTACTCGTTTTACCTCGAGTACTCCGGCATTAATCTTATGGGTGGTGACGGCGCCTTCCGGCTGCAACACAACAA
>PKCZ01000065.1 GCA_002862405.1 Pseudomonadota bacterium
CTCGGTGGGCAACAAAGCGCTTTCTATGCCGGCCCTCTGTCACGCTTTCTACCTGAGTACTCTTCTGTCGGCTTCCCTCTCGCTCCCGTCTGCAGTTGGTCACTCGTCAGTCGCCGCCAGCAACATCAGTAAAGAACATCTTCAAAACGCTGTCAACACTTTTTTGTAACTATTTACATTTTTTTCATGCATTTTTGGAGTTCACAACGGGCACCTAGTTACAGGATCTCATAAACATCTGGACATTATCGTCGTAGCCGATCCTGCGGTAGCTCTGTGGTTGTTTTGACGCATTCCAAAGAAAACGAGGCACTTACATCTGACAGCTCTGCAACTTTGATGAGGCGTTTGTAAATTGCGTCATACTCGGCGATGTCACCGGCCACGACCTATAGCAAATAATCGATGTCTCCGGCCATTCGATGGATTTCCACGATCTCAGGAATATTTTGTACGCCGTCTGAAAAGCGTTTAAGCCAGGCGTCATCGTGATGCGCGGTTTTGACCATGACATAGGCAGTCATCGTCAGACTCAGTGCTTCGGGGTTTAGCAGCGCAACACGTTTATCGATATACCCAGCTTCCTCTAGCTTCTTGATGCGTCGCCAGCAGGGTGTTTGAGACACACTAGCCCGATCCGCAATGTCAGCGATTTAGCCACTGCAATCAGACTGAAGCGCGTTTAGAATTTTTCTGTCAATCGGATCCAGACTCAATATATGTCTTTTTGAGAACAGTTATTATGGTTATACACGTAGTTCACACCAAAATTTAGAAAAAAATAACACGTATGAGTTGATAGCATTTCCCTACAGCTCGTTGCTAGGCGCGCTGCGATCATCGCTTGTTTCGGTTGTAGGTAACGGGCTCACTGTGTGTGGCAGAGCGTCTGTTTAGGGGGAGGCATCAATGCAATTGATTCACCGACTGTTTCGGGAGCACCCAGAGTCGGTAGGAGAATCCTAATTGGAGCACTTGTTTTAGGCTTCTTATTTTGGGGTGCGAATGCTCGTTGCTGGTCTCGCCTGCCTTGTTCACGCGGTCCTCCCCCGCCTCTTTAAAACCACGGGGCGTTCACCGATATCAGAACTTCACACAAAGATGTTGGTTAAGTGAGCGACACATCGGGACTAGGCCATTCTGAAAGCCGTGAGGCCGGATTTGAATGTGGCATTGCTTAGCTTCAGACGGTACCAACCCGTTGGGGTAACGTGGGCTCTTTGACCCGCCGAATAGCGTTTGTTATTTGGCTCCGAGTTGCTAATCTAAGTCGATAGATCGATAGGAGAATAACAATGGTTCGGGGGCTCACACTCAAGCTTTTTTCTGCCGTGCTTGCGGCAGGACTCACCATGAATCCAGCTGCGGCCAAGGATGATGCCAGCTTTGATTTCAGCGGATTGAAGTGGCGCAACTTGGGGCCGGCTTTCATGTCAGGTCGTATATCGGATATTGACTGGGATCCAGATGATTCCAGCGTTTGGTATGTAGCGGCCGGCTCTGGCGGGGTCTGGAAAACTAAGAACGCGGGCGTGTCATGGACCCCCATCTTCGATAACGAGGCGTCTTATTCTATCGGCAACGTGACCGTCGATCCGTCAAATCCCAATACTATTTGGGTTGGCACCGGGGAGGACGTCGGTGGCCGTCATGTTGGCTTTGGGGATGGCATTTACCGATCGGACAACGGCGGTGCGACATGGACTAACATGGGACTAGAGGATTCCCAGCACATTTCAACCATTCTTGTTCGCCCAAATGACTCGAAAACGGTTTTCGCGGCAGTGCAAGGTTCCTTGTGGACGCCGGGAGGCGAGCGAGGTCTTTACAAGACCAGCGACGGCGGTAAGTCTTGGAAAAATGTACTTAGCGCAGGGGAGTGGACGGGTGTCACCGACGTGGTCATGGACCCCAGCAATCCAGATGTCCTCTATGCGGCCACCTGGCAACATCACCGTACGGTAGCGGCCTATATGGGTGGTGGTCCAGAGAGTGGTGTACACAAGTCGGTGGACGGCGGTGACACGTGGCAGCGGTTAAGTACCGGTTTACCCAAGGGAAATATGGGTAAGATTGGTCTTGCCATCTCACAGCAGGACCCCGACGTGGTTTATGCCGCAATCGAACTCAATCGCCGCGAGGGCGGAGTCTGGCGGTCCGATGACGGTGGTGCCAGTTGGTCCAAAGGTGCGGATGCCGTGGGTGGCGGCACCGGCCCTCATTATTATCAGGAGATCTTCACTAGCCCCCATCATTTTGACTGGCTCTATCTGGTAGGCCCTACGGTTCAAAAATCGACCGATGGGGGTAAGACATTTACCTACATGGAACACCCCAACCAACACGGCGACATGCATGCCATTGTGTTTGATCCCGCCGACCCGGATTACATCATGATGGGTACTGACGGTGGCGTCTATGAGAGCTTTGACCTCGGCGCGACATGGCGCTACATGGAGAACCTGCCGTTAACGCAGTATTACAAGCTCGCCCTCGATGACGCTGAGCCCTTTTACAATATCTATGGTGGCACTCAGGACAACAACACCCAGGGCGGACCCTCCCGAACAGATAACGTCAGCGGCATTCGGACGGCGGATTGGTTTGTGATTCTGGGTGGAGACGGTCATCAACCAGCAACAGAGCCCGGGAATCCTGACATCGTTTATGCGCAGTCTCAGCAGGGAAATCTCACACGTGTTGACAGAAAAACGGGTGAAACGGTGTATATCCAGCCTCAGTCAGCCCCAGGAGAGGATCCTGAGCGCCATAACTGGGATGCCCCCATTCTTGTGAGCCCTCACAAACCAACCCGGTTGTACTTTGCGTCTCAGCGGGTCTGGAAGTCGGAGGACAGAGGCGATAGCTGGACGCCAATCTCGGGCGATCTCACTCGTAACGAGGAAAGGTTCTCAATGCCAATCATGGGTTCCACGCAGAGCTGGGATTCTCCGTGGGACATGTATGCGATGTCGAATTACAACTCGATCACCTCGTTGGCGGAGTCCCCGCTAGAGGCGGGATTGTTGTACGCGGGAACGGATGACGGTCTTATCCATGTATCTCAAGATGATGGTGGTTCGTGGCGCTCAATTGAGGTGAGTTCGCTACCGGGTGTACCCGACAGAGCATTTATCAACGATATCAGAGCGGACCTTCACGATGCAGATACCGTGTATGTCGCGCTGGATAACCATAAATACGGGGATTTTTCTCCTTATCTACTGGTCAGCAAGAATCGGGGGCGTAGTTGGAAGAAGATAACCAACGGTATTCCCGACAGACACCTCGTTTGGCGTCTCGTGCAGGACCACGTTCGTCCCGAACTCATGTTTGCAGCGACGGAGTTTGGCGTATTTGCAACGTTTGACGCCGGGAAGGCATGGCACAAACTGTCAGGTGGCATGCCCACCATCTCGATTCGAGATATTCAGATTCAGCGCCGTGAAAATGATTTGGTGGCTGCGAGCTTCGGTCGAGGATTCTTCGTGATGGATGACTACACCGCACTTCGCGATATCGATCCCGATGACCTGGATGTCGGTGCAGAGCTGTTCACCCCCCGCGATGCCTATTGGTACTTCCAAAAGCGCCCGCTGGGCTACAGACCTAAAGGCTCTCAGGGTGATTCTCTGTATCTTGCTGAAAACCCGCCTTTCGGATCGGTTTTTACCTATTACTTAGCAGATAGTTTCAAAACCCAGAAACAAGTGCGTCAAGCGACCGAGTCCGCCACGAAGAAAGCGGGTGATGACGTATCTTTCCCCGGTTGGCGCGAAGTCACAGATGAAACCCAGGAACAAAAACCTCAGGTCATGCTGGTGATTCATGACAACGATGGCAATGTTCTGCGCAGAGTGAGTGCGCCCAACAAAGCAGGGCTCAATCGAGTGGCTTGGGATTTACGCCGTTCGTTTTCTGGCCCGGTGGAGACCGGTAAGAATTGGCGTGGAGATTCACCGAGCGGCTTCATGGTGATGCCGGGGAGCTATCAGGCAAAGCTTGTTGTGGTCCAAAATGGGGTTGAGCAAACCCTAGCAGGTCCAGTCGATTTCAATGTGAAACGACTAAGGGAAGGGGCATTGCCGGGTAGTTCGCTGGATGAATTAGAGGCATTTACTGTTGAGTTAAATACGCTCTACGGGCAGTCATCAGCGGTTAGATATGCTATTCGAGATGCGCGGAAGAGCCTCGATAAGATTGCCACAATGATTGAGCGAATGGCGAACCCAACGCCCGATGCTCACGCGCAACTGCATGAACTCCGAGTTGAACTCTATGACATCGAGGAGACCGTCTTTGGTAATGATGTTCAGGCTGACATTGGAGGTTATGAGCCCATGAGCGTGAGCAGTTGGTTAGCCCATGCGATGAGAGGCGTATCAAACTCGAGCTATGGCCCAACGCCAAGTCACGAGCAGAGTGTTGAGTACGCTAAGACAGTTTTCGAGCCAGCAAAACGCCGTTTGGATGATGTGATACAAAAACGCTTGCCTGCTCTACGGGAGACGCTTCGAGATGCGGGTGCGCCATGGACCGTGGGGGAGCCTATCGCTGAATAAATCAGCCGTCTCGCCTAAGGGGTCCAGTGGATAGTGAGGTGGGCTGCTCGTTCGTTGACCAGCGGTGCATCCTCGTCGGCGCTTGTTCGATAGGTTCGGTCAAACCCATTGCTTAGGGCCAATGAGGCAGACCAGTGTGGACTCAGGTCCCACGCGATTCTTGCCCCACCTATCAACGA
>PKCZ01000167.1 GCA_002862405.1 Pseudomonadota bacterium
AAATCCGCTGCCGGTTGTAAATGTCATCGATAAAACAGTTCAGGGCTCGGGTCCGCTGCACCAAACCTTGGCTTACACGGGACCATTCACGCGTAGAGATAACTCTAGGGATTATGTCGAAGGGCCAAGCCCGATCGATGTTTCCTCCCTCCGTATAAACGGTAAATGAGATCCCCATCTCCTTGATCGCCAGCGCAGCAGCCATTCTCCGTGCCTGCATCTCACCGACCGACAGACTCTTGAAGAAATTTACCGCACGCCGCGCCGCAACCCGCGGACTGCCTTGCGGGGTAATCAATTCATCGAAAAAATGCCCTGTGCTGTAACGGCTCCACGGCTTACTCATCAGGGAACACCCCGGGTCGGCTCAACTAGCGGTCTATTCAGTCTGCATCTGCGCGTAGCGTAATGACAGGGAATGCTAACGGCCCATTGAAATTACACATCATCGCCGGCTGTGTCTACTGGTCCGGCTGACCTATCTAAATACCCTTGTATTGATCCGAAAATTAAGACGATATCAGTGTAAGACTTGGTTAGTTCGGAGTCGGGCGATCTGCTCTCTTATGGCCTGATTCAGCTCTTCGGCGGGCCCACTAGCGCCCAAGCAGACATAAGCCACATATCGACTTGAATTTCTTTGGCGAGTGACGTGGTGCAGATGATAGCGACTGGAAACATGAGTTTTGTAATGCAAGACCGGGGTATCCGAGCCACTCCAGTTGAATTTTAATGTGTCCTTACGTGTCGTGGCGAGTTCTATCAACCTTGACATGGTAGAGGTCGCCAGTTCGAATCTGGCTGGTCCTACCAAATATCGATAAAGTCTGCGCGGCACAATGACTTACACAGCCCCTTGAGAGTGATATCGCGAGGAATCGCGCGGTAATTTGTCCAATGACGCCTTAAAGGCGTTTATCGTGGCTGCACATCTGATGCGTTGGTTATGACCATAACTAGCGGCCAGTGATCCGATACTCCACTGGCTTCAGGTAATGCGAAACGCTTGGGGGTTCCATCACGGTTTCTCTGCGCAGGTGTGTTGTTGGCGAGATAACTCCTCATTATCTCCCAGTCATCGCTGGCGCGCCAAAAGATCATATCGAGAAACGACCAGTCGTCTTTGGGCGGGTAATAACTGGTACCAGGGCAGTCTTTACAGAGGTCATGAGCGACCTCCCATGCTGGTCTCACCCATGTTTCGAGCATGTTTTTATCAGCGTCTTCTTCTCGAGTAGTGTTGAAGTCGCCAGCTGCGAAAACCGCACGATCGTGAGGCAACCCACTCACAACCTCGTTGAGGGTCGTGTAGGCACTCTCTCGCATTTCAGTCGGATGATATGGCGCCGGAAAGTGAACCGAGAACCCCGTCAGCAGGTCGCCAGTAGGCAACTTAAAGGTAGCCTCCAGAATAGGACGCGTATCCCCAACCCGTCGTCTTTGCGATTTGGGGAATCTGATCTCATGAAGCTTAGCGTCAATAGCAGGATATTTTGCGAGAAAGGCGACATCGATACCCCGGCGGTCCTTGCCCTCGATCAACACACCGGGTTGATACCCAAGGCCACTGAGGTATTCATTTCTCAACCGCTCTAGAATCAAAATATTTTCTATCTCCTGAAACGCAATAATGTCGGGACCTTGGCCTCGATTTATCTGCTTTATGGAGTCAGCAATGACATTGAGCTTTCTCTCGACTACTGCATCGTTCCAGTCCCAGTAAAGACACTGGTCGCGCCATCGACGAACCTGAATCCGATTACATTTTTCCATATGAGTCTTAGATTTCTTGCGGGCAGCAGGTAGGTAGGTTTCGTCATTCTTACCCGCGTCATGGGTATTATCGAAAAGGTTTTCGACATTGAAGGTCATGATACTGATGGTGTCTCCCTGAGCCGGTAATGCGCTCCACAAGAGCAACAGAAGAAAAAAACATCGGTTTACGATTTTCATCACAGGGCTCTCTTAAAGAGTTTTGTTGGCGGGGATTCTTTGAATCAACTGTCGGTAACGTAATTGGCTCTTATTACATTTCAAGGGATGTTAATCGAGATTTGTTTCTCATGGTCGAATCAGCAAACTGGTCGCTCCAGGGCTAAGCCCAAGCTAAAGGCTTTCGGTGCCGTAAGTAAAATCAACCATTTCCTAATCTTGAGCTCCAATAAAACCTGGTTGCGCTAGAATTCAACGGGCAGAGATCCAAGGTTAGAGCCCATAAGCACAGTTTGTAACTGCCCGACTATTTACTCTTATTCAATTGCAGATTTTTCTGCACCAATATTTGATACATTTGGCACTCAAAACTAATAAATTAACAACAAAGGTGAGTTATTTTTGACGCCTTGAGGCGCCATCAGTTATTAGCCATTAGGATGTGGTATGACAACTATAAAATTTGTATTGCTTGCGATATTCGCGACCACCTTAACTGCCTATATTTCAGCACCGGCATTTGCCACAACGAAGGCCATCAAGCACATAGATCTGCCCGATATTACGTCATACGAGGAAGCGAAAGAGGTGTTCAATCAAACAACATCGGAGTTGCGGGAAAAAAACAAGCTTGATGCGACCGAGCTGCAGGAAGTTCACATGATTACCTATTCTCTCGAAAAGGCTGTCGCCTATTTTTCCAAGAATATGGAGGGTGATCAGCAAGTTTCTGCAAAGGAGATCGCTGAGTTGGTGGAGCTTGTTCATGTAAGCGCAGAAAATAATCGCGCCAGCGAAACAAAAGTCTATATGCAAGAGTATTTTGAACTGGCTAATACATACCTAGAAGGTCTTTGAATCCAAGCTAAGTGTTGCGATGAGTCAGGTAAGCGATATTTTAAAAGGCAAAAGCAAATCTCACCGACACAAGTGGCCCCACTGACAGGCGCCTGATCTCGAATTTTTTCATCAAATCGAGTCAAGTTTCACCGAGTTAGACCATACAAGCCGCAGGTGATTCGCCTTGTTGTAGTGCCCATGAATCAGGCGACTCTCGGTGACAAGATCAGCAGCCAGACGGTCATAATCTCTATCCAATCTATAGCTGACATCCTCTAAATCACTAAAAATCATCAGTGCCTCGAGTAGCACAGCACATGCACCCCTGGTCTCTCCGATAGCCTCAAACTCGTCAATCAGAAGTAAAACTGTTGCGGAGAAATATGCAATGTCACGTGGGGTATCGTCATACCTCAGAATAGAAATTCTCGCCATTTGAAACGCAAGTGCAGCAAAATTTATGCCCCTTCCATCTCGCTCACCGCATACCTCCTCGTAATTATGTAAGGCGATGTGCCACTCTCGCATAGCATCCACTGGATTAGACCAAAATCGATTAGAGTGGATTTTACAGAGACCGTAACCAAGCTGGCTTGGCACCTCTTGGGGGCGCTCGTGGAACTGGAAGGAAACTAATTCATTCTTCAAAACTATACCCTAGGCCTTTTGTAAATAACTCATCGAAGGGTTGAAATGTAAATGATAATCATTATCATGTAAATTGCCAGCTGGTACCCATCGACCACAGACATAAGCAAAAGTCGAAAATTTGAGTTGGCTTGCGTTAGACGCGCTCCTAGTAAAGCCGGGTAAAGGTTTTAGCTACAGAGTTCAGAGACAAATAGCGAGGACGCGCAACGTAATGAAGGGACGGGTTGTAACTAAAAACTTAAATTTCATCGCAATCTAGAGGATCAAAGTTATGAGACGTAAAGCTTGCCTAGCTATTTCCGCTCTCCTTACATTCATTTGTATAGCGGCTAACTCCGCTACTCCTGATATCTCGGATGAGCACAGCGGTCCGAGGACTGACGTTTTACGCTACACGTTTTCTTGGCCATATTCAGATGATAGTGAGCTGGCTCCACGAGGAGGAACCACCAGAGGACCAGACGTTTTCTTGGCAAAGCAGCCAGCCCAAGAATTTTTAAAGCTTCAAGCGGATGGTTTAAGTGACAAGGCGCGTGACAGACTCGCCATCATCTCTATGGCGGGCGATTACCGAACCAGCTTTGACTTCATTGAAACTATGGGTTTTGTGCCTAATTACAAACCACCCAAACCATATCAAAGCTGGGGTACTGAGCGCGTTTACCTTATTGAGGATTCGGAGGATTTCATATCGCTTCAACATATTCTTGTGATGCGCTTCGAGTCGGACGAGGGAGAAATCTCCGAACCAATGGTGGTAAAGCATTGGCGACAAGACTGGCGCTTTGAAGATACTGTGACGCATGATTATCAGGGTCATGGTGTTTACGAAAGACACAATCATCGAGAACAGGATATTCGCGGTTACTGGACCCAAACGGTATATCAGGTTGATGATTCGCCTAGATATGAAGCAATGGGAAAGTGGCATCACAGAACAGGCTTGTCTGAATGGCAGAGCACCGAAAAAAGAAGACCACTTCCACGACGAGAATTCAGCGTTCGCAGCGATTATCAGGCCCTTCTTGGACGCCACAGGATTACGGTAACTCAAAACGGCTGGATACAGGAAGAAGACTCCTTAAAGTTAGCGCTCAAGACCAATAACGAGCAGGCCGAGACAGGTGCCTTGCTTGCAAGGGAAGCCGGCATATCTCGCTACGAGCGCATTACAGGCTACGACTTTAATGCCGGTGACCTTTACTGGGAAAAAACAGAGTCTTTTTGGCGTGATGTCCGGACGTACTGGTCTCAGGTCTACGAATC
>PKCZ01000114.1 GCA_002862405.1 Pseudomonadota bacterium
TTTTCTGCAACAATGCTACAAGCCCAAGAGGAAGAAGAAGTTATTGTTCTTGAAGAGGTTGACGCTGACTCTGTTCCCATTGAAGAGAGCATTCTAGCGACGACACGTCCGATCACATCGGTGTATGGAACTGACCGTTCTATCCTAGATACGCCACGAAATGTGAATATTATTTCTCGTGAGCAACTAGACGCTATTAGCATCAAAGATGTCCGTGACTTTTCTAAGCTTACATCATCTTCCTACACAAAGTCTAATTTTGGTGCTCCTACAACGCCTAATCTCCGTGGTCAGGAAGCGGATCTCATGGTCAATGGTATGCGCCGTGGACATTCTATTAATGGTAATGGTGTACCCATTAACTTTAATTCTGTTGAGTCCGTTAACATTGTGAAAGGACCAGCCGGTGCTGTCTATGGCACATCCAATTATGTGGGTGGTTATGCAGACTTGATTACAAAACGCGCCTATTTCCAAGATGGAGGAAATGTTGATTTCACTTATGGTACTTTTAACCAAAAAACCTACAGCTTTGACTCTAATGTAGTCGTTAGTGATACACTGGCGTATCGCACATCTATGCAAATCAAGCAATGGGATGGTTTTCATGATCGCTGGTATGATAACAGCCAGTCATTTTATCTAACCTTTGCATGGCGCCCAAGCGATACATACAGCTTAGATGTGATGGGTGAATATTACAATGGTAACTATACTGAGAACTGGGGTATCAATCGCGTTACCCAAGCGCTATTAGATGATGGTTTATATACACCTAATGTGGACCAAGGCGCTGCTTACGTTAACAATTACGTAGACAATCCCCCTGCAGGCTTCGGTAATTTCGGCGCTATTGTTTTAGATGTTGATAACCCTGTTGCAATTGATCGTGCAGGAAAACTGGCGGCACCCGGAGATGATTCTAGAGCAAAGGTTTTCTGGTTACAAGCTCTGCAGGAGAAGAAAATTTCTGATTCTCTAACACTTCTGAACAATACGTATTTTCACTGGAAGGATCGTGAAACATTTAGCTCTTACCATTATTCTGAATATTTACCAGATAACTGGTCTATAGAAAATCGCATCCAACTAGTTCAAGACATCGATACTGATGTTGTTGACAGTGTTACTCTAAATTACGGATTAAGACTCAAATACCAAGAAATTGAATCTGTTAATCACTACTACAATGAGCCTGTCAATTATTACGATATGACTCAGGATCCTAATCTGTTTAGAGTTCCTGACGTTTCCTTCGCTGCAGACTTTTTGGGTATAGGACCTTATGTGTATTCAACTAAGGCTGGTCGAGGAGTACTCGATTATTGGTATGTTGGAAACGAACCTGGCGGAGGAGGCACAGACCTCGCTCCTAATGGCTTAGAGGCTTTTGATACAGAAAGTTTTATTTATGCGCCATTTTTCCAGGCTGACATAGAACTGAATGATAAGTTTTCAGTTCTGTTTGGTGGAACTGTAGACTACGTAGAGCACAAACAAGGCATTCCAGAAGCAGTTAAGTTTATTGATAAAAACGGCACTTCAGGTACTTACAATGCATCTACAGGTGAATTTGTGCCTGGAGATACTTCAGATGATACACTTTCCGATTTAGATTATACTAAAGATAGTACTTCTTCTGATTTTTATAATGCAAATGTTTCACTCGTATACAAGCCGACTGAAGACAGTGCAGTTTATGCTACTTACAATGAAGGTGAGCACTTTACCAGTAACACCGGAGGTGCAATCGATCCTGGCAGCTTCGCGGATGATCTTACTACCGAGTTAGTTGAATTCGGAGCAAATATTTCACTATTAGATGGCAAAGCTTATTTAGGTGCTGCTCTCTTCTCTCAGGAATATACAACTGTAAATTCAGATAATTCTGTAGACTTTGTCTTCACCGATGGGTTTGAGATTGAGTTTAACTACCAACCCAGTCGCAACTTATTCGTTACAATTGGGTATTCATACTTGGATTCAGAACGTACTGCAGGTTTCCTAGCTACAGCAACTTCTGCAGATCAGCAAACTGCAGGTGTGCCATGGATAACACCTACATTTCCATCAGTTGAAGATGGTAAGTTCGAAACTCCAGGATGCCCTCCACATTTGTTAAATGCTTTGGTGCAATACAAATTTGACAATGGTTTTGGTGTTCAAGCTAACATGGTTTATACTTCCGAGATGGAAGTTGCCTACGATGGTGCCACTATTACCAGTCTTGGTGATGAAATAGTTCTTGATTCGCCTCAGTTAAGTGCACAGGTCGAGTTCGATTTAAAGGTTTTTTACGAGTATGAAAAGTGGCTTTTCGAATTCGCTATCTTTAATGTAACTGATGAAGAAAATTGGGATCTACCAAACACAGGATATGCACTAGGTTCTGTCGTTGGACGTCCTGATCGCAACTACGAGTTCAGCGCTCGCTACACATTCTAAAGAGATCTTATCTTTACAACCAAAGCGGCAGGTTATACCTGCCGCTTTTTTTGTCTATAAAAGTAATTAGCTAGTTAAAATAGAGAGCTTAGAAATTAGAGTGTATATCGATAGTAAAAATAGATCTGTCCTACATATTGACGATTAGATCGCAGAACTAAGGAAGGGGGGCAAAGCTACTAGGCTTATAAAGCGCTTGAGGCTTTAATTACCAAGTAACCTATCCGTCAAAAAACTTCCAAAAGCTTTGATGTCTTTCCAGTTGGTCGCTACTTGTGCGACAAATTTGCCATTATTGTCTACTAAGGTCTTGCCTTCGTCGGATACATCAAAATGTAAAGTTTCGTAATTAAGGAGCGATCCATCGTAAGCCATATATACGGCAACATCATCAAATAGAGTGGAGGACTTTTGCGTAAAAAAGTCACAATGGATCCAAGGGACCCGTGGGGCCCAAATACAGTAATTCTCAATCACAGCATTAAGAAGAGGATCACTAGTAGCTTGCCAGATCTCTTGATACTCTTCCCCAGATAAAAAGAAGATGCCACAGGTATCAAGTGGAGTAAGTGTGATGCTTCGCCAATCTGCTCCGATTACTGTACGAAACGCTTCTACGTTGTTTGCGACATTGTATTCGGCTGAGATCTCTTTAGAGCCATCATAACCTGAATAAAAACTACCAAACATACCAAAGAAATCACATTTTTTAGCGATTTCTGGGCGTTGTTCGATGGCTTCAGCAAGACTGGGAACGGGGCCAACTGCGATCACGGTAACAGTTTCTTTGGACGATTCTACAAAATCGATAAAGGCGCTAACCCCGTCTTGCTCAATAGGTCCCTTGTAGTCACTTAGCTTATAACTCCTGACCCAAGGACCTTGATGACGCTCTGAGTCAGGCATTATACCAAAATCTTTACCGAGTGCGACAATTACATCTTCTCGCTCTGCTACCTGCAATACTTTAGCTGCAACCTTTGCTCGATACTCTGCTTCACCGGTTTCAGTGAGAACCATCTTTAAGTCTAGTTCTTTGGAGCGCAAGATATGTGCAAGTGCCCAAGTATCGTCTACATCTCCACCAATATCAGTCGCGAACACTACCGGCTTGCTTGCTAAGTAGGTCGGCAGTAGCAAGCAAGCAGAAACAAGTGATAGAGTTGCAAAATATGAAAAAGATCTAAGCACTCGTTAAATGTTTAAACAGTTACTTCGCTTCAAATATGGGCAGCAGCTCGATCTCAGGTACTGTAACCAATCCTTTATCTGTGAGGCGAATTTCAGGTATGACTGACAGTGGTAATAGATTGAAGCCCATATAGGGAAGAGTACAGCCCATTTCTGTCCACGCTTTCTTTAGGATCGTAGATTCCTTGGCGACCAAGGTCGCACGTTTATCCGATAGTAGTCCTGCAATCGGTAGCTCGACTTTTGCCATGACTTTGCCTTCTTTTATAACGACAACAGCCCCTTGAGAATTGTTAATTTCTTCCAGCGCGAGACTCATATCTGCTTCATTCGTTCCTGCGATGACTATGTTGTGTGCATCGTGTCCAACGCTGCTAGCAACAGCGCCATTTTTTAGTCCAAAGTTTTGTAATAGTGAGTAACCAACCCCACCATTTTTATCATAACGCTCGACAACAGTTAGGAAGCACAAATCATTTAATTCTAATATACTCTCCCAAGAATTTATGGCTTCATTAAGCTCGATTGTTCGGTGCAGTGTTATAATTCCAGGCAGTTCAGTGCGGATACAGTTAAGCCTACCAGTCCCTTTTGGTAGTTCAGGAACAAGTTTTGGATTTTTTGGCAAGCTGATTGTTTGATAGGCAGGCTTGGGATATTGATAACGCTCTTCGGTTAAAATTTTATCTAGACCAGCAGTCACAGACTTATTTTCAACGACTAGTTCGCCGCCAAACCATGTATTTTGAACTTCTAACTCATCATTGAGTAGAACTAGGTCCGCGCGCCTACCAGGACCAAGCCCGCCTAGTTCATTGTCCATGGCATATCGTGTAGCGCCATGCAGTGAACCTGCACTCCAAGCTAATTCGGGGCGCATGCCAGCCTTGACCGCTTGGCGCACGACCCAGTCCATTCCAAATAAAAATAGGTCGTCTGCATCGCGGTCATC
>PKCZ01000195.1 GCA_002862405.1 Pseudomonadota bacterium
TTTTTCACTTCCTGGCGCAAAGCCTCGCTCGACCGATACTTTTGACACAGACGCAAGATCATCAGCCCATGCGGCAAACTGTGCATCGTTCCACTCGATCTTGCCTTTGACCATATCGCCCATAGGTCCAAAGGTCATGCCCACAATGGCAAAGTAGGACTGCCGTAACGACTGCAGCGGCTCGGTTCGTTCAATGTGAGCGACCGCGGGTATGGTGACCACGGCAGCAAGCGATGCAGCAATGAAAGACTTGCGGCTAAATTTTGGCATGACAATTACTCCTAAGATGGTACCGGGTGCCCATGGCGGACTCCCTGTCTGTTGGATACAGTACGTCGTTCGCGCGGGGCTAGATTCTTATCCTAGTCTTGGTATTTGTTGGTTCGCAATATGAGTATCGATACCTATGGTCAATCGATAGGTGCTAATACCCGCGATCGCTACACTAAACTCAGACGGCAGACGCCTCTAACAATCAGGACAAAACGCAATGACCCTTAACCTTGATGCTTATTGGATGCCCTATACCGGTAACCGTCAGTTCAAGCGCGATCCGCGCATCATCCAGAGTGCACAGGGTGTTTGGTTCACTGATTCGGATGGACGCCAGGTACTAGACGGTCACTCAGGCCTTTGGACGACGGGTCTGGGGCATGCACGACCGGAGATAACAGAGGCCGTTAGTCGCCAGATGGCAGAGCTCGATTTTTGCCCGCCGTTCCAGTTTGGTCATCCCAAAGCCTTTGAGCTTGCGACAAAAATTGCCGATTTGATGCCCGGTGACTTGAATCACGTATTTTACACCAACTCGGGATCGGAATCTGCCGACACCTCTTTGAAGATGGCGAGAGCTTACTGGCAGCTCAAGGGAGAGACACGGAAGACGCGTTTTATAGGGCGCGAAAAGGGGTACCACGGCGTCAATTATGGCGGGGTGGCCGTGGGCGGTATCCCGGCCAATAAAAAGCTGTTTGGCGAGGTGCTGGAAGCCGACCATTTATCGCACACGATGTTGCCAGAGAACGCCTTCACGCGCGGCATGCCAAGTCAGGGCGCTCATCTGGCGGATGAACTAGAGGCGGTGGTAGAGCGCTACGGTGCCGACACCATTGCGGCCGTAATCGTTGAACCCATGGGTGGCTCAGCTGGCGTATTGCCTCCGCCGCACGGTTACTTACAGCGCCTGCGAACCCTCTGCGATAAACACAATGTGTTACTTATTTTTGATGAGGTGATTACTGGCTTCGGTCGCTGCGGTGCGATGACCGGTGCCGACGCCTTTGGCGTGACACCCGATATTTTAAATGTGGCCAAGCAGTTAACGAACGGCGCCGTTCCCATGGGGGCTGTCATCGCCTCAAGCGAAGTCCACGAGACCTTCATGGCGAATGCAGGACCTGATTACGTACTTGAATTTGCGCATGGCTATACCTACTCAGCGCACCCGGTTGCTTGTGCAGCAGGTCTGGCAGCGCTCGATGTTCTAGTTGAAGACGACCTGCCGCAGCGAGTGGCAGCAGAAGCACCTTATTTCGAGTCTCTCTTGCATGACCAGTTAAGTGACAAACCATTTGTTACCGATGTTCGAAACTATGGGTTTGCCGGAGCGATCACATTGGAGGCGAAAGGCGACGAGCCGCTCCGTCGACCGTTTGAGGTGGCTATGGCGATGTGGGAATGCGGTGTACTGGTCCGATACGGTGGCGATACGATCCAGATGGCGCCTCACTTTGTAATGCAGCGCGAACAGATGGATCAGTTGGTAGGAACGCTCGCTGATTGTCTTGAGACCCTAACCTAAATGGAGGTGATGACTGGGTTCGAGGGGCTCGCGTGAAGGCGCTGATAAAGATTCTAGGTGTAGGTTTGGTGGGCATTTCGCTTGTGGTCGCGGTCGCGTTCGTTAAGTCCCCCATCGATCCGCAAGTTTGGATCCCGCCGGCTAATCCAGGTTTTGTTGAAGGCTTCGCTGTTAATTCAGAGCTGTCTGATGTCGTATTAATCGACGTCCCAGGACATGGCCCGGAGGACGTGTCGTGTACTGAAGACGGTAGTTGGGTCACCGGGCTAGAAGATGGGCGCGTTATCCAGCTAGACGCATCAGGCGTCGTTAAAACGCTCGGGAATACGGGTGGTCGACCGGTGGGCTTGCAGGCGATGACCGATGGTTCTGTGATCGTGGCTGACGCGATTCGTGGCCTGCTACGACTGAACCAAGATGGTTCCACTGATGTGCTTGCCAATGCTTTTAAGGGGCAACCCATTCTATTTGCCGATGATCTCGATATCTCAGCTGATGGCCTGGTTTGGTTCAGCGATGCCTCGCAGCGCTTTGGTATTCATGACTTCATGCTGGATTTGTTGGAGGCATCTCGAACAGGGCGCCTCTTGTCCTATGACCTCAATACGGGCGAATTAACCTCGCACATGGAGGGGCTTTTCTTTGCAAATGGTGTTGCCTTGGGGCCCGACGAGCGCTTCGTATTGATCAATGAAACGGTGACTGGTCGGGTCCACCGTCTTTGGCTAAAGGGTGACCGCCGGGGCGAGAGGGATATCTTCATCGATGGATTACCGGCCATGGTTGATAACATTTCATTCAATGGCAGTGACACTTTTTGGGTGGCTTCACCCAACCCCAGAGAGGCGCTGGACGCTTTGGCTGATAGGCCACTACTTCGAAGAATAGTGGCTGGGTTGCCCGCTTGGGTTAGTCAGAGTTTGGAGACGCCATTCAGTATGGTGTCCGCCTTCGACCTCAATGGTCAGCTAATCACATCGCTTCGCGATCCTAACGCTCGTCTGAATCAAGTGACCAGCGTTAATGAATGTGATGGGAAATTGATTCTGGGAAGCCTCGTCTCTAACGGTATCGGTGTTGTGGAGCTCGACGACAGTGAATGACACACAGGTCTATATTGTGAACGCCTTCACCGACGCTTTATTTGGCGGCAATCCAGCGGCCGTGGTACCGGTGGAATCCGCCATGAGTGATGAGTTAATGCAGTCAATCGCGGCGCAACACAACCTAAGTGAAACAGCTTTTCCGGAATGCCTGGGTCCCGACCGATTCAATTTACGATGGTTTACACCCCAGAAAGAGGTGCCCCTGTGCGGACACGCGACGCTGGCAACGGCCTATGCGCTCGATTATCGAGGCGATTGGAAGGGCGAGACGCTGACCTTCGAGACTGCATCAGGTGAGATTTATGTAAAGCGCTCGGATAATGGTCTGAGCATTGAATTCCCGTCAGTACCGATGATTGACATTGGTAATGTGGCGGCCGTTGAGCAAGCACTCGGCGCCGCTGTCATCTCGATGCATCAGCCCAAAGAAGGCGCCTGGCAAATGGTCTGCGAACTGGGGAGTCAAGCCGAGGTCGAGGCCTGTACTCCCAACTATGTGGCTCTGGCCGATGCGACGCAACTCGGCGTTGCCATTACCGCCCCAGGAATTAGTACTGACTTTGTATCACGTTTCTTTATCCCGCAGTTGGGTATCAATGAGGACCCAGTGACGGGGTCAGCGCACTGTCAGCTCACCCCTCACTGGGCGACGAAGCTGGGCAAAAATGAGCTCACGGCGCAGCAAGTTTCACCTCGTGGCGGTGATCTCAAATGCGAGCTCAAAGGTGATCGTGTGCAACTCTCGGGGAATTGCAGGCTGTTTGCCGAGGGGGTGTTACACCTGCCCTCGGCTGATTGACTCAGAGCTTCGCTTTTTCAGCGACAATCCATTGATTCATACGGTTTTCGAGCGCATCGAGTGGAATCGCACCTGCGCCCAACAGTTCGTCGTGAAAGGCACGAATATCAAATCGGTCGCCTAATTCATCTTCTGCTTTTGCGCGGAGCTCTAACATTTTGAGCTGACCAATTTTGTAAGCGAGGGCCTGTCCGGGCCAGCCAATGTAGCGATCGATCTCATTGATAATGTCAGCCTCGGTTTTCGCCGCATTGTCCTTGAAATAGTCGATGGCCTCTTGGCGCGACCAGCCGAAGTAGTGAATGCCGGTATCGACAACCAGACGTACTGCCCGCCACATGTCATAAATCAGCTGTCCGTAGCGAGAATAGGGGTCTTCATACAGCCCCATGTCATAGCCCAAGCGCTCGGAGTAGAGTCCCCATCCCTCAATAAAGGCAGTGACACTGCTGTTGCGACGAAACTCAGGAAGCCCCTCAATTTCCTGCGCTAAGGCAATTTGAAGGTGGTGTCCGGGTACGCTCTCATGCACTGATAACACCTCCATCTCATACTTCGGCCGCACCTCGGGTTTGTAGAGATTCACGTAGTACCAACCGGGTCGGCTTTCATCGAGGGCAGGCCGCATATAAAAAGCGGTCGTTGTATCCGGGGCGAGCTCTGGCGCAATGGGTCGTACCCCGTAAGGCATCCGCGGCAACTTCCCAAATAGCTTTACCAGTTCAGGATCGAGGCGTTTGGAGACCGCTTGATAACCCTCGAGCAGTTCTTCGGCTGTCTCGTAATAGAACTGCGGATCGGTGCGCAGGAAGTTATTGAATGCATTGATATCACCGTCAAAGCCTACTTCTTC
>PKCZ01000153.1 GCA_002862405.1 Pseudomonadota bacterium
GGTCCCACTTGCCGCCGCTCGGTTGATTGCTGAAGCCGTGCGCGTCGCACCGAGTCGTTAGCGCGATGATGATTGTTGAGACCGGTAGAGTCGTGGCTCTAGAGGGCGCCGCCGTATGGGTCGAGACCATTCGGAGCTCTGCTTGCGGCTCCTGTGCCGCTCGCTCTGGCTGTGGCCATAGAACGCTGGCTGGTGTCTTGACCAGCGATAAAGGTCTCGTGCGAGCGCGCGAGTCTGATTCTCTTAAAGCCGCCGATTGTTCAGTAAATGACAGGGTTGAAATATCGATTCCCAGAACCACATTATCGGTAGGAGCACTAATGTTGTACGGAGTGCCGCTGATGTCTGGTATCGCCCTAGCGCTTTTGATTGGGGCTGAAAGTGATGCTCGCGCAGCTACGGGTTTTTTTGTTGGCTTATTGGGCGCATTTGCCGGGCTACGCTGGATGACTAGCCGATCCCTCTTTGGCACGGTCGAGCCGCAACTCGAGCGAATAGTTGAGTCGACAGCGGATGAGGCATTAGTTCATATCCAGTCCTAGCGAATTTCAGACCGGTCATGCGCTAGTGCTGCTGGGATTTACGTGTAAGGTTGTGGTTAAAAGGATGTATTAAATGATGGTTAGAGTCACTTTGGCCGTGCTGCTCGTGTTTGTCAGTCAGCTCGCGACGGCGTCACTTCCGGATTTTGCGACCATTGTGGAAGAGAGATCGCCCGCTGTAGTAAAGATCATCGCAGAAGTCAAAGCGCCGTCACGGTTCTCGCGAGATGAAATGGAAGAGTTAGAGGAGCTTGAGCAGTTACCAGAGGCGCTTCGTCGATTTTTTCAGTATCGCAATCCACCGGCGCCCCGAGGTGGTGGCACAGGCTCTGGATTTGTCATCTCGAAGGATGGGTACATTGTCACCAATCACCACGTTGTGGATGGCGCCGACAGGGTGATTGTCAGGTTTTCCGACCGGCGTGAGTTCGACGCCGAGGTCATCGGTACTGATCAGCGTTCAGATCTCGCTTTGCTCAGAGTCGACGCCGATGGTTTACCCTTTTTGAGTCTGGGTAACTCCGAGATCTTGAAGGTGGGACAGTGGGTTCTAGCGATTGGCTCGCCCTTTGGCCTCGACTACTCGGTGACGGCAGGTATTGTCAGTGCCAAAGGTCGAAGTTTGCCAACAGAAAGGGGCGAAAACTACGTTCCCTTCATTCAGACAGACGTCGCGATTAACCCTGGTAACTCGGGAGGCCCATTGTTCAATCTAGCGGGAGAGGTTGTCGGGGTGAATTCGCAAATCTTTACCCGCTCAGGTGGCTCGATTGGCTTGTCCTTCGCCATTCCGGCGCGCGTTGTCAGTAACATCGTTAAGCAATTGCGGGAAAATGGCGAAGTCGTTCGAGGTTGGTTGGGTGTCAGCATTCAAAATGTAGACCGAACGCTTGCCGAGTCATTTGATTTGGATCGCCCGCGAGGCGCCCTGGTTGCGCAAGTGGGCGGTAACTCGCCAGCTGAACGAGCGGGTATCGAGTCCGGGGACATTATCATTGCAGTGGATGGTGCCCAAGTAGAGGTTTCTGCCGACCTTCCGCATATCGTGGGATTGCTCGCGCCGGGAGATGCAGTGGATATCACAATCATTAGAGATGGGGAGGAAACGCTGCTTGAGGTCGAAATTGGCGCCTTGGAGGCTGATGAGATTGCCAGAGTAGTGACAGCGCCCAGTGAGCCAGGAACGGTTAGCGTTTTGGGCATGACCGTTGAGGAGTTAGAGGAGTCCGACGAATCTGGGCCCGCAGTCCGGGGTGGTGTGGTCGTTAGTTCAGTCGAGCCAGGGTCACCCGCCTTCGAGGGTGGCGTGAGAGCTGGGGATATTCTGACCCGATTCGGGCGCTCCGTGATTAGCCGGCTGAGTGATATGGCATCGGCGGCAGATGGCCTCGAACCAGGCGACTCGGTATCGGTGCGCCTAATCCGCCAGGGTGCGCCACAGTTCATTGGTATCAAAGTACCGGAAAATGACTGACCATTGAGTGGTCATAGCGCAAGACCCTGCGCTAAAATCCGCCCGCACGAGGGCTTACTAAAAGCCCTCAGTTACTTTTAGGGAGCCGCCGTGACCGATCTGAGTCACATTCGCAACTTTTCCATCATTGCTCATATCGACCACGGTAAGTCGACCTTGGCTGATCGCTTTATTCAGCATTGCGGTGGCTTAAGTGATAGAGAGATGGCTGAGCAAGTACTCGACTCTATGGATCTGGAGCGCGAGCGCGGCATTACGATCAAGGCCCAGAGCGTCACACTGAACTACACCGCTCGCAATGGTGAGGTCTATCAGCTCAATTTTATTGATACGCCCGGACACGTAGACTTTTCCTATGAGGTCTCCCGCTCTCTGGCGGCGTGTGAAGGCGCTCTGTTAGTGGTAGATGCAGGACAGGGTGTTGAGGCGCAGTCGGTGGCGAACTGCTATACCGCGATCGAGCAGGGCCTAGAGGTGCTACCGATACTGAACAAGATGGACTTGCCTCAGGCAGAACCTGAGCGCGTTCAAAATGAAATCGAGGAGATCATTGGCATTGAGGCCAGCGAGGCTGTGCCTGTGAGTGCCAAGACTGGCCTCGGCATCGAAGATGCGCTCGAGTATCTAGTGGAGCATATTCCAGCCCCCGAAGGTGATCGCGACCAGCCGCTGCAGGCGCTTATCATCGACTCCTGGTTTGATAACTATCTTGGGGTCGTCTCGTTGGTGCGCGTCAAGCAGGGACAAATTAAAAGGCGCGATAAGTTTGTGGTGAAGTCCACCGGTAAGGTCCATCAGGCGGACATGATCGGCGTCTTCACACCTCGGCGAACGGTGACTGATCAACTTCAAGCAGGTGAAGTCGGCTTTATTGTTGCTGGTATCAAGGACATTAAGGGTGCTCCGGTAGGCGATACGCTTATTGCATCAGGTGCACCTGACACCGCGGCATTGCCGGGCTTTAAAGAAGTAAAACCGCAAGTCTATGCGGGTATTTTCACCATTAATGCCGATGACTACGAAGACTTTAGAGATGCGCTTGGAAAGCTAACGCTCAATGATGCGTCCCTCTTTTACGAACCAGAGACCTCTGATGCGCTCGGCTTCGGTTTTCGCTGTGGTTTCTTGGGGATGCTTCACATGGAGATCATTCAGGAACGGCTCGAGCGTGAGTACGATCTAGATCTCATTACAACGGCCCCCACTGTAATCTACGAAGTCGTTAAAAAGTCAGGCGATGTTGTCAACGTTGATAACCCGTCAAAGCTGCCTGATCTCGGTGATATCGAGAGCATGCGAGAGCCTATTGCGCGATGCACGATACTGACACCGCAGGATTATCTGGGGGCGGTTATTACTTTGTGTGTCGAGAAACGCGGTTCCCAAGTGGATTTGCAGTTTCTTGGTCAGCAGGTCCAAGTTATCTACGACATCCCCATGGCCGAGGTCGTGCTGGACTTCTTCGATAGGCTGAAGTCGGCGAGCCGCGGGTATGCGTCGCTTGACTATGGCTTTGAGCGATTCGAGACGGCACCGCTTTCCAAGCTCGATGTATTGATCAACGGCGATAGGGTTGATGCGCTCTCGGTCATTGTCCATCGAGACTATATTCAGAGCCGAGGTCGCGTTCTCACCGAAAAGATGAAAGAGCTGATTCCGCGTCAGATGTTCGATGTTGCTATTCAGGCCGCGGTTGGCGGAAAAATCGTCGCTCGTCAAACAGTGAAAGCGCTTCGCAAAAACGTGACGGCGAAATGTTATGGCGGAGACGTCACGCGAAAGAAAAAGCTTCTAGAGAAGCAGAAGGCAGGGAAAAAGCGCATGAAGCAGGTGGGCAATGTAGAGATCCCACAGACGGCCTTTCTGGCGGTCCTTCAGGTAGACTAGCCAAAAGGTAAAGAGGACCTTTCATTGAATATTGACCTGCCCCTCATCCTGACAGTGATTGTTGGGGCTAGCGGTGCCATTTGGCTGATCGACAGTTTGCTCTTTGCGTCAGCGCGCTCAGCACGACTCACTGAGCTACAAAAGCAATATCCGCGCTGGAACGAGTCCGAGTCTGCCGATGCCAAATTATTCATCGAAAGTGCATCGCGCGAAGCGACCGACCCTGTTGTTGTCGAATATGCCAAGTCTTTTTTCCCAATACTCGCCTTTGTGCTTGTGCTTCGCTCTTTCCTGTACGAACCATTCCAGATTCCCTCGTCATCGATGGTGCCGACCCTTCAGGTCGGTGATTACATTTTGGTGAACAAGTATCGATACGGGCTTCGTCTTCCCGTGACCCGCACGAAGGTGTGGGATGTTGGTTCGCCCAAGCGGGGGGATGTGATGGTGTTTTATCCGCCCCACGCGAATGATCAGTACTACATTAAGCGCGTGATAGGTGTGCCCGGGGATCGTATTCAATATAGAAACAAGCAATTGACCGTTAATGGGCAGGTGGTGCCACGAGAGTGGCTGACCGACGTCCCCGGTGCTCGCCGGATTCAGATCGGATTAGAAGAACCTCGCGAGGGTAGA
>PKCZ01000033.1 GCA_002862405.1 Pseudomonadota bacterium
GATGGCGTTTACTACAGTCGACCTCAGGGCGCTCTCATCGACTTCAATGATGTAGATCGTGTAGAGGTTCTTCGAGGCCCGCAGGGGACTCTCTTTGGCAGGAATACGACCGCGGGTTTGATTCACATTATCAATAATCGACCCTCTTCTGAAGCTTTCGAGTCGGACATAACGCTGGGAGCTGGCAATGATGGTCAGAGTAACTATGGTTTGGTCGTTAACGCGCCATTAAGCGCAAATTGGGCTGCCCGACTTGCCATATCTGGTCAGCAGGCAGATGGCGTTATTATCAACTCGATTACGGGAAAAGATCGTGGCAATGAGGATTCCACTAACGCCCGACTTTCACTTAGATATGAAGGCGAGAGCTTAGATGCTCAGCTTACCTACAGTAAGTTTGAGGCAGACGAGAGAGCTACACTTGGAAGCTGTAACTGGCATGCGACTGATGATCCAATGGTTGCACTCGGGCGAGGGGGCGTGCTCAGCTTGGCGACTATTTTTGGCACGTTTAATAGCGTTAGAGAAAATTGCCTTGCTACTAGCCGAGACATATCGATAGATACCAGCAATGACGAGAACATCCGTGCTGAGGTTGACAATCTTGTCCTGAACCTGAGTTACGACTTTGGTCCGGTGACCTTAGACTCAATTACATCAAAGCGCGATATCGAAAACTTCAACGGTTCGTGGGGTTGGGTCATGGGAAATGGCGCTGGCTCTAATATGTTAGAAATACTGAATAACTATGGCGATACAGAGGCGATTTCGCAGGAGTTTCGGTTATCTGGGGTCACGGATTCGGTAGATTGGGTGGTCGGCGCCTATTGGTTTGAGGAGGACACTATTGAGTCCGCCGACGTTCCGCTATTTCGTGACGTTTTACCCCCTGACCCAGCGGTATGGCCATTTTTCTACGCGCCTGATGGTGCTGGCGGAACCCTGGGTGCGGCGGCATTAGGCGCACAAATATTTGGCAGTAGGAGCCAAATTTATGACGTTATCAATGAAAACCAAGCTGTATTCGCGGAGGCAACAGTCTCTTTAAGTGACCGATGGGATCTGACGCTTGGAGCACGACATACACAGGACGATCGAGACTTTACCAGGGTTCAGTACCTGTTTAATGGGCAGCCCGATTCATTTTACTTCTGTCCTGGAATGCCGACGGTAGAGCTCGCGCCGGGGGTTCTCGCGGCGGCGAGCGATCGGTGCAGACAAACGGTTTCCTACAGCAAAACGACGCCAAGAGTGATTGCAAGCTATCAAGCCTCTGATGACGTCATGCTCTATGGTAGCTACAGCTTAGGCTACTCAAGTGGCGGATTTAATCAAGATACGCGTATGCGCTCGTATCTGCCGGAGACCGCCGATAACTATGAGCTGGGCATGAAGTCTGACTTGGCGGATGGGAAATTGCGTTTAAACGCTACGGTTTTTCATAATCAATATAAAAATCAGCAGTTAACCGTTGGTCGACTTGTTGACGGCCAACCTACGGCGGACCTAATTAATGCGCAAAAGGCCACGCTATACGGAGTTGAGATTGAGAGTACAGCGCGCCTGAGTGATTCGTTGACGTTCACCGCTATGTTGGGTTATGTGAAGGGTGAATACGACGAGTTCACAATTATGGACAATGTGACTGTTGTGACAGGCGATGGTTCTCTCGCAAGCCAAGAGGTGGAGCGAGATTTAAGTGGCACTGAGTTTGGAAGCGGTCCCACTTATTCATTCGACTTTGGCTTTATGCACATCATGAATTTGGGAGACTCTGGCGAGGTAGTATCTTCCATAGGCGCCTCCTATACGGATGCGATCTCCTACACCCTCTCTAATACTCCGTCATCGCAACAACCGAGCTATTGGCTTTTGGATGGAAGAGTGTCGTGGATGATGGCGAATGATAAAACTAGCGTTTCATTCTGGGTAAATAACCTTCTGGATAAAGACTACGTGACCAACATGCTCGATCAAGCTGGAGATATTCAAATTGGCGGTATTGATCAAGGTCTGGGCATGGCAGCCTCATATTGGGGCGAGCCGCGTCGCTATGGTCTCGAGTTAAGACACCGATTCTAAAAGCCTCATTTTTAATGGACCGGCCTCAAAGGCCGGTTTTTTATTGAGGCGTCGTAATACGCCTAATTTAATTGGAGTTGTGATAGTGACCAACAGATTCAAAGCCGATCGTCGACTCGACCCGAGACAAGCCTCCATACTCGAGGCAATCGACCAAGTAATCTCGAAGTTCGGTGACGTCGAGTCCCGTGAAGGGGCCCTTGCAAAAGTTAACAGTCCAGAGGAACTCCTTAAAACCGAAAGCATGAAAGCAATGATGGAAGCCTTTGATGAGGAGGCTGCCGTTTCATCTTTGGGGCTTGTCATTAGTAAAAAAACTATTGTGTCTGCGCCGGACGGCAACAATGTAGACATGCAGTTTATACGCCCAGACACTGATGAGATATTGCCTTGTGTTTTCTATATTCATGGCGGGGGAATGGCCTTTACCTCGTGCTTCGATGCTAACTACCGCGCATGGGGTAAGTTGATTGCTCATCAAGGGTTGGCGGTAATGATGGTCGATTTCCGTAATTGTCTTAGCCCTTCCTCCAGTGGTGAGATCGCACCGTTTCCCGCAGGTCTAAATGACTGCGTATCTGGCTTTTTATGGACACACGAGAAAGCAACTGATTTGGGAATTGACCCAAAACATATCGTAGTCGCTGGTGAAAGCGGCGGAGGAAACCTAAGCATCGCGACGACTATGCAACTGATTCGCGACGGGCATGGCGAAAAGCAGGCAGGGTTATATAGTTTATGTCCGTATATCAATGGCACTTGGCCCGCTGAGGATTTGCCATCAAGTATCGACAACGAGGGTATCTTCATAACGGTAGGCTCAAATTTGATTCCAATGGGGTATGGCATAGAGCAATTGGAGAGCAGAAATCCCCTGGCATGGCCGAGTTTCGCGACAGCCGAGGACGTCGCAGCATTCCCTCCAACTTTGATTAGCGTGAATGAATGTGATCCCTTGAGGGATGAGGGTGTAGAGTTTTACCGATTATTGCTATCCGCGGGGGTCAAAGCGCACTGCCGTCAGGTGATGGGGACTATGCACGCAGCGGACCTATTTATTTCTGCGTTCCCTGACTTAGCTAGAATGACTGCACGCGACATTAAGGCTTGGGTTAACGAGTGCAGACTGCAAAGCCTCTATTAATCTGTGCGGTATTAAGTATCGGCCTGGAACTTCAAATTTTGTCTAATCCGCGTAGCTTTCCTCTAAAGCTTGGTAAACAGCTATTTTCAAGTCTGAGCGCAGCGGCCACGGAGAGAGCATAAGTTGGATCATACTCACCACAACTAACTCCTCTTCTGGATCCACCCAAAACACAGTCCCAGCAGCGCCACCCCAGTTATATTCGCCGTCACTGCCCATGATTCCTATGGCTGCTGAGTCCGTGACAACTCCAAAGCCGAGGCCGAAACCAAACCCTACACGTCCAATGGCGGAGGCCGATTGGTTGCCAAAATTATCGGGCCTAACCAAGTTATTTAAGTGTTGCTGAGATCGGAAAGCTTCTGGTGTTTCACCAGCTATATCAACGACCGTTTCACTATTGAGATGATTTTTGGTCATAAAAGCGACTGTTTTGGTGCCTAGAATACGTCGGCCATCTAACGCTCCGCCCCTGCGAAGCATTTCTGCGAAGCGTGCATAGTCGGATGCAGTAGAGACGAGCCCGCCACCCCCCGAGAAGAAGCTGACATCGAGGAAATCGATCATTGCAACTTTATCTCGATAGTTGAAAGGTTCGGGTGCATTTATCGTGTCAGCGAGCTTCCCTGTCTTAGGGTCAATAAAATGATTGGGCAAAAACCGATCGCGCTTTTCAGTGGGAACTTCAAAAAACGTGTCAGTCATTCCAAGTGGGTCGAAAATATGTTCTTTCAAGTAACGATCAAAGCGCTGCCCCGACAGTCGTTGCACCACAAGTCCAGTGATATCCACCGCGATTGAATAATGCCAACGCTCACCAGGCTGAAATTTAAGTGGCAACCGAGCGACTCTGGACGCGAAATCGTCAAGATCCGACGACGCCCATAGATCAGCCATCTGATAACGTTGATCTACCACGTCATTCACCGGAGCAAAGCCATAGGATAAGCCCGTTGTATGCAGGAGAAGATCGTGCATAGTCATGGCCCGACGCAGGGGTTCTAGCCCTCCTTCAGAGTTGATCACTTTTAGCTCGGCGAGCTCAGGAACAAACTTTGCGACAGGATCACTGAGTTGGAATTTACCCTGCTCATACAACTGCATAGCAGCAACCGCAGTAATAGGTTTCGTCATGGAGTAGATACGGAAAAGATCATCTTTTTTAAGTGGCGTTTCATCGAAGGCGCCCCTGGTTCCAGTCGATTCGAAATGGATAACCGCACCATTGCGAAGTACCAAATTTACGATTCCAGCCACGCGACCTTGAGCGACATATTGCTCTGACATCTCAGTT
>PKCZ01000116.1 GCA_002862405.1 Pseudomonadota bacterium
CCCGGGAGACGAGCTCGTCATCAAGTCATCCGGCAACGGATGTCGCGCCTACCTCTCGGTCTCAGGCGAGTGGCATGCTAAGCGTTGGTTAGGAAGCGCAAGCGCTCTCAGGATCGGAAGTCAGGAGCTCGTGCCAGGCGCAGTCTGGACTCGTGGCGATGTTCTAAAGACACGAGATCGGTCGGTCAAACTGTGGCCGTCCACGGTGCTCGTACCTCAACCACCCAGCAACATCATCAAAGTATCACCAGGCCCAGAGTACGAGTGGCTGGACGATGATGGCCGATCGCAGCTCCTGTCCAAGCGTATCCGAGTAATCGATCCATCGAACCGAGTTGGTTTGCGCACCGACACCCAAATCCAACTGCGCGAGAATAAGCGTCGCGTTGAAATGGTGTCATCGGGTGTTCAGCCCGGGACTATCCAACTGACTCATGGTGGGCAGGCGATCATCTTAATGAGAGATGGCCAAACCATCGGTGGCTATCCACGCGTGTTGCAATGCGCAAGCCAGTCGCTAGACCAGCTCGCGCACCTAAAAGTCGGTGATGAATTGATACTGAGTTTGATCGATAGCTAAGACGCTATTAATCACCGGGAATGATATTGATGGGCGAGGACCAGGCTCGCTCTTGCAGCGTTTTTGCCAAGTCTGGCCGAGGCTCTACTCCCGCGCGAATAGCATCCCACGTCGACCACCGACAGGTGGGATTCTCGATGACACGTGCGTAATAGAAGGCGCGAACTTCTGGGTCAAATTCCGGATCACTCCATAGCGCGGACAGCTGAGCGTCCCCTGTCTCCGGGTTGATCGCACAACTTGAGATGTCTACACGCGCCCCGTTGTCGGGACAACGTTTGGTTTCAGGGTCAACCACAGCGCCTTTGGCGCAGGCAACATCGATGACCTCCTCATAAGTCTGCCCGGCGTCATCCACCCAACCTTTAATAATTTGCAAGCGTTGCAGCGGGGCACTTCTTGGATCTGCGAGGGCCATCACTAAAAACTTTGGTATCTCCCCGCCTGCCTGTGAGAGGCTAATCTCGTCACCCATTGGCACCCCGACCTCGTATGCACGCTCTATGCCTGTAGCCGTGTCTAATATAGATTCGTCTAGATTGACGCCCGCAAAAAATCGCACCTGAATTCTCGGTCCAGACGTAGCGAAGACTTCTTTGCGACGCAGTGCATCATAAAGTGACTCTCTCGTATTTTCTTCCGCCCAGATCCCAGCCAAGCCCGATGCACCAAATGTTGGCGTGGCACCTCCCAAATAAACTTTACCGTTGATCTTTGTATAGGCTGCGCCGCCTCTGGGAGATGGGTTTGTTAGTGCCACGGCTTTGCTACCCCAGAAGTAGGTTTGTGCATCTACTCCCTCCAAGGGAACCGAACCTCGCTGCGTAGCTTCGCTCGACAGTAATCCCAACTTAGAGACAAAATTGTCCTCCTCGACCGCTGCGGCGGCTGAGTGAGTATCGCTCGATCCGATCACACCGAAGTTGTAGGGATTTACGACACCCTGCTGCTCCAAAACCAACCCATCTAACAAGGCACCTCTCACATAAGAGCCTTCTAGGTTACTTAACGCATTGGTAGCCACTCTATAGGGCATGATTTCAAACCCAGCGAACTCGTCGCGGGTTGAAATCAGTGGGTGAGTCTCTGAAGTCCCTTTCACTTGGGTGATTTCAACTACGGGCTCATTACGGATTCGCTGCGCAGTGTATTCATCATCCATCGGATCACCAGCCCAGTCCTCGAGCTTGAACATCTGACCGTTTGACCCATTTGAGTTATGGGGGATCGCAAGGCTTTCAACACCTTTGGCTCGCAACGCATCCATCCAATCCCATAAATCCTCGGGATTCACAGAGTGGAAACGCGAAAACGGCTCCCTAGGTAGCCGAGCGCTATCACGGAAGATGACATTACGATGAAGGTTACCCATGTCCTCAGTTGAGGATGTGTACTCGTAGCCTACTAGCGCCGTGAATCTTCCGGGGTCGTTGCTCATGTCCGCCGCGTTGACACTGTCCAACCAGGCAGAGCGAGCAATTTCTAGTACTTCACCACGATCAATGGTGCCGGAGCGAATTCCCGTGACGGCTCCCGGCAAAAAACCAGCAAAGGT
This sequence comes from Pseudomonadota bacterium, assembly GCA_002862405.1. Taxonomy (GTDB): domain Bacteria; phylum Pseudomonadota; class Gammaproteobacteria; order Pseudomonadales; family Halieaceae; genus Luminiphilus. The sequence continues at coordinate 2,136 of PKCZ01000116.1, forward strand.
TCCTAGCCGCCTGAGATTGCTCAAAAAATCAGTCCCAAAATTTCCCGGAGAGTTAAGACCATTGTATGGCTTGGAAAATGGTGTTTTAGAAAATTCATTTGCCACTTCGGCCGAGGCTTTCGCCAATCCGAGAAACATCGCGTGGTCTGTCACGGCATAAAAATCTAAGGGGCGTGACAGCTGCATATCAAATCCGCCCGGGTTCTTTATCGCCTCTCCTTGAGCAAATTTATAGGCGTCATAAGGTGTGGCAATTGTGCCCATGGCGTAGCCATCAAATGAGTAGCCTGTGTGCACGTGCAGATCACCGAAATAGGCTTTTCGCTCTCGAGCCTCAGAAGCAACTTCGATACCATCCACAGTATTTGACGCCGGTATCTCTCGCTCCAACAATACTGTGTCAGCGTCAAAAACACTCGCCATCCAGTTTCCGTCAGGATCCTGCTCTATTAATAACTGATCAATATCGGCTGTATCGGAAATCACATCAGGGTCATTGTGAACATCCGCCATCGAACTGAAAGCCTCACTCGACTGCTCCACAGGCTCACCCGAGCAAGCCGCCAATAGACCTAAAGCAAATAAACCGGTGAGCTTCTTTGAGGGGATTCCATCACGACAATTCATCATGTTATGTGACCTCGAGGGCGCCGAGTGCGACTGTTATTGTTAATGTACCAGCATAAATCAAATCGAATGCCAGAACACCTCTGGTCCGATTTACCCCAATAAAAGTTACGTCAGTGAGCGTTGCTCGCATTCAGGGTGCAGTGATAACGGCAACACCAACAGGTTATGGGTTGATCGACACCTCTGTCCAACCCGAGGCTGACAAATCAGAGACCGTGCGTCGCTGTATTTTGGCAAGCACAAGATGATCAATGCGCTGCGGGCTGCACTCAATGACAACAAACGTTTCCGGGGGATGCGTTGTGATCTCGAGCGACTGACCCCCGCCTGACGGAAGCCCCGGCTCTGGCCAAAAAAACTGTGCTTTTGCCGAGTCCGACAATCCCTTCCAAAGAGCATCACGGTGAAAGTCCGCATCTGTCCCGTGGCTATGTGTCACTGCGCTACATTGCAATCGAAACTGCTCTCGAGTCTGGGTGAAGTACCAACTCACCTCCACATCAGGACACCGCGCTAGCTCTTTCACTTTTTCGCTTCGCGCATCCGTAATGATAAAAAACGAGGCTTCGGAGGGTGAGAATCCGCGAAAAACGACCATCCTCACCCGAGGCTTACCGTCTAGCCCGAGCGTCGCAAATTGAAAGTAGCGATTATGGGCATCGCGACGATTTCCACGTATTGTGCGCTTGAGTTTTTGGAGCCATACCGGCGTCTCAGCCTCAGTCATGCCATCACTATCCGAATTAGAGTTGTATCGCAGTAAATTACCGTATTCTTTTGAGTCTTTAACGAGATAAATACGCATGCTCATACGAAACCTTGGTCAGATTGTAGGTATAGCTGCCGCACTCACTGCGCTCAATGCCTCCGCGCAATACGACTACTTTGAACACAATCGACAGCTCATACGAAACGGGGTTCAAGCCGTCCTGAGTTGCAACGGATTATTTACATCGCATCGCACGATCGATCAGGTCTTCAGTGATGAACTCGCCTATCTGGGCGAGCGCGTTATCGGAACCGCGTCTGGTGGGAACTACGCGGTGAATCGCGATGCAAGATGGGTTGGCGTGGGTGGCGGCACGGATGGTGACCGAGTTCACGCGGTCTTTCGCGATGGAATCGGATGCATTGTCTTACCACCCAATTGGGATATGTCATCTACGGATAAGTTACCAACGATTGATCTTAGCTACCGCACAGATACAACCCACTTGCCCTGGCCGATGGGGGACGTCGTCACTCCTACACCCCTCGATCCACGCATTTCGGAGTCCGCTCTCATTGCAGCGGAAACCTGGGCCTTTGACCGATCTTCGTCAGAACAAAAGACCGTCAGCTTACTGGTCTTACACAAGGGGGAGATTGTGCTGGAGCGGTACGCAGATGGATTTGATATAACGACGCGAACCCGCACCTGGTCCACAGCGAAAAGCATCGCGTCAACACTGATTGGCATGAAGGTGGACAGTGAGATACTGGCGCTGGATGCGCCTTTAGCGTTCGAGTGGCTGCCGGCAATTAAAGACCGCCCAGCGCCAGACCCACGCGACGCCATCACCCTTCGACATGCCTTGCACATGAGTTCAGGCCTCTACCCCGTCGATAGCTTTGGCATGGAATACGCGACAGGCTCCGGTCTTGCCTATTGGGCGGGCGCGAGTTCAGTAGACGGGATGCGTAATCGCGGCCTTATTCGGGAACCTGGCACGTTTTGGGATTATGAAAACTACGACACCTT
>PKCZ01000071.1 GCA_002862405.1 Pseudomonadota bacterium
GCAGAGCCTCGGCTCAAAAGCGAGATCGACGTCCAATCAGCCATTGTCGAACTGCAAACTCGTCAGCACTACCTCAAAGAGCTCGAGGCTCAGGGGCTTCTTAACGAGCGCTAGTCGGCTACTATCAGCCTAATACCCGACAACAGGTAGAGGGCTTCAGTATTACCAAGGAAATAGCAAATCGACCCCGAAGTGTGTCTGCCTTCGTCAGTAAGGCACGTGCGCTAAAGCGCGTGGCCGATGCGCAGAATCGCCTCATTTTTGCTCTCGATGCGACCGCTTCAAGAGAACCAACCTGGCACGTCGCACGCACGATGCATCAGGCTCTGTTCGATGTGGCAACCGAGGATGCAACCTTCGCACTGCAGCTCTGTTACTTTCGCGGCCTGATGGAATTCGAGGCGACACCTTGGATTACCAAGCCAGGTCCGCTTCTCGACGCGCTGAACGCGGTTTATTGTCAAGGTGGGGCTACGCAGATAGAGCGTGTCCTACGGCACGCCCTGGGAGAATTCGAGGGTAGTAGCTCGATAAAAGCCATCGTCTACATTGGCGATGCCTGCGAAGAGAATGCGGACACCCTTAACGCACTGGCTGTTCAGTGCCGACTCGCGAGACGGCCCCTGCTGCTATTTCAGGAAGGAAGCGATGCCGCGGCATCGCGCTGCTTTGCTTCCATGGCGGCACTGTCGGGCGGTGCCCATGTGCAACTCGATAACACGAGTGGCGATCGCTTACGAGAGTTGTTGAAATCAGCTGTGCGATTTGTCTTAGGGGGGCGTAAAGCACTGCAAGGTTCGCGCCGCGAAAGTGATAAACTATTGCTCAACAAGCTATCCTCTTAGCGCAGTTGGTCAGCAGGCTCGCTCAACGAGCATAACGCCGGTTTAAAAGGACATCATCGTGATTCGAGTCATAATTGCCATTGCTTTTGCCGCTATAGCCATCTCCTACCTGTGGCACATCCGGAGCTTGCCGCCACACAAGCAGCGATCGGGCTATATCAAGTTTTTTATTGGTTTGGCGGTGGTCACGGTCATTTTCCTTACCGCCACAGGTCGGATGCATTGGCTTGGCGCTGCGATCACGGGTGCATTTGTGTTTTTGCGACAAGTGCTCCCGTGGGTCATACGTGTCCTGCCCTTTCTCAATAAGCTGCGCCAGCAACAAACTGCGCAACAAGGTCAGTCGGCCATTCAAACCGATCACCTTTCAGCCACTCTGGATCATGCCAGTGGCTTAATCGAGGGGGAGATCATCGAGGGGCCACGCAAAGGTTGGTTGCTGTCCGAACTCTCGATGAGCGAGCTCGAGGGCTTGCTAGAGCATTATCAAACATCAGACGAGGAGTCTGCAGAGTTGCTGCAGGCCTACATTGATCAGCGAACGCAGCAGGCTAATGAGGCGGAAGAAGAGCGAAGCGACGCACAACGAGAGGCAGCAGCCGATAGCTCAAGAGCAGAAGCCTTAGCGACATTGGGTCTGACCGAGGGCGCAACGGAAGCAGAAATTATTGCGGCGCACCGAAGTCTCATCCAAAAACTTCACCCCGATCGTGGCGGTAATGACTTTCTCGCTGCGAAAATCAATCAAGCCAAAGACATTCTGCTGAACGACTAACTGCGGAGCATTGAATAAGGAACCGCCGATTGTGGAGCGAAACTTCATCCTCAAAAATCAAGATGGGCTCTACTGGGGACGTGGTAAAGAATGGGTCGACGGGTCAGACCGCGCCCGTGTTGCCCAATACAAGCACCGCGATGAGGCAAGCAATTCGGTATTCGAACTAAGCTCGAAGGACTTCGGACTGCGGGCTGAGATTCTTGAGATGCAGCTCAAGGACGGGAAATTGCCAAAGCTTGAAGTGAGCCAAGTACCATTACCTGGGTTTGACGAAGCGGATAATGAAATTGTGGAACCCGAGGTTGAAAACCCGGTCTAACGTCTCCACGTATGACTCATAAGCACTTTTTCTTTGGAGATACTGAATGCGTATTCTGCTTTTTCTGCTAACCAACCTGGCAGTTGTCATTGTGGTTGGCACTGTCTGGCGTCTATTAGGCTTTGATAGTTTACTTGAGGCAAACGGTGTGGGGCTCAATTTCAATGCCCTCCTCGTATTCTGTGCCCTATTTGGTATGGGCGGATCGCTGTTTTCGCTCTTCATCTCAAAATGGATGGCAAAGCGAAGCACAGGCACACGCATCATTGAGACCCCCTCAAACCGCGACGAAGAATGGCTGGTTCAAACCGTCCGACACCTGGCAGAAAACGCCGGTATTGGCATGCCTGAGGTGGGTATCTTTCCATCCGATGCGCCAAATGCCTTTGCAACCGGCTGGAATCGAAACACTGCACTCGTTGCAGTGAGTAGCGGCATGCTACGGCGCTTCAAACCCGAAGAAATCAGGGCAGTCATGGCGCATGAAATTGGACACGTGGCCAACGGCGATATGATTACCCTGAGTTTGATTCAGGGTGTCGTGAATACATTTGTCATGTTCTTCGCACGAGTGATCGGCCACACAGTAGACCGAGTCGTATTCAAAAATGAGCGCGGACTGGGTCTTGGTTATTGGATCGGCACCATCGTTGCCGAGATTCTGCTCAGTATTCTCGCGAGCATGATCGTCATGTGGTTCTCGCGTTACCGTGAATACCGTGCCGATGCCGCTGGTGCTGACCTCGCTGGTAAGGCTCACATGACCGCTGCACTGCGCCGGCTTCAAAGCGAAATGAACACGCCTTCCGATCTACCGGGGGAATTGACTGCCTTTGGTATACGACCTGGTGGATCAAAATTCGGTCAGCTCTTTTCTTCGCACCCGCCTTTGGACAAACGTATCGAGGCTCTTCAAAACCGATGATCAAGCAGGTCAAAGCGAGGACCTTTGCAGGCCTCGCTTTTCTGTTCAGTCAGTTGGTTTTCGCCCTACCGTCTCAGGCAGCGAACGAAGTCGACTATCTGAGCTTTGCCACTGACGACGAAGCCAATACGACTGAAGTCTTCAGTAACGCGAGCCCTTCTGTTGTCTATGTCACGTCAACGGCGCTGCGACGCCAAATGTTCAGTTTGAATGTCATGGAAATTCCTCAGGGCGCAGGCTCAGGCTTCGTCTGGGATGACAGCGGCTTGATTGTCACCAACTACCATGTTGTCGCGAGGGCCAACCGCTTGACCGTGACCTTAAGCGACCAGCGCGAATTCGAAGCAAAGGTTGTGGGCCTGGCACCTGAGCGCGATCTTGCTGTGCTCAGACTTCTCGATCCCCCTGAGGGGCTTGTGGAGTTGCCACTCGGCGACTCGTCCGAGCTCTCCGTGGGTCGGAAGGTACTCGCTATTGGCAATCCGTTTGGCCTCGACACTACCTTAACAGTAGGTGTTGTTAGCGCCTTAGGTAGAGAAATTCAGTCTCCTAGCGGTCGTCAGATCAGAGGCGTCATACAAACCGATGCGGCCATTAATCCCGGAAACTCGGGAGGTCCTTTGCTGAACTCGCTAGGTCAACTGATTGGCGTGAACACCGCTATTTATTCGCCGAGCGGCGCCAGCGCAGGTATTGGCTTTGCCATTCCGGTAAATACCGTTCGAGAAGTGGTTCCTCAGCTCATCGCCTACGGAAAAATACTCCGACCAATTTTGGGTATTGAGCGCGCTTCAGACCAGTGGATTCGTCGCAACAAAATCGAGGGAGTTCCCATCGTTCGCACTTACCGTGGCTTCCCTGCCGATGGAGCCGGTATGATTGGTGCAAGTCGAGTTGGGCGCAACGACATCATGTTGGGCGATATCATCACCAGCGTTGACGGGCAGGAAGTTCGGAGTAACGAAGATTTTCTGTCCGCCATGGAAAAGCATCGCGTCGGCGATACCGTCACGATAACGACGATGCGTGCCGGTAAAACATTGAGCTTCGATGTGGAGTTAACCGAGAGTCAGTAACAGAGACTCAAGACGCGTTTTGGTTGACACCAGGGGCATACACGAGGTCCGTCTCATTTATTTTTGGTATTTCGACCGCTAGCTCCTATACCTAGTGTGAGCGCAATTTTGCCTCGCAATCTGTTTAGGAGAAGCACCATGAAAAAGAGAGTAATTCCAATTGCCGGTTTGAGTGCATTGTTTTCTGCAGCGGCTCTAGCAACGCCCGCTATGACTGTTCTGACAGTCAATACTGGCGACCCTATGGCTTACGCAGAGTGGACAAAGTCCTCCGGAGAGGCAATTGCAAAGTCTGTGGGCGCCGGTGTTGGTGGTATATGTCTCGCATCCAGTGGCTACTATAAGCCGGGCGAGCTCTACTACTGGCATTTGTTTGACAGCCATGCCTCGGCGATGGGTGCCAACAGCTATAACAAAACCGTGATGAGTGAGCTTAAAAAACTGCCTGTCGACCGAGTAGTCAATCGTAGCGATGTTTACGCGGTAGTCATGCCAAGCGAGGGCAGCTATAAGCGAGGCGACACATTTGC
>PKCZ01000194.1 GCA_002862405.1 Pseudomonadota bacterium
GGCATCTTTCGCAGAGGCAAGCCGCCTGTCGCTCTGCGCGTATTCTCTATGAAGCCTTTGACGGCCGAGTACCGTTTTCCAGACGACGTCGGTGACGTCAGGGATAACTCTGACTGGATATGCTCCAGAACTGCTTTGCCGCGCTGATTTCGGACGAGCACCCACTGCTCGCCACGTCCACCCATGTAGCCTACGGTAATGTCCGACAGCGTATTCACATAATCGACACAGGTACGACAGGTTAAGGGGAAGAAGTCATCGCGCAAATCGGCAATAGGAAGTTGCAGGAACGGTATGCGTCGTTTTGAGCCGGTTTCATAGCGGAGTTCCACGTGAAAGTCCGGCATAAATTCGAGGTAGTTAATCAGCTCGGGATCATCATCGAGCAGCGAGAGGAATTCGTGAAAATTCTCCGTTGTGGTGTTATCTGAGCAGGGTGTACCAATGACCACCAAGTGCTCGAGGGCTAGCTCCGGTTCAAGGGCTCGTAGCGCATAAATCTGACAGGGTATGCCAATGACCGCGAGCCGTTTGTGACCAGCCGCAATTGCTGGTTCCAACAGTTCCAAAAGCGGTGCATAGCCCATCCGCATACCTCTGCAGGTCGCCATGTCTTCCGCGGCAGTAATGAGTTGGGGTACGGGGCGCCATTTGTCTTCTGGATCGGGGCCAACACAAAGAACCGCGGTTACCTCACCCGAGGCCAACAGTGCTTCTCCAAGGCGTGTTGTTATGCCCGTCCACTGCGCACCCTGGCGCGCAGGCTTTAATGCTGCTTGATGCATTTCTTCGATGACACCAAAAAAGGGCTCAATGTCGCCCTCGGTACCACGCAGACGGCCATGAGTCCTCTGTTCTAATCGAGGGTAGTCGGGATTGATAAATTGGCAGGCGTATCCGCAGCGACCAGGATCATCCGTTCGACTGACACCACAATCGGTGCAGAGCTTTCGATGCGGTGCGTCGTCTTGCACCGCGATTAAATTCACCCGTCCAGCCCCAGCATGTACTCGGCCACCAGTAACCTCATCTCTTCCGAGATATGCCCTTGAGGCGGCATGTTCGGGAAGTCCGGTCGTCGCCGTACAGGCTCAGCTACGTAGTCGGCAATCGCCTGTGCGTCGTCACCGTACTGCGCTTGAATCACAAGGGCGGGTGGTCCGATCAGTCGCACGTTATAGGCATGGCAGCCGGCGCAAATCCCGTTGTATACCACTTCGGCGCCGCCGGCATCGGCGGTGATGATTCTAGGATCGGCCGGTGCCTCCAGCATTTTTGTTGTGAGCTGTCGTGTGGTACCAATATCAGAGGCAGAGGCAACCGCATCGGCTGCTCGCACAGTTGGCGCATCGCAGTCTGCCCATTCCTCAAGCCCGTAAGATCGGTAGGCCTCGCGCCTGGAAATACAACTTCCACGTTCCTTCTCGGTGGCACTTTGATAAGCCAGGATGTCAGGGCCCCTTTTGCTGAACTTGCTCAGCATCAGTAGTTTCATTTCACCGTCAGGGTCATTCCCGTTATCGAACATGATGTTGTTGCGTATTTCGACCTGATCGGAGTGGGGGTCCGAATCCTTGTCGCTGGCCACTTCTGTCACAAAGTCGCCGCTCGTTACTATAATCCCGCCTGTGTTATTGCCGGTGATGATGTTGTCTTCGATAACGACTTTATCGCCAGACATCACCAAAATACCCGTTCCCGATGGGATACCTGCCACCAGCGAACCGGGGATGGCGAAGTTGGGTGTATTGTTATTGGTGACGAAGTTGCGACGGACAATGGCGTCGTAAGACGACTTGATAGGCAGCCCCGGCGTAATGAATACTAAGATGCCTCCAGTGTTGTTTCGTGCCACGTTGCCTTCGACCAAAACGTGTCGGCTGTTTTCCACTTCGATGCCGGCGACGTTATCGAATACCTGATTATTTCGAACGTCGATGTAATCAGACATGCCAACGTAAATGGCAGCATCCTCGATCCCGCTCAGAATATTGTTTTCGATGAGCCCGTTGTGACCGAATTCGGGAAAGATGCCATACAGACCGGTATCAATGACCCAGTTGTTGCGAATCGAGAAGTTGTTCCCCGACTGTCCCATAATGGCATTGCCCTTGTACTTCGTGATCTTGAACCACTCGACACTGAAACCATTCCCTGAATACAAAATGGCGTCGTTCAATATTTTTTCGCCATCGAGGTGAGGCCACTCGCCGTTTTCCACGATACCGATTAGCGAGATGTCATCTTTATCGACATAGATAGTCTCATGGTAGGTGCCGGGGAAAACTTTAATTGTGTCACCGGCCTTTGCCTTGGCCACGGCCGCCTGGATAGATTGGCCGTCTTTCACTTCGAGAACCGCACTGATTGCCAGACTGCTAAAAGTGATGCAGTAAAGCCAGAGTGCCGTTAACCACAGCCCCCTAAAAATGGTCTCTCTAATCATTATTCTTACCTCGATGTCAGGTTATTCCTGTTCATTGCGCGGCCCGGATCTAACCCAGAGGGCAGGCGCTTAGGTATCTCGGGCATAAAGCCTTCATCCGTAAGAGCGTGGAGGAAATCGACGAGTCTGTCGAGTTCTTCCTCGCGCAAGTCTGGGTCCCAAATGTGCCAGTGAATCAGTAAATTCTCGTCCTTGGGGACTGCATGGCCTCGCCCACCGTTATAGAACGCAACGGTATCCCTCAGTGATTCGAAGTTGCCTTGGTGCATATAGGGCGCAGTTTTTGCAACGTTGCGTAAGCTCGGAACCCTGAACCCTCCGCGCTGACTGGGAATGCCCGAGGTTGCTCCAGCACCCGGATCAAAGGGCCGCCCCTCAGGTTCAGGCACGCCGATGATGGCAATCTCCTGATTACTAAACAGGGGCGGTGTATGGCATTCACCACAGCGAGAAACGAATGACCGAAACACGTTGAGTCCCTCGAGTTCACTGGGTGATAGCGCGGTTTGAAGGCCGTGCGCGTAAAAGTCGTATCGGCTGTTGAGCGAGACGAGCGACGATTCAAATGCGGTGATGGCCGTGTACACCTGATCGAGTTGTATCTCGCCCGGCCCAAAAGCGACCGTGAATAGGTCTCGGTAGATTGCATTAGATCGCAGTTCAGCAATCAGCTGGTCGGGTCGATTCCCCATTTCATTGTCCGCATACAGTGGACCAATCAATTGCTCCTCGAGCGAGGATTTACTGCCATCCCAAAGCAGCGTGTCGAAAAAGCCAATGTTCCACAAACTGGGCGCCGAACGGTCGAGCACGGCTTTGTTAATTCCCCGCGCCCGTCCAAGCCCGTCGGCGAAGCCATAATCGGGGTCATGGCAGCTCGAGCAGGCAATGCTGTTGTCTGCCGAAAGCAGGGGGTCGAAGAAGAGATAACGGCCGAGATCAATGACCTGTGGTGAAAAACCATCGCGAATCTTGGGTAGGCCTGCTCGAGGACCGCCCACACCACTATCGTGTGGAGAGCGATAATTATCGTACAAGCTATTGAGCTTGCAACGACGCTCCTCGGTAAGTTTGAAACCGGCGGGGCACGCAGTGGCGAGCTCAAATGAATGGTGATGTTCGTCTGCTGTTAGTGACTGAGGTAGCCAAAGAAAAAAAGTGCAGAGCCCTAGCGCTCTCGCTCTCGGGCCATTCATCGAAAATTTACTGAGACAGCTGCGCCACATAAGCACTGACATCATCGATGAGGGACGGGTCTTTGAGCGAGCGCGACAGCCGGCTCATCTGCTTCCCATAGCGATCATCGATATGGAAGCCACGCCGGCCCTCACTGAAATGACGGTACTGACGTGCCAAGTAGTGGGCATCGAGCCCCAATAAACTGGGTGCACCCAATGCGTCATTGCCACCTGCATTTGTTCCATGACAGGCACCACAGTAGGCAGTGTACAAGTCCGCACCGCGATCCGTGTCGCCTGGTGCAGGTTCGGCCACCGAAATTTCTCGTGAATCAGGTAGCCGATCAATCGCGAGTAATGCCTCAGCGACTACACCAGCATCCAAAGCCCCGACTGCTGCGCTCATCGTCTGAGTATAGGGGTCGGTTGTGTCTCGCCATCCTTCCTGGAAGCCCCGCAACTGACGCTCTACATACGAATTGGAAAATAGTGTTAAGTTCGGCGCGCCTAATGACAGGTTGCCGGCGCCTGAAGCGCCATGGCATGAAGCGCAATGTGTCTGGTATGCATCATTAGCTAATGAAGACGCAGATAACGCGCTGATAGCTAGGATTAGTGCGGCGAGCTTTTGGCTTAATTTCATGTGCCAGCTTTTTGTACCTTAGATTTATCCGATAAGTATAGACGGTGCTCTTTATAGAAAAAGCTCTCTGTAGAAAAAGCTCACCATCAAAAATGCGCGCGATACTGAATTGATCCAAGGGCTGCCTTAAATAAGTGAGGCATGTTTCTGCTGCTGCGATGCCCTTTCAATTGCACCTTTTTTTGTTTTT
>PKCZ01000117.1 GCA_002862405.1 Pseudomonadota bacterium
GCACAAGCCAAGGTCCGTTCCTCGCTGCCAGACGGTGTTGAAATAAGAGGTTACGACGGAGATTTTGGTGCTATCCGCCGAGCCAAGGAAAATGCCCGTCGTATGCAACTGGGTTCCTGTGTTCGTGTCCGCGTCAGACAGCTATCAGATATTGCCAAGCCCACACATCAGAAGATGGACAGTGGATTATTGGTCGTCAACCCGCCCTGGGGTGAAAGACTTAGTACGTCGTCTGCGGCGACAAATTTGTATGCGGCGCTGGGTCAGGTGATGCACTCGGAATTTGGTGGGTGGGATGCGTCAGTTATTGCCGCTGATGCTGCACACGCGCGTGCCACAGGTCTGCGAAGTCACAAGAATTACAAGATGAAAAGTGGTCCTTTGGACATCACGCTCTTTTTGTTCTCGTTGGGCGCGGACAACAAATTACGCGCCGCAAAGACTCCACTAGCGACTGAGACAGAAGAGTCCTCACTGCCCGTACTCTCGGCAGGAGGGCAAATGGTGGCAAACCGCCTACAAAAGAACCTGAAAAAGCTCGCTAATTGGCGAGAGGCGAATGAGGTAGAGTGCTTCCGTGTCTATGATGCGGACATGCCTGAATACGCCGTTGCTATCGACGTTTATGGTGTCGATATTCACATGGCCGAATATGCCGCCCCAAAGTCGGTTAAGGAAGCTGATGCCAACCGACGCTTTGATGAAGTAGTAGATGCGGTTCAGGTCGTCTTTAACGTTGAAGATCGCTCAGAGATCGCGGTTAAACGTCGTTCGAAGCAGCGGGGCCTTCAACAATACGAGCGCGTCTCAACTCGGAATGAGCGACGCTTGGTTAACGAGCTTGGGGCGAAGTTGTGGGTCAATCTTTACGATTACCTTGATACTGGCCTTTTCCTAGACCACCGGCCGATTCGAGCGCGTATTCGGGAAGAAGCTGCGGGTAAGCGATTCCTCAATCTTTTTTGTTACACGGGGGTCGCTAGTGTGCAGGCTGGCTTGGGCGGCGCTCGATATTCTACGAGTGTTGATCTCAGCAAAACCTACCTCGATTGGTATCGTGAAAATCTGGCGATTAATGGTTTATCGGATCAAAAACATCGCGCTGTAAAGGGTGATGTTCTCGCGTGGCTTAAAGAGGAAGTGGGCGTTTATGACCTGATCTTATTGGATCCACCGACCTTCTCTAATTCGAAATCGACGAGCGCGGACTTTGACGTGCAACGTGATCATGAGGTCCTACTATCACTCACCATGGATCGGTTATCCGATGACGGCGTACTCTACTTTTCCAATAATAACCGTCGGTTTGAACTAGCAATGGAGTTGACGGAGCGTTACTGCGTTGAGGACATCACTCGAGAGTCGTTGGGTCCAGATTTCGAACGGGCGCTGAACATACATCAGTGCTGGCGTTTTACGCACAAGAGTAGTATTGCTGAAGCGAATTAAAAATTGTTCCCATATAACCTCTAGGGATATCACGTATTTCCTGTAAACCTATCTTGCCAGCTCTTTCGGGATCTGGCGATAAACCCATGATTTTATTGGGTAAAGTGCTAGCTGAACTAGCAGTGCTCCCCTAGAGAGTAAAGCGTTTTTGACACTAGCCCCGGATCGCACGAATTGATCCCCAAAGTTATCCACAGCCTGTCGGATGGACCCACAGGACTGGATCTATGCTAAACTCGCGCGCCGCGTTACTGGTGATCGCAAGCAGTTCAACAACGTCAGCCGCAGCGTCTTTCATCGTTGTAGGCCTCAGTAGGGAATCCAATATGGGACGCACGCTTTACGATAAGCTGTGGGATGCACACCTTGTGGATCAGCAAGACGACGGGTCGGCGCTGATTTACATCGATAGGCATTTGATCCATGAAGTAACATCTCCGCAGGCTTTCGAGGGCTTGCGCCTTGCCGGTCGTTCACCGCGTCGCTTAAACGCCAACGTGGCCGTGCCTGACCACAATGTATCAACCGATCCCCATGAACGCGCGTCAGAGGGCTACTCTGGTGTGGCTGACGCTACCAGCAGGGTCCAGCTTGAGACCCTCAATGATAATTGCAATGACTTCAACATCCCTCTGATCGATTTGGCGGATCAGCGCCAAGGCATCGTCCATGTCATGGGTCCTGAGCAAGGGGCAACACTGCCTGGCATGACTATCGTTTGTGGTGATTCGCACACCTCAACCCATGGTGCATTTGGTGCACTCGCTCATGGTATTGGAACGTCGGAGGTTGAGCACGTGCTAGCGACGCAGTGCTTACTAACTAAGAAGATGGATAATTTTCGCGTGGTTCTCGATGGAGAAGCCCCGCCGGGCGTCACTGCAAAGGACCTTGCTCTTGCGGTGATAGGCCAGATTGGTACGGCGGGAGCGACAGGTTGCGCTCTGGAGTTCGCCGGTTCGGCGGTCAAGTCCCTCACAATGGAGGGGCGAATGACCCTCTGTAATATGGCGATTGAAGCGGGAGCGCGCGCGGGCATGGTGGCCGTAGACCAAGTTACCCTTGACTACGTGAAGAGCCGCCCAATGGCTCCAACCGGTGAGCAGTGGGAGATGGCAGAAAACTACTGGCGGACCCTGCATAGCGATGCTGCTGCCGTCTTCGATCGTGAGCTCGTGATCGATGCATCGGCCATTGAGCCACAGGTCACCTGGGGTACATCGCCTGAGATGGTGACGTCAATCGGAGGTACGGTTCCGACCATGAACGAAATGCACGATGAGACGGCCAGGAAGTCCCTCGAGCGTGCTCTCGACTACATGGGCCTTCAGCAGGGAATGAAACTTAGCGATATTCCTGTTGATATGGTCTTCATCGGCTCATGTACTAATGCCCGAATCGAAGATTTGCGTGCAGCTGCAGCAGTTGTCCGCGGCCATAAGAAAGCCAACAACGTGGAGCGCGTTCTCGTCGTCCCGGGCTCGGGTCTAGTGAAGGCGCAAGCCGAAGCCGAGGGGCTTGATAAGGTATTTACCGAGGCTGGCATGGAGTGGCGTGCGCCCGGATGTTCAATGTGTCTGGCGATGAATGCAGACAAGGTTGAGCCGGGTAAGCGGTGTGCGTCGACCTCGAATCGAAACTTTGAGGGTCGACAGGGGTTCGGTGGTCGTACTCATCTCGTGAGTCCTGCAATGGCAGCAGCGGCAGCTGTTACCGGTCGCTTTACCCATCCGGCGAACGTGGAGGCCCTCTAATGGAAGCATTTAGAGTTCACAGCGGGCTGGTTGTTCCATTGGATCGTGCCAATGTTGATACTGACCTGATAATCCCAAAGCAGTTTCTCAAATCAATTAAACGGACGGGTTTTGGTCCCAACCTGTTTGACGCGCTACGGTACTTGGATCCATTTGACGAAGCTGCGCCAAGCGCAACTCGCCAGCCAAACCCAGATTTTTCGCTCAACATGCCGAAGTATGCGGGCGCTTCAATCCTTCTAAGTCGAGAGAATTTCGGTTGTGGATCAAGCCGAGAGCATGCGGTATGGGCGCTCGTCCAGTTCGGTATTCGCTGTATTATCGCGCCGAGTTTCGCGGATATCTTTAAGAACAATTCATTTAAAAGTGGCCTACTACCGCTCGAGTTGGAAGAAGCTGTTGTTGATCGCCTGTTTCGACAAAGTGCGGATGAGGTAGGGGTCAATCTGACGATTGATCTCGACACCCAGCAAGTAACACTGCCAGACGGTGCTCTAGTCGACTTCGAAGTTGACCCTTTCAGGCGCCACTGTTTACTCGAGGGGCTGGACGACATTGGTATTACGCTGCAGCGTGAAGATGCCATCACCGCTTTTGAGCGAAATCATCAACGAACGCAGCCCTGGTTGTTTAACGAGGTAAAACTCTGATGTCGCATCGTATTTTGCTGCTACCCGGAGATGGGATCGGCCCGGAGGTAATTGAGCAGGCGAGGCGTGTCTTGGTAGCAACCGCCGGGGCCTTTGATTTTGGCCTAATATTCGACTCGGCAGATCTCGGTGGAGTAGCAATCGACCGTCATGGAGACCCCTATCCCAAGGCAACTCGCTTACTGGCGAGACAAGCCGATGCGATTCTCCTTGGCGCCGTTGGCGGCCCGAAATGGGATGCGCTGCCCGCGGTCCAAAGGCCTGAGCGCGGCTTGTTGGCGATTCGCTCCGATTTGGACCTATTTTGTAATCTGCGTCCTGCTATGTTGTACCCGCAGCTTGCGAATGCTTCTAGCCTGAAACCTGATCTTGTTGCGGGCCTCAATCTGCTGATTGTCAGAGAACTCACCGGAGGGATCTATTTCGGTGAGCCGAGGGGCGTAGACACTTCAGCTGACGGCGTCCGAAGGGGATTTAACACGGATGTCTATGATGAGACTGAGATCGGTCGAATCGCTCGATTAGCGTTCCAGTTTGCTAAAAAACGAAACGGTCGACTGTGTTCGGTAGACAAGGCCAATGTGTTGGAAGTGACCATGCT
>PKCZ01000171.1 GCA_002862405.1 Pseudomonadota bacterium
GAATGTGACGGCAGACGAGTAAAAGCCTGCCATCACTACTGTTGCGCCGGGTTTGCAACGAGCAATCATCTGATTCAACGCATCTGCGCTCCCGCTTACATCACAGACCACTGAATAGTCGTACCGCGGGTCTTGAACCGCGTCGTAGACCGCGTAGTCGAGCCCAGCGGGACGTCGAGCGGGGTCGCGTTCCCAAACGGTAGGTGTAGTGCCATGAATGATGCGTGTCAGTCGTGCGAGGAGTTGTCCGAGGACTCCGTGACCTACGATGAGCTCGGGCGGACCTGCCTGTTCGCAGCGACGCAACGCATGTAGAGCAGTGGCGGCCAGGGCGAGTAATACACCCTCACTGCCGAGTTTTTCTGGGAGTGGTATGAGTCGATCTTCGGGGCAAATGATGTGCCTTGCACTCCCGCCGAATAGGTTTTTGGCATCGGTGAACCCGACACTTCCGGGCGCAAAGACATAGGTGCCCGGGCGTAATACCGATCCGTCTGGTGATTCGACTACTTTGCCGACCGTTTCGTAGCCGGGAATGAGCGGGTAGCCAAGCCCTGGAAAGGGCGGCATCTCACCTGTGAGCATGAGCCGTTCCGTGCCGGTGCTGATGCCGGACCAGTCAGATTCAATGAGACACTCATTTGCCGCGGGTGCACGCAGGGAAGCCTCTCGGACTTCTAATAACCCGGGCTTCTCAAAAATAACCGCTGTTGTCTTCTTATAGGTCACGGTTTTATGGCCTCAATTCCTAGCTGAGTGCGCGTTAAGCCTGTCTAAAAACAGCCACGTCTTATATGTCAGTTTAATAATACATATAAAAGTGTCAATAAAAAATGACATTTGGTTTTTTTGCGGTGATCACGCGGACCAAAGCAGGTATGTGCGTGCGCTTTTCTTTGATTCCATGAAAGCCCGCGCGTTGTAACGCTGCTTTTAGTTCTTCGTAGGTTCTCGGTCTGCCGCTACCCATGGCCCATAGATAGAACCCAAAATAGGTATGGCCGATGGATTCGGCGTTCCGTGTACCGGCCATGGGTTCACCAATGATAAGTTCACCACCATTTGGTAATGCATCGAAGCAACGACTCAGTAGTCGGTCCACAGGTGCATCATCATGATCATGAAGGATGCGCACGAGGCTTATGGTGCCGAAAGTTTTGGGAATGGGATCCTCAAACATGTTCCCTGACACAACTTCCATCGCTCCACGATGACGGGGTGAGATAGCTGCGATGACCTGGGGTAAGTCGAAGACGGCGGTTGACGCTTCCGGAAATCGCTCAGATGCAAGCCGAGCAAACGTGCCTGTGCCGCCACCAATGTCGAGTAGTCGTTGGCCGGGTTTGAGCTTGATCGCGTCTAAAATATGGTTTGCGATCAGGTGTTGTGAATCTGACATCAGTTCGCTGTACCGTGCCGCAGTTACTGGATCGTTATGGTTCCCATCGACATACGGCCAATAATCGCGCAGAGCGGCGCTTTCCCTGGCGCGGAGTAAGTGTACTGGGTCAGCCATGTCTCGATACAGCAGATCATGGTGCTCCAGCATGCTCTGTACACCGGGGTTACCATGAATCGATGCGCCGAGTTCTCCAAGCGTCCAGGTGTGAGCGTCGACTTTCTGAAGGAGATCAATCGCTGTCGCTGCTTTGATCAGCGTTAGTGCCGCATCGTGTTCGAGTTCGCAGGCGCCTGCAATTTCCTCGAGTGTGGCTATTCGGTCTTTTAAGCACTCGAGCAGGCCTAATTTGTAGGCCGCGCTCAGCGTTTGAGAGTAAACAAACCCAGCGGTAATATGATGAAGATCAGTCGCGCGTTTCCGCGCAATTGATTGAGCTATTGGTAATCGTGCTGCCCATTTCTGGAATGTTTTGCTTCTAAGTATCCGGTTTCGCCACAGCAAAAACTGGGCGTAAAGACCAGAGGGCCTGTCTTTTGAGTCGGCGTATTTGGGCCCGGTTATGGAAGGAATGGCCATTACGCGGCCACTTGCGCAATCTTCTCGGGTACAAAGCGGCTTGCTTGCGCGCGCACCAACTTCTGTAGCATATCGTGCCCAGCGCACGCTGGCATGCTGTCTAGACCGGCCTCAAGGCATTCTTTTAACCGTGCGACAGCTCCATCGAGTCCGAGTTCGCGAACCGCGCTGGGGCGATCTAGCTTTACATCAATTCCGGTCGGTTTGCCCAATGCATCTGGATCGGAAACAGCGTCCTTAATATCGTCCGCCACCTGATAGGCCTCACCGATGCTTGCCCCCAAATTGACCCATGGCCCCGGATCGACTCCCGCGGCAGCAGCCCCAGCGCAGGTAGCAGCAACGAAGAGCGCGCCAGTCTTTGCGCGATGGTAGCGAGATAAATCAACGCGCTGCTCGCATTCCCAAGCTTGCCCAGCGCAAATGCCGTGGGGTGCGCCTACGCCACGTGCCACAATCGTTGTAACGAGGTGCACGCGCTCCGCCCGGACGGCTTGCACAGCATGTGCTGATAACGTTTGAAATGCCGCAACAATGAGGGCGTCACCGGTTAAGACGGCGATGCGCTCTCCAAATTTTGCGTGAACCGATGGTTTGCCGCGTCGCTGAGTCGCGTCATCAAAACAGGGAAGGTCATCATGGACCAAGGATGCGCAATGAAGGAACTCAACGGCTGTGGCAGCGGCATTCGCGAGGCCAACATCGCTAGAGTTGTTCGCTAGCGCAACGGCCTTACACAGTTGAGGCCTGACGCGGGCACCACCTGGAAAAACGGCGTAGTTCAGCGCTTGAGCAAGTAGGGGTGGGCATTGAGCAGTCGCATGTTCTGCCAGCGCCTCTTCTATGTATTGCTCGCAATCCAGTAGCGTTTTTTCCATGGTAGTCACCATACTCATAAGTGTTATTTTATTTATACACTATTTTTGTCTATATTTGTTGACACAGTACGCCGATCTTGCACACCCTGCAAGCAAAGCGCGGGAGATTCGCCATGGAGCAACTACTGCTGTCGACATCGAGAGGTCTAGGTTTCGACTTGCCTGTTTCAAACAACGGCTATCGCTGGTGGTACGTCGACGGATTCAGCGAATGCGGATCGCACGGTGTAACACTGATATTTTTTGTCGGTACGGTATTTTCCCCGTTTTATGCCGCTGCGAGAAAGAAGGGCGATACTGACCCCCGCGAGTTTGTTTGCGTGAACGCAGTTTTTTACGAGCCAAAGCAAAAACATTGGGCCATGACAGAGCGTCGGGCACGCGACCTTCAAACATCCACATCGATGCTCAAGATCGGCCCATCATCAATGTCATTTGATGGCGAAAGGCTAACGGTCGATCTCAATGAGCGATCTGCGCCATTTCGCAGAGCGATTAAGGGAAAGGTTATAGTCGACATGCCTGCCGTTACCGATCGTTGTTACACACTGCATTCAGCAGGTCAGCATCGATGGTGGCCAATTGCACCAACCGCACGTGTAAAGGTGTCGCTTGATGCACCGAACGTGCGGTGGGAGGGTGCAGGTTATGTTGATACGAACGGTGGCACTGTAGCGCTGGAAGATACCTTTACCGATTGGCACTGGTCTCGGGCCGATATGGGACCAGAAAATTGCCGTATTGTTTATGAAGCACACGCCAGAGACGGTGAGACGTGCCTTATGACGCTGTTTGGCGGTCCTAAAACAGGACTGGCCTCAGAGCATTCGCCGCCTCGGCGTGATTTGACTGCAGGGCCGATTTGGCGGGTTTCTCGCCCTGCACGGAGCCATCAGGGCTTTAACGTCGAAAAAACACTCGAAGACACACCTTTTTACACGCGTAGTCACCTTTATGATGCCTCCGGAAACAGCGTGATGCATGAGAGCTTGGATCTGGATCGTTTCGCTGCGCCATGGGTTCAGCGGTTGCTACCATTCAGGATGCGGAAAATCTTCTACGGGCTAGCGAATGCCGGCGATTCGCGCGTCACGGTCCCTTTCTCTAAGAGTCTCAAATAGATCAATAATCCAGAGCGTTCTTACCTTGAAGGGATCGGACTTAATGGAAGGTGCTTCACCACCTGACGCAACCACTGCATCAATTAGAAACTGATTTTGAGGTAGCGCAGGTGTGTCGAGCGGCTTGCTCCTGGGCTGCGCGATTGACTGCGCGACCTCCCTGTGTGTGAGCAATGTCTTCGCTGCGTGCGACCGAGCCTACCTCGCTGTTGGGGACTCAAAGACCTCCCTGTGTGTGACCAGCCTGCCTCACTCTTGGTGACCAAGTAATTTAATTAGCCTCGCTGTTGGGGATTGAAGGACCTCCTTATGTGTGACCAGCCTGCCTCACTCTTGGTGACCAAGTAATTTAATTAGCCTCGCTGTTGGGGATTGAAGGACCTCCTTATGTGTG
>PKCZ01000107.1 GCA_002862405.1 Pseudomonadota bacterium
GGCTTGGGTCGCTCGACCTTACAGTTGTTGAAGTAGGCTCCTGATATCTCAGCGACGTCATCGCTTAAGCACAGGTACAGCGAAGTTTCTGCGCCCTTTAGCGGGCTCCTGAAGAACGGCTTAAGTAGTAAGTGCAAGACCTTGGCCAACCACTCCCCATGCTGCTTTCCAATATCGGTGGCAACGGCACCGGGGTGCAAGCAGTTAACCGTTACACCCGTCCCTTCAAGGCGTTTTGCTAATGATCGTGTGAACAAAATATTCGCCAGCTTAGAGCGACCATACACATCAAAGGTTTTGTAGTTATGCTCAGACTGAATGTCGTCAAATTGCATACCTCTGACAAAGTGATGCGCACCCGAGGCCACATTAACGATACGAGCCCCCGGGGCTGCCTCACGCACAGCCGGCAACAGAAAGCCTGTCAGTAGAAATGGCGCGAAGTGATTGACTGCCAGTGTCTCTTCAAATCCATCGACCATGACTCGTCGGTGAGAGTTGATCACCCCTGCGTTACTCAACAGCACATCAATGGGCTTCGCCAACAGCCGCACTGACTCTGCGGCGGCACGAACGCTGCCAAGGCTAGCCATCTCCATCTCGATGACGGTCGGTTTTATCCCGCCCGCTGCAACGATCTCACTGGCTAGCGCTTCACCCTTGTCGAGATTTCTGCAGAGAAAAGTGAGGTCAGCACCGTCCTGCGCCAAACCCAACGCACTTGCCCGTCCAATACCGGCCGTTGGCCCTGTAATGACGATGTGCTTTGGCCGGTTATCGATACTCATATCAGGTTTGCCTCTCAAGCGATGGAGCTGTCTCACGGACGGGATGTATCCAACACCCCTCCCTTTTAAGGGATTAGGACCAGCTTCCCTCGTCAATCTTCTCCTCAGGCAAAGTCCCGCGCTTGAACTCAGGTGTACAACCCCCTCTAAGCTGCGCCTCGAAATCTTTCAGCAACTTCATACCAATCGGCGCTAGGTACCAAAGGGCCAACAGGTTGGTAATTGCCAAAAGTGCCATCGTAAGATCTGAGAAGCTGAATACCGTGCCCAAGTCTTGAACCGAGGCCCAGGCAATCATCATCAGTACTGAAATGCGAAAGGCCGGAATCGCCCATGAAGGCCGATTGGCAAAATAAGCAATGCTGTTTTCACCAAGATAACAATTGTAGGCGATGGTCGTCGTAGCAAAGAGCACAAGGAAAATACTGACGAGTGACTCACCCCAACCGCCCAGCTGCTCAGCAACCGCAAGCTGTGTCAGAACAACACCTTGAGGATTAACTGCGTCTGGCTGGTAAGCCGAAGAGAGCAAAATGATAAGTGCGGTACAGGTACATAGAATGACGGTATCGATAAAGACGCTTAGGCTTTGCACCAGTCCCTGCTGAACCGGATGCGTCACATCGGCCGTCGCGGCGACATTAGGTACCGTACCTAGACCTGCCTCGTTGGAGAAAAGACCTCGTCGCGCACCCTGCATAATGGCAGCGGCAACGCCGCCTCCGACAACCTGCTCGAGACCGAAGGCAGACTTGAAGATAACGCCAAGCGCAGCAGGTACCTCGGTAATGTTGGCGATCAAGATGCCAATAGCGAGCACAAAGTAGCCTAAAACCATGATGGGGACGATGACCTGGGATACCGCGGCGAGTCGACGAATACCGCCGAATAAGATGGCTGCCATTACCGCCGTCAGAACAAGACCACTCTGCCAGGTTGGTATGGCGAAGGCTGACTCGATGGAGTTGGTGACCGAATAGGTTTGAACCGCATTAAACCCAAAGCCAATGGTCACGAGTAGCAACGCCGAATAGATCACCGGCATGACGCTCCAGCCCAGTCCAAACCGCATAAAGTAGGCAGGACCACCCCGGTAGGTTTCGGATCCATCGCTTTGCTTGTAAAGCTGGGCCAGCGCGCACTCGAACAAACTGGTGGCCATGCCAATCAGCGCAATCAACCACATCCAGAACAGAGCGCCTGGTCCGCCTAGGGTGATTGCTACCGCAACACCGGCAATATTGCCGCCACCAACACGTCCAGCGACACTGACCACTAGGGCCTGAAAGCTCGATAGTCCCTTTTCGGTCCCCGAGAAACCGCCGGACAAGCCGCGAAACATCTCTTTGAACAGTCGCAACTGCACAAAGCGCGCGTCCCATGTGAGGCGAAGCCCCACTAGCAGCAATGCTGCGATTAACACATATGACCAAAGCCAATCGGTAACAGTTGCGAGCATGTCTTAAATCAGTCCTGTAATCAGAATAATGGCTATGGCGGGTACGACCACAAAGCGGAGCAGGAGGTGCCAGATTGAGAAGACCTGCTCTCCCGTTGCAAGCTCCGAGAAACTCAGTTCACGCTTCATAAACCAACCCACAAAGAGCGCTATCAGTAAGCCCCCCAGCGGTAACGTAATCTTGTCGTATAACCCTTCAGACGCCTCATTAAAGTTCATACCAAACAGCGTGATGTCCTGCCATACATTGTAGGAGAGGACAGACGCAATGCTGCAGAAGGTGACTGAGCCAACAACCACAACAGCACTCATCTCGCGTCCCAAGGTCGTGCGCTGATCAGTCCAGCTAGTCACGGACTCCAGCAGTCCCACCATCGACGTCACGCCAGCAACAGACAGCATGACAAAGAAGAGCACCGCAAATACATGCCCGCCGGGCATCTGTGCAAACGCGACTGGGAGTGTCTGGAAGATAAGGCCAGCGCCACCGGCGATATTAAGGCCGTAATTAAAGACCATGGGGAAGACGACGAAACCGGCAAGTAAGGCCACCATGGTGTCAGCGAGCACAATCATCATCGCGCCCCGCGTGATGGAGAAGTTGGCGGGCAGGTAAGATCCGTAGGTCATCATGCCACCCATGCCGACACCAATGGAGAAGAACGCCTGCCCCACAGCAGCCAACAATGTCGGACCGTCGATCTTGCTGAAGTCCGGTGTGAACAGCCAACTCAATGTCTCGCCAAAACCGCCGGCGAACATGTTGTAGATACTGAGGCCCACCAGGAGCGCAAACAGCAAGGGCATCATGACCGTGACGGCGCGCTCGATACCCCCAGAAACACCAGCATAGATGATCCCGCCGACGATCAGGTTACTAACCACGGTCATGATCAGCATGGTGGATCCGTCAGCCAGGAGCGCATCAAAATCCTGTGATGAAGACGCCGCATCCACGCCCGCGAAGCCGGTCATTGCCGCCTGAATGAGGTACCAAAGCACCCAGCCGACAACAACCGCGTAGGTGATGGAGATCGTGTACGCCGTGAAAACGCCAAGACCACCAACACCGCCCCAGGCGCGGCTGTGCCCACTTTCCTCGGCAACGGCGGCCATTGACTTTGATGGACTTGATTGGCCGCGTCGGCCCACCAGCAATTCGGCCATGACACACGGGACACCGATAGCGAAAACACAGAGCAAGTAGACAATGACAAAGGCACCACCTCCGTTCTCACCGGTGACATAGGGGAACCGCCAGATATTACCCAAGCCAACGGCGAAACCGACCGAAGCCATAATGAAGGCGAAACGACTAGACCATACGGGTGTACCTGCTGCCATTGCTTATTGCTCCGCTAGGTAGTTTGCTGCGGCGCGCGCCGCATTGAGTTTGACGGGAAATTCGGGTGCGAGTGTCGATGCTGCATCGCGCTGGCTCGAGAACCAAACCATGACGGTGTCGGTGCTTCGGTTGATGTAGATAACCTGACCGTGAATGCCGACCGCACAGAACTCTTCGGTTATCTCATCCAAAATCCACCACATGTCCTGATAAGCAATCCAGTCCGCCTGCGAATAATTGGGGTTGAGGTTCATCGCATTACGATCGCTGTCCTTCACATCGACCATGTGCTCGAGCCAATCAGCAGGCAGTACTCGCTCACCTCTGAATACCCCCTTGTCACGGATCATCATGCCGTAGCGCGCAGCATCGCGGGCTGTTGCATTGAATCCACCCGTAGCGACCGGAATGTAAGCGCGATCAACCGCGATAAAAGCATCGTGTTCTGCGCCAATCTTCTGCCAGACCTCATCTCGAATGATGTCGTTTAGGGACTTATCCATCAGCCGAGACACCATCCAACCCAGGACATCGGCATTCGCAGAGTTATAGTCAAAACGCATTCCCGGAGGTGTCTCGGGATCGGGCTGCACAAAGTGCGTTAGAAAATCGTAGACACCGTAAATTTCTGTTTGCCCGGGCTGGAGGTCTGCTGCGCCAGGCAAATAGCCAAGGTTTAAGGCCGGCGCGTAATAGAGGAAAAAGTCGCTCTTCGGATC
>PKCZ01000014.1 GCA_002862405.1 Pseudomonadota bacterium
GTCTGAAGCAATTCCCGCGCGCCCTTGCGCAATAGATCCGTCAGAGGGTCAGCGACGGCGTCTCGACCGGAAAATTCAATGATGGTAGTGTTATCCATGGTGGTGCGTTCTCGAAGGTTGCTGGTTTGTTTGGCGACATCAAACCAACCAGATGCACCGCCAGCTTTCAAACCGCCCGAACACCAGTTTCACCCATAGCTCAGAGAAGCGCCATTGGACGCCTGCATGCTGCAAAGTATGCTTTGCCATGCCCGCCCGTGGTCCACCCTGATCGAAGTAAGCGACAGGGTCGTCACCCTTAATAGCTAACCCAGGGCTACCAATCGTATTGATCTGTGGCTTTCCCGTAACTCCGGCTCCCATTAGCATAGTAATTGCCAGAAGTGCGACCAACGGGGCTGCTAAATAATACCCTTTACGGGTCATAGTCGGATCTCCTTGCATCTTTCCGCGTGGGATAGTACTCGCGTAAAAATAGCGATCACGCGCAAGCAACATCTGCGCGAGGTGAATGGTAATTCTGCATGCAGAATAACTCCATATTTTGGCAGTTCAACTCACCGGTAGGCCAGCTGCGACCCTGCTTTGGCGCTCATTAGGCGCACCGAAATGCTCGAAGTAGCGCGGATCGATCTTTTCGACTGGCAGAATGATCAAAACGTCCGTCGTCCCGAACTGCTCGTCAATCACTGCACCATCCCCGATGTAGGCTCCCAGGCGGAGGTATCCCTTAATCAATGGAGGTAAAGCGCGAAGTGCAGCTTTGGCATCAATGTTCTCTGGGGGAACCATGTTCATATCAACGTACAGGTGTTCGTGGGCCCGAACATACCAATCATCAGGGGCAAGGCGTTCGTGGTAGAGCATACTCAACGCCTGTGCATGTTTACTGGGATCGGTTCCCTCAAAGCTAGCGCAGCCAATCATGACATCAATGTCATGCTCGCGGACGTAAGCCCACAGCCCCTGCCATAACAGCTCAACTGTTCGTTTGTTTCGATATGGCTTAAGCACACAGGAGCGGCCAAGCTCCATAAAGCGGTACCTCGGTGACTTCGCCGCGATCAGCGGAGCGATGTCATACTCTCCCTGCGTGTAAAACCCCCGCGTGCCGCTGCGCATCTCTTCACGCAATACGCGATACGTCCCAACAACGTTTGACTTCTTGCGCAAAACTAAGCCTGTTTTCGCACTTTCTGGCGACGTATCGTACACTAGCAAATGGTCGCAAATCTTATCGTAGGGATCCTGGTCTCGTTTACGAAGCTGAGCGGTGATGTCTGGCTTGGCCGACATCTCCTCATAGAAGACCTTATAACGTAGCTTCTGTGCCTGACGAATGTCGGAGCGCGATGTCGCCAATCTTACTTCTAATGGACCGATCTGCCCGTAAACTTTGGCCATCTTTTTCCGCAGCCGGAATGGTATCCCCACCGCTCTTTTGCCTATCCGAGACCCGGTCGCAAGCAAACGGCCTGTTCCATTCTTAAGCCCCCGCACAATCTTCCGGCGGTTATCTCTGCGTCGAGATCTCAGTTTCATCTAGCTAATTCTCCGTGGCCGCCGCAGAGACTAGCACGTGTTAAGCTTAATGTCGCCGTTCTCTCGCCTACATCAAAAAACACTTCTTTCTCATTGAACTAGCTAGCATTTTTCAGTGATTTTCGGCAATTCATAAGGATAGACGCGAGCTCGTCCGGATCGAATGGCTTCGATAGATATTGGTCCATGCCCCCATCCAGACAACGCTTACGGTCCTCCGCGAACGCATTTGCCGTGACGGCAACTATGTCGGGGCAAATTTGACCATAAGCTTCATGAAGTTCCCGAATGTGCATCGTTGCCTGCAACCCATCCATGTTCGGCATATGAATATCCATAAGGATTAAGTCGAAACCGATAGCTCTGTTTAGTGTCCCCTCAACAGCGGCTACAGCCTCGCTGCCATCGCGGGCTCGCTCAATAATGCACCCACTTTTGTCCAGAAACTTGACTGCCAACATCGCGTTTATATCGTTGTCTTCCGCAAGCAGCACGCGCAGCGCTTTGTCCGCAGGACTTTCCGGGAAACTTTTGGGAATCGCGGCAGCTGGCGAAAGCGCGGATTGCTTACCTGAAGGTCGATCGGCGAGCAAACGAAGTAATGAACGCGGCCGAACCGGCCTTAGAAGTAGATGTTCAAAGCCGGCAGCTCTGAAAGCCCGTTCGGAGTTCTTATCTCCGGCATTCGCCAAAATCAGTCCGTCAATCTTTCGAACTGCATAGTGCTTTTGCAGGTATTCGAGCGCAGCACCCGCCTCGCTTGCTGCTTGTTCAGCAGCCACGACAAACATATCAACGGATGAACTAGAGTGTTTGTCCATTGCCTCGCTCACAGCATCGACAGAGGCTTCATTTGCCATAATGACTCTCACACCAAGCTTGGTGAACATGCGCGCAATAGACCGTCGCTCGATTAGATAGCCCGACGCAATCATGACAGTGAGACTTACCGATGCTGTGCGTCCAACTCGCAAAACTGGCCTCGCATCAAATGTGGGCAACGCGAGCACCGCAGTGAAAACTGAGCCTTGTCCTGGAGCGGATCTGACGGTTATGTCGCCATGCATTGCCCGAACGATTTGGCGCGCTATCGCCAACCCCAAACCTGTACCACTCTGGGCGGTTTCTCCGGCTCTCTCGAACTCACTGAAAATTCTACTTTGTTCGTCGTCACTTAAGCCAACACCAGTGTCTTCGACGCTTACACTGAAGCAACAATTACCATTCGCTAGCTCATCGATGAAAAGCGAGACGGAAACCCCTCCCCTGTCTGTGTACTTCACTGCGTTGCTGATCAAATTGATCAGAACCTGACGATATCGGTTCCGATCACCCATTAGGGATCGCGGGGTATTTGGGTCAATCGACCACGCTAACTCCAGCCCCTTCTGGTGGGCCTGTGGCGCAAGCAATTCGACAACACTTTGAAGCGTATCGTGTGGTGAGAACGGTTGTTCTTCCAGCTTCAGATGCCCGGCCTCTATTCGTGAAAAGTCAAGGATCTCATCGATCAGTGACATCAAAGTTCGAGCCGAATGGTCAACTGCTTCAACATAGGTCTTCTGCTCGGGCGACAACTTAGTTTCCAGCAAGAGACCGCCCATGCCAATGATACCGTTCATCGGCGTTCTTATTTCATGGCTCATGGAAGCCAAGAACCGTGATTTCGCTCTATTTGCAGCCTGCGCCTCATCCCGCGCATTGAAAAGTTCTGTTTCGACTGCTAGTTGATACGTCACGTCAGTTCCGACGAACTGACGATCAACCCCCAATCCATCTATCGATGGCACCTCGCTTTCGCGCCATATAAACCAACGTGGCCCATCTACTGTTTGGATCTTAGATTGCTTACCTTCGTCGAAAAGGCGAGGACTATCTGAGAATCCAGATTGGCTCTGCCTATTGTCTTTGACTTTTTGCGGGCTATGGTGGGTATTAAGTATATCTCGTGGTTCGACACCGAAAGTTCTGCAATAAGTTCGATTTACAAAGGTTAGCCGACCCAATTGGTCGCAAGTATATATAACGCTTTTTTGCGCATCCAGGAGCTCTCGCATATGAGTTGTGGTGTCGTGAATTCGCCATCGAGCATCTTCGAGCTGTTCGATACGTTGATGGACCTCGCTCCCAACCGATTTTAGCTCCTTCTGACAGTAATGATCAGCCGTATTGCCAGAGCCATAGAAAAGCGCAGCGATCGCCAAGCCCCCGCCAATAAAAAGTAACACCTGGGGCGCTGATACACTCAAGCCTTCCATTGTGGCGCCGAGCAAACAAAGCAGCCCCCCTAGCCACGTACAAGTTCTTGATGCCGTCAAGGGCTGACGCTTGTTACGATCCAGCTTGAAAGATTGACGATTTTTCCAAGGAAATTTGCCTACTTTTTCTCTGATGCATCGTGCAAAGCTACGCAACGCGAGAGAAACTCTAAGTTCGCTCATCTCTCGGATTTTACGTGCCAATTCCAACGTTTGCACCACGCATCGTAACGATTACTACACCAGATAGGTCTTGCATCGCATTTATTGACATTGTCTTACGTAACGTGGTGAACAAAAACTTAACTAATAAAACCCTTCCTCGCCGCTACATTAGATTCAATTTTATGAGATGAAACAACACCTTATAATATCATTTGGAAGTATATAGACTTTGGATCGATACAAAAAGACTGTTGGAGATGCAAATGAAGCCGGCAAGTTCCGGACTAGCGCAATACAATAACAACCTGCGTCACGTACTGTTGAATTCGACTTCGAACTC
>PKCZ01000169.1 GCA_002862405.1 Pseudomonadota bacterium
CGTGTTCATGGCTGGAGAATAGCAGTCTTTTAGCGTTACGTTGTGACTAATTCACTCGGGCCGCATGTGAGGAAACAGGATCACATCGCGAATAGAGGGCGAATTAGTCAGCAGCATCACCAACCGATCAATACCAATGCCCTCTCCTGCCGTTGGCGGTAAGCCATATTCCAGCGCGCGAATATAATCGTGGTCGTAATGCATTGCTTCGTCGTCGCCTGCATCTTTCTCAGCCACTTGCGCTCTGAACCGCTCCGCCTGATCCTCGGCATCGTTCAATTCGCTGAAGCCATTAGCCAATTCACGACCGCCTACAAAGAACTCAAAACGATCGGTGACGTCCGGGTTGTCATCGTTACGACGCGCCAGTGGCGACACTTCGGTCGGATATTCAGTGATGAAGGTCGGTTGTATCAATTTATGCTCAGCAGTCCCCTCGAATATCTCCATGTGGATGCGGCCGAGTCCCCAACCGGCTTTAACGTCGATGCCGAGTCCTGACAACACGGCGGAAGCGGATTCACGAGACGCCAGCTGCTCAGCCGTTATCGTCGCGTTGTGCGCAAGGATGGCTTCAGTTATCGTCATACGGTCAAATGGTTGGCTAAAATCAATACTGTCATCATCGCAGGGCACCACGGTCGTCCCGAGTACCTCTTGTGAGAGTTCGCGCAGCAACTGTTCCGTTAGATCCATTGCGTCTCGGTAGTCCGCATAGGCCCAATAGAATTCCAGCATGGTGAACTCGGGGTTGTGACGCGTCGAGAGTCCCTCATTGCGGAAGTTGCGATTAATCTCGTAGACCTTTTCAAAACCACCTACTGTTAGGCGCTTCAGATACAGCTCGGGCGCAATGCGCATAAACATGGGCATGTCGAGCGCCTTGTGATGGGTCGCAAAAGGACGCGCGGTCGCACCACCGGGAATAGGGTGCAGCATGGGCGTCTCTACCTCCATAAATCCATGACGATCCAAAAACGAGCGCACAAACGCGATCACGCGAGATCGAATCTGAAAGGTCTCGCGAACCTCAGCATTCGCGATTAGGTCAACATAGCGCTGACGGTATCGGAGTTCCTGATCCGCAAGACCGTGGTACTTGTCAGGGAGCGGCCTTAACGCCTTTGTAAGCAGCTGTGCAGACTCCATGTTGATATAGAGATCGCCCTTCCCGCTCTTACAAAGCACACCCGAGGACGCAACGATATCACCCAGATCCCAGCTTTTAATGGCCTCGAGCGTGTCTTCGCTTAAGCCTTTACGGTCATTATAAAGCTGAATCGTGTCCGATCCGTCCTGGATCAACAAAAACGCACCGCGGTTGCGAATCAGCCGCCCAGCAACAGCAAAGGAATGATTTTGCTCAGCAAGCGCCTCTTTGGTCTCGGCACCAAATTGTGCCTGCAGATCACCCGCCATGGCCGTGCGACGAAAATCATTAGGAAAGGCGTCACCCGCCTCGCGCAAATTCGCGAGTTTGGCACGACGCTCCGCAATGAGCTTGTTTTCGTCTGTTGAAGTTGGGTCAGTCATAAGCTGTCCTAGGTTAAAGGCCCTTTTTCAAGGAGGCCTCAATAAAGGGGTCAAGCGCACCATCCAACACTGCCTGCGTGTTGCGGTTCTCTACACCTGTCCGTAAATCTTTTATGCGCGAATCATCCAGTACGTATGATCGAATCTGACTTCCCCAGCCAATATCAGCTTTGCTGTCTTCCATGGCCTGTTTCTCCGCACTTCGCTTGAGCATCTCCATTTCATAGAGCTTCGCCCTGAGCTGCTTCATGGCGTTATCTTTGTTCTGATGCTGGGAGCGCTCCGTTTGGCAACTGGTTACAATGCCCGACGGCTCGTGGGTAATTCGCACCGCCGAATCTGTCGTGTTGACGTGCTGCCCACCCGCTCCAGAAGACCGATAGGTATCAATCCGAAGATCGGCAGGGTTAATGTCAATTTCTATGTTGTCATCAATCTCTGGGGACACGAACACCGACGAAAATGAAGTATGCCGACGTCCGCCACTATCAAAGGGAGATTTTCGGACCAAACGGTGAACACCCGTCTCGGTTCGTAACCATCCAAAGGCATACTCGCCCTCAAACTGAACCGTGGCACTTTTTATGCCTGCCACCTCGCCCGCAGAGACTTCGGCCAAGGTCGTCTTGAAGCCCTTGCTTTCACCCCATCTCAGGTACATTCGCAGCAGCATCTCTGCCCAATCCTGCGCCTCAGTGCCTCCAGATCCTGCTTGAATATCGAGAAAGGCATTATTGAGGTCCATTTCACCAGCAAACATGCGACGGAACTCGAGGGTCTCGAGCTGCGCGATCAGCTTTTCGATATCGCTAGCAACTTCGTCTGCGGTTTCTTGATCATCCTCTGCTTGCGCTAACTCTAGCAGCGCAACGCCCTCTTCGTGACCCGCATCGAGTGTTTCTATGGTGTGAACCACCAGCTCAAGTGATGCACGCTCACGGCCCAGACTTTGTGCTTTATCGGGGTCATCCCAGATACTGGGCTCGGCTAATTCTAGCTCTACCTCGGCCAGGCGATCCTTCTTATTAGGAAAGTCAAAGATACCCCCGAAGCACGTCTGTACGGGCGCGAATATCTTTCAGTTGGTTTATGAGGGGAGCAATTTCCACGAACTATTCCGGTGTCCTGATGCGGCGCCGATTTTATCTGAGCCGGCCTACGAGTTCCATACGATCAATGGGATTGGGCCGGCCAAATGGTATCGAGCTGCAGCTGAAGCTTACGCTCACCTCTGTACTCATTGACCGATGGCCGATAGACACACCGAACCGCTGTAGGACGATCAGCCATCCAGCAGTCGACATCTGCGTTAAACGCAATGGCGTCGAGCGTCCCCACATCGGTTATCAAGCGGAATTTAAGGTGTTTCTCGCCCACCACGCGCATGTCGCCAATCCCAAAAACACCGTCAAACGACGGGGCCTCGAAGGCTTGGCCCCACGGCCCTCCAGACTCGATCGCTTCTGCCAGCTGCAGTGTCATGTCGACCGCTTCAAGTGCCCCATCCGTCAAATGAACTTGGTCAGGTAAGGTACCGTTCATCGCCTCCGACGCTACACAATTAAATGCGTCTCGGAATTGAGGCAAGTTCTTTTCGACCAGGCTCAGCCCCGCGGCCATAGCATGGCCACCAAACTTTGAAATGAGACCTGGATTTAGCGTTGCGACACGGTCTAGTGCATCACGTAGGTGAAACCCGGGAATGGAACGACCAGATCCCTTTAACTCGCCGTCACCTGCCTGAGCGAAAATAAGTGTGGGTCGATGGAAACGCTCGCGAATTCGTGATGCCAAGATACCGACAACACCTTGGTGCCAGTCCGCTTGGTAGAGCGACAAGGCAAAATCAGTGTCTGAGACCGAGAAAGTACCATTTTCCAATAGTGCTGCTAGCGCATCTGCCTGCATTGAGGTCTCAATGTCTCTGCGCTCCCGGTTGTAATCATTGAGCTGGGTAGCCAACTCTCGCGCTGCAAAGGACGACTCGGAAAGTAAGCATTCGATGCCAACCGATATGTCATCCAGACGCCCCGCCGCATTTATCCGCGGCCCAGCTATGAAGCCGAGGTCAGTGGATGAGACTAATCGGATATCGCGCCCAGCCACTTCAAACAATGCCTCAATGCCAGGTCTCGCTCTACCAGCTCGCATCCGTGCAATGCCCGCTGCCACTAAGGTCCGGTTATTTTTGTCGAGTGGTACAACGTCTGCGACCGTACCGAGAGCTACCAAATCAAGCGCGTCTGCCAAATTAGGCATCTCGATACCCATGGTTTCGAACCAACCCCGTTGCCGCAATTCGGCGCGGAGCGCCGTGAGCACGTAGAACATCACGCCAACACCTGCCAGTGCCTTACTTGGAAACGAGCACCCGGGTTGATTGGGATTAACAATAATATCCGCCTCAGGAAGCTCGGCACCCGGCAGATGGTGGTCAGTCACGATGACGCTCATTCCCAGCATACGCGCCGCCATCACACCATCAAAGCTGGCAATACCATTATCAACTGTCATCAACACGTCGGGTTGGTACTGAGCCGCAATCCCAACAATTTCGGGTGTGAGTCCGTAGCCATATTCGAAGCGGTTTGGGACGAGGTAAGTGACTTCCTCTAGACCCATCTGTTTAAGGAGTGACACCGCTAGCGCACAACTAGTGGCACCGTCGGCATCGAAATCACCCACAATGACGACGCTCGCCTGAAACTCAATCGCATCTGCCAACATCTCAGCCGCCTCTTGAGCGCCCTTCAGAGCGCTGGGGG
>PKCZ01000023.1 GCA_002862405.1 Pseudomonadota bacterium
GGTCAGAAACAGACCTTTGCCGTCTGGCGTTGTGCCCAGCGACTGACATTGCTGTAGGTCTTTTTCGAGGCTTTCGCGTGATTCTGGTTTTGCAATGGGGTGAGGAGGTGGCGAGGGCAGGTCCCAGGCTCCGGACAAGGAATAAACCTGTGTTTTTATTTCGTCTGCAATGACCTGAGCCGGTTCTTGCTTCTCGGCCAAGGCGGGATATGAAATGGGGCTCCCGACACGCGCAGAAATACGAGCATTGCGGTGCTTAAACATTTCCCGAATGAGCCACGCCGTCGAGAGTGGTTTTATGAAGAAACTCAAGCCATAAAAAAAGCGAGAATTCCTGCCACGAACTAAGACCGGCACGATGGGCGCCCGGTAGCGGAGGGCGAGACGTACAAAGCTGCTGTTCCATTGCCCATCTCGAATGCCCGAAAGACGCCATCGGGAGACCTCACCGGCGGGGAACATAATTAGCCCGCCGCCGCCGGCAAGGTGAGATTGGATGGCGCGCAACTGCTTTCGTGACGTCTGGTTGCTCATGTTATCGACAGGCAGGGCAAAGGGTTGAAATCGTTCTATGTGCATCAGCAGTTCATTAACCACAATTTTGGCATCAGGTCGGATCGAAAGAACGGCATCTAGCAGGCCGATGCCATCGAGTGATCCCAGAGGGTGATTGGCAACAATGACGACCTGACCTTGCTTTGGAATATGCGACAGCTCGGCTTGGTCGATCTCAACTTGAAAGTTGAAAAACCTCAGTACTGCGGCCGGAAACGGTAGCCCCTCTGACTCGGGATGGGTCCGCTCGAACTGCTCAAAGATTTTCTGGCCAAATACAAACCCCAAAAGAGACCCTAGCAGGCGCGCAGAGGTTGGCCATCTCGAGGTAAATGCGGGTTGGTAATGTTTCAAGAGGTATTGGAAGTCCAACATAAAAACCTACCCGAAGCGTCCGCTTAATAGGCTCCCAGAGGGTGCCTTACATGAATCAAGCGCCGAACATAAATGATAATAGGTAGAAGAAGACAATCGCCAAGCCAGCGCCCGCAGGCAACGTGACCAACCAGGAGGCAAAAATCTTTCCTATCGTTGGGAGAGAGACGGCCTCAACCCCTCTCGCTAAACCGACACCCAGTACAGCGCCCACAAGCGTATGGGTGGTTGATATGGGTAAGCCAGTGGCAGAGGCCAGAACAACGGTAGATGCGGCGGCAAGCTCTGCGGCGAATCCTCGACTCGGTGTCAGTTCGGTAATCTTTTGTCCAATGGTCTGGATGACACGCCACCCATAGGTGGCCAGTCCGATAACAATGCCAACAGCACCAATACCCAATACCCACCACGGCATGATCGCCTCGGCGCCAATTACGCCACCTGATTGGACTGTACTCACGACTGCCGCAACGGGACCCACTGCGTTGGCTACATCATTGGAGCCGTGGGCAAAGGCCATACCACAGGCCGTGAAGATCATAAGAATGCCGAACACGCGTTCGATATTCGCGTCGCTGTTGAGATCACCCGAGGGCGTTATTTTGCCAAGACTTAGGGCGCCGATTACCGCGACGGCAAGCCCGATAACTGCTGAGATCACCATGGCATCGGCAAATGCCGAGCCCATACCTAGCGTGAGATCAAGGCCTATATGTTTTAGGCCCTTCAGCAGGGTCACCATGCTGATCATAAATCCTACCATCCACATGTAGACGGGCACGTAGCGACGCGCACGTTCGAAGGTATTGTCGTGATCAAAGATTAATTTTTTGACCGAGATAAACAGTAAGAAAGCCAGAGTGCCGGCCAGTACAGGTGAGACCACCCAGCTTCCAGCGATCTCACCGACCTTGCCCCAGTCAACGGCATCGACCGAGATGCCGACAGCCGCGAAGCCGACGATACCACCGACAATTGAGTGCGTTGTCGATACGGGCCAGCCCCCGATACTGGCGATTAACAGCCATGTCGCTGCCGCTAGTAGGGCCGATAGCATGCCGAATACGAGCAGTTCGGGCGAGTCCGATAGCACCGCAGGGTCAATTATGCCCTTGCGTATGGTGGCTGTGACTTCACCGCCAGCCAGATAGGCGCCTGCAAACTCAAAGATGGCGGCGATGATAATCGCTTGCTTTAGCGTGAGTGCTCTGGAGCCAACTGAAGTCCCCATCGCATTGGCCACGTCGTTTGCGCCAATGCCCCAGGCCATGAACAGACCGAAGACGCAGGCAAGCGCTAAAAACAAAAAGCCGTTTGACGCGATCATTTCCATTCAAGACGCTCCTAATGGCGATAGAATATGCTCGATTAATGTCGGATTATTGACCGAAAGATTTAAGACGTGTGACAGACCCTAACAGGCAGCATCTCCTCCCAGTCGGAGGTTAGTGTCTTGCCTATCGCAGTACTTGCGGCGTTAGTTTTTGATGGTTCACCTGACATGTCAACACCGGCATTCAATGACTTGGTTGCGCGTCATCCTTAGAGCGTGTGGCTTGTGACTCTTAGCCGAGGCTCAGTGCCGTATCCGGTCTGTTAGGTGCTGGAAGCATCAGAAAAAAGATAACTTCGCCGGGTTATGGTCGATAGCGAGTTTGAACCACTATTTAGAGAATTCATCGGTTGCGTCGACGAAAATCATCTCTTTCACGGAGGTCGGGTGGGAAATCCCTTTGACTAGGCGAATTTGACCGTCGCTGAGTTCGATCAACGCAGAGCAATTCTCGACCCAGTCACCGTCGTTTAGGTAGTGCACCCCGCCGACTTCACGGATTGTGGGGTAGTGAAGATGTCCGCAGATAATGCCGTCAAAACCCTTATCTTTGGCCATAGCAATCGCGGCTCGCTGGTAGGCGTCTATTGCCTCCTCAGCTTTTGCTGAATTGCGCTTGATCCATGTTGCCAAAGACCAGTAGGGTAAACCTAAGCGTTCTCGCAGCTGATCCGTCTTCGTATTACTCCACATCATTAATCTGTAGGCGACGTCTCCTACCACGCGATTAAGTTTGGAGAAGCGGACGGCGTAGTCCAACTCATCACCGTGCGTTACTAGCATTTTTTTTCCGTCGAGGGTCTCGTGAAGAAAGTTACGGTGAACAGCGATCTTCCCCAGTTCATTTCGGACCATGCTCCGAAAGGCGAAATCATGATTACCCGGGATGTAGATGACACTGGAACGTTTCCTGCGTGCCAACTTCATAAAGCGACTGATGACCCTGTTATGAGCCGTTGGCCAGTGAACTCGCCGCTTCATTGCTAGCAGGTCGACAATGTCGCCCACCAGGTAAAGCTGATCAAACTCAACCCGGTCAAGAAACTCGAGAAGCTGTTTTGCCTTGCAGTGCTTGCTGCCTAAATGTACGTCGGAGATCCAAATGGTGCGGCATTGCAATACGTCGTTTGGCCTGATTTCTAACATACATCAATCTCCTGCGCAGACACCACGCGCCTCACTCACTCTTCACCCCGAAAAATCACAATCGTACACCGAATAAGAACACAGCTGATATTTCGATCAGCATTTAAGGGGGTGATTGTTAAAGAATTATTTAGCTCTGTCTCTGGTATTCGATATAAATGAAAAAGGTAACAAGACAGTGGTTGTCTTCGGACTCTATTGACTCGTTGAGTACCCCTGTCGCGGTCTGATCGGAAAACGCGGTTGACAATTCAGATTTTATAATGGTTGTGTAGGTGGCGTTTATGGAAATGAAGTCGTGAGCAGGTGGGCTGCAGAAATATTTTCGGGATGCTGTAAGTCATTGCATCTGAGGTGCGAGTGCCCCGACCTCTTTCGCTCGCGTCTAAGTAGTGTGTCAAAGTTCTGTTAACCACTAAATCTAGTGGAATAACTTTTTTTTATTTTTTTTAAAAATTTCACTTTTTAGGGTGATTAATGAAAACAATGACTTATCACCCTCAGCTAACGTCATTATTCACGAGTTCACTGCGTGTCATCATTTTGTAATTAATTGGCAAGCGATTTGTAACTTTAAATTTCTAGTTTGCCAGCCTAACGACCTCGCGAGTCGCGAGTAGTGTTTGGTAATGAGGCTGCAATGAAATTAGTTCCAAGCGCGTTAGCAAGAATCGGTTTATCCCTGTGTTTATTTGCGGGCTCTGCCGCACAGGCCGACAACGAGCTCATTGTCTACGTGTTCTCGAACGGTGCTCCCGTGGCAGGTGCGGACGTCACGGTCGATGGTGACGTCATCGGGAGCACTCGACCGGATGGGTCGGTCACCGGTGATCTGTCTTCTGGTGGGCACGCAATTTCGGTGGAGAGTTCGTCGGGCGAAACAGGCGTT
>PKCZ01000068.1 GCA_002862405.1 Pseudomonadota bacterium
ATGAGCTTCACAGCATTGACGGTTGTCGGCGATGGCAATGGCCGTGTTGGCTTCGGTCGCGGTAAGGCCCGCGAAGTGCCAGTGGCTATTCAGAAAGCGATGGAAGCAGCACGCCGCAACATGATCTCGGTAGAGCTTGTGAACGGCACGCTTCAGTACCCTGTAAAAGCCCGTCACGGTGCGTCAAAGGTCTACATGCAGCCAGCCTCTGAGGGTACAGGTGTTATTGCCGGTGGTGCGATGCGCTCAGTACTTGAAATCGCCGGTGTTCAGAACGTTCTGGCGAAGTGCTATGGCTCAACAAATCCCGCCAACGTAGTGCGAGCGACTTATAACGGTTTGCGCGACATGGTTTCACCCGAAGACGTTGCTGCAAAGCGTGGCAAGTCAGTTGAAGAAATCTTCAGCTAAGAGGAATTAGGTGATGAGCAAAGAAATGATCAAAGTGACGTTGGTGAAAAGCACCAACGGTCGCCTGAAGAATCACCAAGCTTGCGTGCGCGGCTTAGGTCTTCGTCGCATCGGCCACACCGTTGAAGTCGAAGATACGCCTTCAGTGCGCGGCATGATTAACAAGGTTAACTACTTGGTACGAGTAGAGGAGCAGGCGTAATGGGTGATGAACTCCGTTTGAATTCTTTAAGTCCTGCACCTGGCGCGAAGCGAGATGCAAAGCGCGTTGGCCGTGGAATTGGCTCCGGTGTAGGTAAGACTGCAGGCCGTGGTCACAAAGGTTTGAAATCGCGCTCTGGCGGTACAGTACGTGCTGGCTTTGAGGGTGGTCAGATGCCACTTCAGAAGCGTTTGCCAAAGTATGGCTTCACCTCGCGTATCAGTCGTACAACGGCTCAGGTACGCCTCCACGAGCTTAATCGTGTAGACGGTGACACTGTCGATCTGGCGGCATTGAAGGCGGCGGATCTTGTGAAAGACGATGTTTTGCGAGCGCGTATTTTCCTGTCGGGTGAAATCGGCAAGGCAGTCAATGTCAAAGGCCTCAAGGTGACCAAGGGGGCACTTGAAGCCATTGAAGCTGCTGGCGGAAGTGTCGAGGCGTAAGCATGGCTAAAGGTATGCCGTCGATGAGCAACGCGGGTATGGGGGAGTTATTCCGCCGTCTTCGTTTTGTTCTTATTGCTTTGGTGATCTACCGAATCGGGACCCACATCCCGGTGCCGGGCATCGACCCTGCACAGCTGTCGGCTTTATTCGATCAGAATCAGGGAACCATCCTGGGTTTGGCCAACGTCTTTTCTGGCGGTGCACTCGAGCGCATGAGTATTTTGGCGTTGGGCATCCTTCCTTATATTTCGGCTTCTATCATCATGCAGTTGATGACGGCTGTTACGCCCGAACTCGACGCAATTAAGAAGGAAGGTGAAGCAGGTCGTAAGAAAATTAGCCAGTGGACCCGTTACTTGACGGTTGCGCTTGCGCTGGTCCAGGGCACCGGTATGACGGTTGGTTTGGCGAATCAAGGCTTAACCTACGATTCTAGCCTCGGTTTCTATGTCATCGCTATTACGTCACTGGTCACTGGTGCTGTCTTCATGATGTGGTTGGGTGAGCAGATCACCGAGAAGGGTATTGGTAACGGCATATCGCTACTGATTTTTGCAGGCATCGTTGCGGGCTTGCCGCAAGCGATTGGACAGTCGCTTGAGCAGGCGCGCCAGGGCGAGCTTAATATCCTGATTCTGTTGGGCGTACTAGCGCTCGCTATTATCGTGATTGCGCTCGTTGTCTTCATCGAGCGTGGTCAGCGGCGAATCACTGTTAACTACGCGAAGCGACAGCAGGGCCGTCAAATGTACCAAGCCCCGGCGTCGCACCTGCCATTAAAGGTCAACATGGCGGGTGTCATCCCTGCGATTTTTGCGAGTTCGATTCTCTTGTTCCCAGCGTCGGTTGCGCAGTGGTTCGGCAGTGCTGACAGCTCTGATTGGCTGCAAGACTTGGCGGTGGCGATTGGTCCCGGTCAGCCGCTCAACATTATTTTGTTTACTGGCTTCATCGTTTTCTTCTGCTTCTTCTACACCGCGCTGATGTTTAACCCCAGCGAAGTGGCGGATAACCTGAAGCGTTCTGGCGCGTTTGTGCCAGGTATTCGACCCGGCCAGCAAACAGCAAATTACATCGACGGCGTATTAACGCGTCTGACGATTTTTGGATCCGCCTACATCGCGTTGGTGTGCCTATTGCCACAGTTCCTCGTTGTCATGTTCAACGTCCCCTTCTACTTGGGCGGGACATCGATGCTCATCGTGGTTGTGGTGGTAATGGACTTCATGGCGCAGGTCCAGAGTCACTTGATGTCCCACCAGTACGAAGGTGTGATGAAGAAAGCAAACCTAAGCAATATCGGCTCAGCGGGCCGGGTGCGCTAGGTCTTGGGAGAGAGAAATGAAAGTCCGAGCTTCGGTTAAGAAAATTTGTCGTAACTGCAAAGTTGTTCGTCGCAATCGAGTGGTCCGCGTGATCTGCTCTAGCGATCCACGTCACAAGCAGCGTCAAGGCTAATTTCGGAGTGGAAATTTAGGACTGCCAACTCGATGGGGTCCAAACGATGTGACAGAACGTCACTCAACAATGGAGATTGGTAATGGCACGTATTGCCGGTGTAAACATCCCTGACAACAAGCATGCAGTGATCTCACTGACATACATTTATGGCGTGGGTCGCACGCAGGCGAAGCGTTTGTGCGCGGCGTCAAATATTCCAGAGAGCACCAAGATTGGAGAGCTTTCGGAAGCTGAACTGGATCAGTTGCGTGGCCTCGTTTCAGAACTGACTGTCGAGGGTGACCTGCGACGTGAGGTGTCGATGAACATCAAGCGCTTGCTCGACCTCGGTTGTAACCGTGGCTTGCGTCACCGTAAGGGACTGCCCCTTCGCGGTCAGCGCACGAAGACAAATGCGCGTACGCGTAAGGGTCCCCGCAAGCCGATTCGTAAGTAATGGATGGAGTGCGTTAGCGCTCTTCACATGTGTAGCTACATCCCAATTTGTAGCGCTGATATAGAGATAGGATAAACAATGGCAAAGCAAGCCAAAAAGACAACCAAAAGAAGGATTACCAAGCAGGTAGTCGACGGTGTTGCGCATATCCATGCGTCGTTCAATAACACCATCGTCACGATTACCGACCGCCAGGGCAATACCCTAAGCTGGGCCACTGCCGGTGGTTCAGGCTTCCGCGGTTCGCGAAAGTCTACTCCCTTTGCTGCGCAGGTTGCTGCCGAGCGCGCGGGAGAAGCGGCTAAAGAATACGGCCTCAAGAATCTTGATGTCGAAGTGAAGGGCCCCGG
This sequence comes from Pseudomonadota bacterium, assembly GCA_002862405.1. Taxonomy (GTDB): domain Bacteria; phylum Pseudomonadota; class Gammaproteobacteria; order Pseudomonadales; family Halieaceae; genus Luminiphilus. The sequence goes on from PKCZ01000068.1 coordinate 3,310, forward strand.
ACCCGGTCGCGAGTCAGCAGTTCGCGCACTGAACAGCTGCGGCTACAAAATCACCAACATTACTGACGTGACACCGATTCCACACAACGGTTGTCGCCCACCTAAGAAGCGTCGCGTTTAATAACGCCGCCTGAGGAAACAGATAAATGGCTCGATATATTGGACCTAAATGTAAACTTTCGCGTCGCGAAGGTACCGATCTTCAGCTCAAGAGCGGTGTTCGTGCACTCGAGAGCAAGTGTAAGGCAGAGACTGCACCTGGCATGCACGGCGCACGCCGCGGCCGCCTGTCAGATTATGGCGTTCAATTGCGTGAGAAGCAGAAAGTACGTCGAATCTACGGCGTGTTAGAGAAGCAGTTCCGCAACTACTACAAAGAAGCTGCGCGTCTGAAGGGTGCAACCGGTGAAAACCTGCTGCAGCTTTTGGAAAGCCGTCTCGATAACGTTGTTTACCGCATGGGTTTCGGGTCGACACGTTCAGAGGCGCGTCAGTTGGTTTCTCACAAAGGCATCTTGGTTAACGGACGCGTGGTTAACATCCCGTCTTACCAAGTAGCGCCCGGCGATGTTGTCTCGGTTCGTGAGAAGGCTAAGAAGCAGCTGCGTATACAGTCGGCAATGGGCCTTGCAGAACAGCGTCCTGATCCTGTTTGGATCGAGGTTAACGCTGAGAAGCTTGAGGGCACCTTTAAGTCGAAGCCCGAGCGACAGGATCTACCGAGCGAAATTAACGAGAACCTGATCGTCGAGCTGTACTCCAAGTAAGGCTTGATTGCGTACAGCTAACTACACCGAATTCTTGAACGGGAAACACTATGCAAAATTCAGTAAATGAGTTTCTTACCCCACGCGTTATCAAGGTGGATGAAAAGTCACAAACCCGTGCGCTCGTCACA
>PKCZ01000104.1 GCA_002862405.1 Pseudomonadota bacterium
GCCACCGTTGCCACCAATCTCTGGTTTATCTACCGGACGCCCTACTCACCCAAAGCACGCATCAAGGAACATATAAAGTCATTAGTTGGCGTTGGTATTTCAGTTTACACCGCCTTCTTTGCGTTTGGCGCTGTGCGCTTATTACCCGAGATTGCTCTGACACCGGGTCTCTGGGCGATCCCACTCGTGACCGGACTGATTCTCATCATCTACCACCAGCGGGCTGTAATGACGCCAGTGCGTCGAGTACAAGCCACCTGATGACAAAACGAGCCATCATTATCGGCGCCGGCGCCGGCGGACTGTCAGCCGCAGTCGATCTGGCAACTGCGGGCTGGAAAGTCGATGTGTTCGAGAGCAATGCTGAGCCTGGTGGCAAGATGCATCAGCGACAGGTGGGTGAAGTGGGCATCGACGGCGGTCCCACGGTTTTCACCATGTCCTGGGTATTTGACGAGTTGTTTAAACGTGCAGGTGCCGTTTTTGATGACCGGGTTCGTTTGACCGAGAGTCGCCGGCTCGCCCGTCATGCTTGGACGGACGGAAGTCATCTGGACCTTTTTCACGACATAGATCAGTCAGCCCAAGCAATTGCCGATTTCTCAGACGAATGCAATGCACAGGGCTACCGCAGATTTTGTGACGATGGAGAGCTTGTTCACAACTTACTCCGCGATAACTTCATGGCCACACCGCAACCCTCAGCAATACGGCTCGGTTACCGGTTATTGCGAGATGGTGGCTTAAAGAGTCTAGCGGTAGCGCCACATCAATCACTTTGGAGCGCACTCGGTAATTATTTCTCAGATCCGCGACTGAAGCAGCTCTACGGCCGATACGCCACTTATGTGGGCTCATCACCCCTATCAACCCCTTCAACTTTGATGCTGATTGCGCATGTAGAGCGCCAGGGGGTGTGGTGTGTCGACGGCGGCATGCGGGCGCTAGCCCATGCAATTGCTAACCTTGCAATAGAGCACGGCGCGCGGTTTCACTATCAAAGCCCGGTCCGAAAGATCAACTGCACTAACGGACGGGCGACAGGTATCACACTTGCATCCGGCGAGACGTTGGCCGCTGATGCTATTATTTTCAATGGAGACTCAGCAGCATTAAGTGACGGACTTTTAGGCGATGATGTCGTGAAATCGACACGCACGCGAAAGCGACAGGACCGAGGTCTCTCCGCTATCACCTGGTGCATTGAGGCCAACACCTCTGGATTCGAGCTTGATCATCACAATGTATTCTTTGCCACGGATTACGAGCGCGAATTCACTACGATTTTCAAATCCAGGTCCATCTGTAATGAACCCACCGTTTATGTTTGCGCCCAGGATCGCGTCAACGGAAAAATATCGACCGAGGGCAAGGAACGACTGTTGTTACTCATAAACGCGCCGGCAGATGGCGACAATAGTGCATGGACCCGCTCCAAGCTAGATCAACAACGCAAGAACGCACTAGATGTACTCAGTCGCGGGGGTTTAAACCTAGCCTTCTCCGAGGAGGACTGTGTCACGACCTGCCCCGACAACTGGCACCAACGTTTTCCCGGGAGTGGCGGCTCGCTTTATGGTGCAGCATCCCATGGAATGTTCTCTAGCTTCACCCGCCCATCGTCCGCGAGTCGGATTAAGGGGCTTTATCTTGCTGGTGGCAGTGCTCACCCGGGGCCTGGCGTACCGATGGCGACATTATCTGGCTCGATCGCGGCACAGCGCATCCAGCAAGACGCGGCTTAGAACGAGGCTTTTAACAGGGCTTAGTTTGACCGTGGCTTAGAGCGCCTCAAAAAATGCCTCGACGGCACCCACCGTCCTCTCCGGGTGCTCCCACTGTGGCATGCCAAGACTTGGCGCTATCCGCTCAAATTGCCATGCAGGATTTGCCTCAAATTCCTCAAACAGCTCAAATGAAACATTGGGGTCCTTGTCGAACAACACCAGCACCGGAACGTCGAGCTTAGAATACAGAGACTCGGCAGCGTTCGCCGTAAACAAACCCATTGAAAGGAATTGGAGCGGCATGTCATGTGCACCGGGCTGACGCGTCGTCTTGAGGGCGTAAGTCACCAATTCATTGGGAACAAAACCCGAGAAGTTCATACCGTAAAAGTAGCGAATACTCCGCTCCAGACGCAGTAGTTTGAATGCACTACGCCCAAAACCGGCAAAATCAAGCAGCCGCTTCAAGCGCCTTTGCGCTTGTGGTGTTGGCGGCTGACGACTAGAAAAACCCGTGGGTGAAATAAACGTCAGACTTCTTACCGCGGCACCGAACTCTACCACGGCCCGAGCCACGAACTCACACCCCAAGGACAAAGCGATCACGTCGGGCGGCTCACTCGGCGTCGTCTCATCGATGATAGAGGCAATCTGTTTTGCAAAATCCGAAGGGGTCATGGTGCCCACACGACGCGTTGACCGACCGAAACCCGGCAGATCTGGCGCGAATACCGGTCTCGATACTCTGAAGTGCTGGAATAAAGGCTTGAGCTCTATCGCGCTAGGCGCCGCATTGACGCTATGAACAAAGAGCAGCGGACGCCCCTCCGATTCGGTATCGAAGTACCAGTAAACCTCGTAGTCACCGGAACCTTCGATCAAGGCTCCATCACTGTCGATTGCTTTGTCTAGCTGCTGCATAAAGGCCTTCTCACCACTATCACCCTCTATACGCCGTATATCCAGCGCAGACCAATTGCCACAAAAAAATGCATAAAATTTGACAAATTATGTGTTTAAATAAAATGACACTAATCCGATTCGGAAAACCCGCGTCGGCGAGCTCAAATCAATTGAGCCTTTTTGGGGGAGTAATCATGACCGTAGCGTATCCCTTTACGGCGATCGTTGGGCAAGATGATATGAAGCTTGCCTTATCGATAGCGGCAGTAGACCCGAGCATTGGTGGTGTATTGGTCTTTGGCGAGCGAGGCACAGGCAAGTCGACAACTATCCGCGCGCTGGCTCAACTGCTCCCCAAAATCGACGCTGTTAAAGACTGCCCTTACCACTGCAATCCCGAGACTCCCAAACAGGGCTTATGCAGCCGATGCCAGTCGGCGGATGCGCTCAAGACACGAAAGATTGCCATTCCCGTTGTCGATCTCCCCCTGGGTGCAACCGAAGATCGAGTGCTTGGGGCGCTGGACATTGAAAAGGCCATTCACAATGGTGAGAAGGCATTTCAACCCGGTTTGTTGGCAGCAGCCAATCGCGGCTTCTTGTATATCGATGAGGTCAATCTGCTCGAGGATCACATTGTCGACGCCCTTCTTGACGTTGCGGCAAGCGGCGTAAACGTGGTGGAGCGCGAGGGACTGAGCGTTCGCCACCCCGCACGCTTCGTTCTTGTGGGAAGTGGCAACCCCGAAGAAGGCGAGCTACGCCCCCAACTGCTGGATCGCTTTGGTTTATCGCTCGATGTGAGAACACCCAGGGATATTCCAACGCGCGTCGAGATCATAAAGTTACGCGACGCGTTCGATCATGACCCTGAAGGTTTTAGCAAGCGATTCGCCCGAAAAGAAGGCGCGCTTCGCCGCAAGATTGATGCCGCGAGAGAGGTGGTCGAATCTGTCGATGTACCCTCTAACGTACTCGAAAAAGCCGCCGAGCTGTGCCTACAGCTGGGCACTGATGGCTTACGCGGTGAGCTAACGCTGATACGAAGCGCGCGAGCACTCGCTGCACTCGAGGGAAAAGATGCAGCTACCTTGCAACATCTGAAATACGTCGCTCTATTCGTATTGAGACACCGCCTGCGACGCGATCCAATGGATGAATCCAGTGCCGATGCCCGCGTCGAACGCGCTATCGAAGCCGCTCTTGCCTGAGGTGGAAGCCGCGAACGCATGGCATGACGCCGAGCTAGCTGCGGCGTTGGTCGCTGTTCTACGCCACAAAGCCGGTGGTATCCGCGTCTGCGCGCAACCCGGGCCTGTTAGAGATTACTGGCTCGCTCTTCTCGACAGCTTCACTGAAACGCCAGCCCGCCGAGTACCCAGCAACACACCCACCGAACGTCTGCTAGGCGGCATGGATATCACCGAAAGTATGCGGTACGGAAAGCCCGTTTTGGCACAAGGCGTGCTCGCCGAATGCCATCAGCGAGTTGTGGCGCTCTCAATGGCCGAGCGGCTACCCAAAGAATTTACAGGACATTGGTGCGCCGCCCTAGAT
>PKCZ01000208.1 GCA_002862405.1 Pseudomonadota bacterium
ACGAAGTTGACGGCATAGCCGTCGTCCTCTTCATCATAGCGAGTGGCCCCTACTTTAGGTGCGTAGACTGCCTCACTGCCTAAAACGCCCGGGCCATAGTCAAAGCGCCAGTTTTTACCAGTATCGTTGTCGTACTTCACAAGACCCGTAAATCGGAGAGTGTAGCCGCCTTCATCGTGTGTGGGAATGTATTGGTGGTAGGCATAACGACTCTTCTGACCACCGTAAAGCGGATTCGTTTTGTTGAACTCGGTATTGAGATCATCGATGTCGCGTTCTCGCACCTCACCGGTAACCAAATTAAACCGCCAACGATAGTTACTTGCCTCAAGACGCATGTAGGCCAACATGTGCGATAACTCACCCTCATCCCCATACGCTTTGGGCATAGGATTCACCGATCGGCAACCGTCCATGACAACCCAATCGCCCTCTTCCCAACAGTTCGAGACGTGGAGGATGTAACAGGGCTCACAATCGAACCAACGAATCGACTTACTTTCACCGAAACGCGGAATGAGACCAAACCTAGTTGGGATGTCTCTGTGGAAAGTCAGGACGCGTAGCTTGTGATTCTTCAAGACATCGAGGTCATGGAAGAACGGCAGGTCGTGCAACACGGTGTAGTTCTGGGTAAAGCCGATATCGTGCGGCAACCGCGCACCGGGCAAGTCAATTGGTACCTCGTGAATCACTTCTCCCTTGGCGTTGGCGACGCCATAGGTCATATAGGGAGGCGCGTCGTTGTAATCGAAGTACAAGAGCTCGCCCGTGTTCCAATCCACTTTGGAGTGCGCCGACATCTTCGGCTTATCACGACCATCCAGATGGAAGGCCTTGCGCGTCTCCAGGGTCATGGGATCGAGCGCAATCGGATTCCCCGCGTTGTACCAAAGGCTCACCAAGTCGCCGTTGAGCGCAAAAATATCGGTATTCGACGTGTCCTTGATTCCGAACTCAGATACGCTGTAATCAAAAGGTCCCATCACACCCGGAGAGACCGATTCACCTGCTTTGGCTTCGTTGGTGAAGGCTGGGGTATCAATCCATCGATTCACGTAGCGCGCACCGTCATCGCTAACATGAAGCGCATGCACCATGCCATCGCCGTCAAATGGGTGATAGCGATTCTTTGGCTCAAATACAGGGTTCGCGCCATTGCGGTAATACGTACCACGCAGATCGCTGGGCAACTCGCCGATGACCTCTAATTTATCCTGATCGAGCTCGCGGTTAGTCGGCGCATACAAACCGTGAAGGTAGGGATTGTCGTGGTTGTAGATCCACGCGGGTGCATCCTCAAACTGTGGAGTAGCTCCTAAGCACTTGTCGCTGATGGGAAACTCGCCCAATGGCGCTCTCGCACTTTTCGGTGGCTGCTGTGCTGTCATGCGACGCACCTCAAAGAATGGTGTCTTTTAAGGCCTGAGCTTACTCACTCTGCCTCAATTGGCAAGTGAGGGCTCTGGCTAATCTCAATGAGAAAACGAGTCTGCTTGGGGTGATTTTTCTTGAGCTACGTCGTCTGGACAGACGGGTGCACATGAGAAAAGCCATGATAGTGTTTGTTGAGTGGTGTGCGTAGCGTGCTGGGCGTAAGGAGATCACGCATTTCGGTTCTAGCAGAAAGGCAATGAAGCAATGGTCATCGAGTAGTGATGCATGGCAGAGCGGCAGCAACGAGATTTAAGCTAGCCGACCAGTCACCAAAGCAGATACGAGATCAATAACGAAAGCCTGCGCCCGCGAGCGCACGGCAAAACACAAGAGAGATACCATGAAGTTGAGTGGCCTACTCCACATCACCTTTGCCTACGTTGTCACCTTGGGTGTTGCCTGGGCAACACTACAGGCACTAGGTGAAAGCCCAATCTGGGATATGTTCTGGGCGGATATTGCTGCCACCATCGCCATCTTTGTCTTCAGTCGTTTGTATAAGAACTCGAGCTTCTACGACGCCTACTGGAGCGTCATACCGCCCTTGATTACGCTCTACTGGCTGCTTGAGGCCACTGCATCCAGTGTGGATACCGCGAGAGCCTGGCTGGTGGTGCTACTGGTCTGGCTGTGGGGTATTCGGCTGACCGCCAACTGGGCCACCTTCTGGCCGGGGCTGGAACACGAGGACTGGCGCTACGGCCCTATCAAAACGAGTGCAGGCAAGTGGGATGCGCTCGCCGATTTCTCTGCGATTCATCTGTTCCCCACCGTGATCGTCTTTGTAGCCTGTCTGCCCATTTACGCAGCGGTTGCCATGGATGCCCAACCTCTTAACTGGCTGGATTATGTCGCAGCCGCGGCGACAGCGATCGCCATTTTGATTGAACTTGTGTCTGATATTCAGCTGCATCGGTTCATTAACAAACGCAAAGAAGGCGAGATTATGAAGACGGGGTTATGGGCCTTTTCTCGACATCCTAATTACTTCGGCGAGTGGCTTTTCTGGGCTGGGCTGGCCCTCTTCGGTGTCGCGGCAGTACCTGAGGCCTGGTGGTGGGTGCTACCGGGTGCAGTAGCCATGCTAGCCATGTTCCTGCTCGCCAGCATCCCAATGATCGATAAGCGCAGTATGGAGCGGCGGCCGGCTTATGCTGAGCACATGTCGCAGGTTTCGGGCTTTGTGCCTTGGTTTCCCAAAAAGAGTGATTGATACTCATTTCTCTAACACTGGAGATATCGCATGACTCGCTTTACTCGGCTCTTCTCGTCTTTCGGATCTCAACTTTGCCGGTTGCAATTTTCCCAGTTAACTGCGCTTATTCGGCTCCCGGGACTGGCAACGTTATCGCTATGTGTAGCGTTTGCTCCGTTTCAAGTTGCCGCGCAAAACATGGTGATCAAAGGGGCGACAATTCTTGATGTGACCAACGGTGACTTGATCAAAAACCATGTGGTCATTGTGAAAGACGGGCGCATCGACGCTGTCTCGCCGGCCCGGTCTACCGATATCCCTAAAGGCATTGAGGTCGTCGATTTGCAGGGCCACACCCTGCTACCCGGGCTCATCGATATGCACGTGCACCTCACGTCCGGTGGCGGCTACCACGGTTATGAGCGCCTCAAACTCACCGACGAGCGACGGGCCATCTTGGGCGTCGTACACGCAAAACAAACGCTGATGGCGGGCTTTACGACAGTTAGGAACGTTGGTGCTGGCTCGTTTGGTGATGTTGCGCTGCGCGATGCCATTTACGATGGCGATATCCCGGGACCGCGTATGCTTGTTTCAGGCCCCCCCATTGGCATTACGGGTGGGCACTGTTCAGATAACAATCTGCTGCCACCTGAATACGGCATCTCCGGTGAGGGTGTGGCCGATGGTCCATGGGCCGCTCGCACGGCCGTTAGGCGCAATATCAAATACGGCGCAGACCTCATCAAAACCTGCTCGACTGGCGGTGTTCTCTCGAAAGGCACCAAAGTCGGCGCTCCCCAATATACGGTTGAGGAGCTGACCGCTCTGATTGATGAAGCGCACAGCCGCGGGCTCAAAGTCGCGTCGCATGCACACGGAGCTGAGGGGATTATCAATGCACTGATTGCAGGTGCTGACACCATCGAGCATGCGAGCTTTATTGATGATGAAGGTATTCGACTAGCTATCAAGAAAGACGCAGCACTCTCCATGGATATTTACGTCACAGAGTACATCCTTGGAGAAGGGGCGAGTGCCGGCATCTTGGAAGAATCGCTCGAAAAGGAGCGCATGACAGGGGCAACACAACGATCGAACTTCCGAAAAGCGGTCGAGGCTGGCGTTACCATTGTTTACGGCACGGATGCGGGGGTTTACCCCCACGGCCAAAACGCCAAGCAGCTCTCACGCATGACGCGCTTTGGTATGACACCGCTGCAAGCATTGCAGTCTGCCACGACGGTTGCGGCAGATGTCATGGGCCTTGGTTACGAGGTTGGGAAGATTGAGGTGGGGTACGCGGGAGACTTTGTCGCGGTTGAGGGTAATCCCATCGAGCAAATCGAGCTACTCGAGGCGCCCAGTGCAGTCATTAAAGGTGGTGTGAGGTATCGTTAAAGCGCGATCACCGCCTCGACGAGAGATTACTGCTCCTCGAACGCAACAATGTCGCTTGGGTTGATAATCCCTAAATCTATGCCTACGGTGTAAAAACTCGATACTGAAGACGGCACCAGTTCAGCACTTGTGTGAACCAAAGTCAT
>PKCZ01000209.1 GCA_002862405.1 Pseudomonadota bacterium
ATCAGAAATGCGGGTAACGGCTCTTGGCGGGACGCCGAATACACTTGAGGACCGATAAGGCCTCAGTCGCTCTCGCGCCAAAGCATCGCACTGTCGGCTTGAGTCATCATTTAACAAGCCAATGGGCATATCGATCATTACGGTCGTTTCGTGACTGAGGTGTGGACTTAGCTCTGATAGAGTCTTGACTACCGCCAGCACGGGATCACCGTCGAGTTGAAATGCTGCAACCCAGCCAGCCCGGCAGCCATCAATACCCAGAGCCGAGAACTTTAATGAAGCGGAAAGACCAAGATCTGCCAACATGGTGACGTAGGTTGCATCGCTAACGAACTAACGAACCTGAAGCCTACGTTAGTAGCGGGTCACCTGCACTGGCATACGCGAAAAACCGCGAACAAAGTTGTGGCAAAGACGAGTCGGCGGTTCAACGATTCGAATATCGCAAAATCGCTTCAGGGCCTCTTCCCACACAACGCGAAGCTGCATTTCAGCGAGCCGGTTGCCCATACAACGATGGATCCCGAAGCCAAAGGCAGCATGATTACGAACTCCCGACCGGTCTATGTGAAAAGTCTCGGGTTCTGGAATCACCGACTCATCTCGGTTCGCGGAGCAATACCACAAAATCACCTTGTCACCGGCTTTCATGTGCTGCCCACGGAATTCAGTATCTCGCGTCACTGTGCGGCGCATGTGAGACAGTGGCGTCTGGAAGCGGATAATCTCCGACACCATCGACGGAATGAGGGATCGATCGGCCTTAACCCGAGCAAACTCTTCAGGAAACTCATTGAGGAAGAGAACACCGCCAGACATCGAGTTGCGCGTGGTGTCATTGCCGCCCACGATAAGTAACATGAGGTTACCGATGTAATTCATGGGGTCGTCCACCATGTTGGCGGTGTTTTCGTCGCGCTGAAGCAATCTAATTAAATCAAAGGACTCTACATCATCGCCCACTCGCTCGTGCCACAACCGAGTAAACACCTCAAGGATCTCCATGACGATTTCGAGCCGATCTTCTTGCTTTAGGCCCTGACCTGCTGTCATCCGCTCATCAGACGTTACCGCATCTGACCAGTCTGACAGCTTGTGACGAATGTCCCATGGAAAATCAAACAATGTCGCCAACATCTGCGTCGTCAGATTGCGCGACACAAGCTCTACCCAATCAAATGTTTCGCCCTCTGGCAGCGCATCGAGCGCTTCTGCTGTTCGCTGGCGAATAAGCGCCTCGAACTCCTGAAGGTTTTTTGGCGCAACGACAGGTTGTACCGCTCTCCGCTGAATATCGTGCTCTGGCTGATCCATAGCAATGAACATTCGTGAACGACGCTCAGGCGGCGGATCTATGATGGCGATGGTGGGCTCTGACGAGAAAATCTCGGTGTTCTTCTCGACTTCGACAATGTCGTCAAACCGGCTAATCGACCAGAAGGGGCCAGCGGGGCTTTCTGCTTGAAAGTGTACCGGCGATTCTTCGCGCAATCGCTTGAACAACGGTTGCCAGCAATCCTGCTCGAAACGTCGGGGATCTGATACGTCTAGATCCTGGAGCGGCGTCTTGAGCGGATCGGCTAGCATGGGGTCGGCACGTTTGTTCATATCTGAACCTAGGACTTATCGGTCAATGGCGACCCTTGATTACATTTGGAATTCGGGCAACTTGATGGTCATGTCACCAATGCTATCGCTGACTTGAATCTGGCAACTAAGCCGTGAGTTTCCTTCTCGGTCAGGCCTCAAGCCCAACATCGACTCCTCTTGGGGATCAACACCGGGTAAAGGCCCAGCAGATTCCTCGATGAAGCAGTGGCAAGTACCACAGACCGCACCACCACCGCAGTCGGCGTCAATGCCAGGAACGTCATATTTCATCGCTACTTCCATGATGCTCATTCCGACATCAGCATCGACTTCGTGCTCGGTGCCATCAAACTCAATGAACTTAATTACTGACATTAGCTATCCTTAATTAACTCGTTAATGCGTCGCGAATTGTGAATTATTTCCACTCGTTGCGCTAGTGCCCACCCAGACGAAAGCAGCTCAACCGCGGCCCGCGATTTTCAATAGCAAACCCCTGAAAAGCGTTGAGCGTAACAGCGGATCCAGCCACCGGTAGAGCCGCCCGGAAATCACAATGGAACGGCCCTTCTCACAGCCTATTAAACCCTCCCGAACAACCGTAGCTGCGTCATACCAAATCCAACTTGGCGAACTGTTTTTCGCCTCCATCATGCCCGCGACCTCATGAAACTCGGTGTGAGTGAACCCCGGGCACAGTGCAGTCACGTTGACCCCTGAGCCACGTATTCCCGTGTTGAGCTCCTCTGACAATGCAATGACGTACGCCTTAGCAGGTCCGTAATTACCCGAATTAGAGCTGGGAAACCGACCAGCAACCGAGGCCACATTGATCACCCTACCGTAGCCACGCTCGCGCATGCTTGGGATCAATCGACTGCACAACTCGGCCACTGTCTGCATCATCAGCTGCTCGAAGCCCCGTTGCGTCGAAAAGTCAGAGACCTCTAGCAGATTGGGACCGGCGATCCCGGCGTTGTTAATCAATACATCGACTGAATGACCCTGTGATGCGATGGTCTGACATAATTGCTCAGGCGAACCCGGCTTGCTCAAGTCCTGTTCGATCACCGTCACCGGGGTCTTCAAGGTCTCAGCCAACGCCTCGAGTTTATCTACCCGTCTAGCCACCAAAATAAAATGCGTTGCCCTGCTATCAAGCTGTCGAGCAAACTCAGCGCCCAATCCGGCGGAAGCACCTGTAATCAGCACAGTACCTTTCATTTTCTATCTGTCCCTAGTGGTACTGCAGAGAGTTTAATTAATTACGCTACATTCGAAGCCGGAGACCGGGAAATGAACGTGACATAGGCCAACGTCCTCCGAACGACGCGCCACAACAATGCGGCCCCCGCTTCTACTTACGAGCGTGCCAGTCACGGGCACTCGACCCGTATCCAGCGGTGTAACCGTTACCCATTGCCCGAGGTCTGGGTGATCGGCACTCGCCTCTGGCAGGGGACTTGGTTCCTGTGCTTTTGCCGCGGCCATGGCCTCATCACTTGAGACAGCCGAATACTGACCCCAACCAAAGCCAGCCATACGCACCATCCATGCCCTCACGCCCGCTGGTAACGCCGAATCTTTGATGCTCTTAAAGCCTTGAGCTAGAAAAATGGGGTGATAGCAGCAAAAGTCACTCAAACAGGGCGCATCGCCGCCCAAATAAGACTGCGAGGCGAGCACCTGGTCCAAATCCCGCAGGAAGGAGGAAAACACCGATTTTGCAACATCGGGCGTCTGCGCAGCAGGACCGTGTCCCTGCGCAAATGAGTCCCGGTCCTTTGCAAAGGCAAGCATGCCCTTGAAGCCCAACATCATCGTGAGCCCTATGGCTGTTTTGAACTGAGACCCCTGCCGTATCGCCGAAAAAAAAACATCGGTTTCTGCCCGCGTCGCCAGCGCTGATGCGGCTTCACTACATGACGCCAAATTCCGGCCTGATCGTGATATCACCTCATCACAAATAACGGCAGTGTCACAAAAAATATCGGCACCACACTGCATGACGGGGATCCGACGATAGCCACCGGCAAGAATCGCTAGCTGGTCACGGGGTGGCTGTATCGGCACTTCAACCGACTGCCAACTCACACCTAAATACCCGGCCAACAGCCTGACTTTTTCGGCGTAAGGCGATGCTGGATAGTGATAGAGAATAAACGGTGAACTAGACATGTGGCTTCCCCCAAAAAACTTGCGAAAAGCTTAGAGTCCTGCGGTCTGAATTACTACTGCCCCAGCGCGTCTCGAATGCTTTGCGTCACGGCCTCAACTGACCCGATACCATCGATCTGATGATAAAAAGGCCCTTCCAGATTACTGTAAAAATCGACCAGCGGCCGAGTCTGACTTTCATAAACCGATAGTCGATGCCTTACCGTCTCTTCAGCATCGTCATCGCGCTGGATCAGCGGCTCGCCGCTGACATCATCCACACCCTCTACACGGGGAGGGTTGTGCGTCACATGATAAACGCGCCCGCTTCCCGGGTGCACGCGTCGCCCACTCATGCGTGACACAATTTCCTCGTGGTCAACATCAATCTCGAT
>PKCZ01000064.1 GCA_002862405.1 Pseudomonadota bacterium
AGATCTTCCGGTGAAATATCAAAGCAAAGATCTCGCTATTGCAGATCGCCCTGACGACGTTGAGCCTCGGGCCGATCAGTCGTCGGACGATGAGCCAGAGGATCTCTCAGCTTTGTTTGCAACGGCGCCCAAATCTCCTGTCGCGCCTCCCACGCCCTCACATATTGATGAACCGATTGATTTGAAGCAGCACATGGCCGATACAGAACGGGCGTTAATTATTTCTGCGCTGGAACAAACGGGTTGGGTGAACGCACATGCGGCTAAGCTACTCACGCTGCAGCGCACCACGCTCGTCGAGAAAATGCGTAAGTACGGTATTTCGCAGGAATCTGACTCGTCAGAATTCCGACAGTTAGTGAGTAAGTAAATCGTAACTTATTGTATTTATTATATAAATTTCTATTGGCACATCGTTAGCATTGTCTTTGGTGAGAAAAGTGCGTGCCGCGTCAGGTGCGCAGGAAATGAGGTATAAAATTGCGATGAGCGATATAGCGATCAATCAGGTCTTAGCCCAGATGCGTAGCGTGCAAGCGTTGGCACAAGGTCAGGGCGTTGGTTACTCTCAGGGCGCCGATACTGTCTCGGGTGCTCAGTTCTCAACCCTTCTGACGCAGTCAGTCGCTGATGTAAATAGCGCGATGCAAGAGTCAAAGGCACTCACGGCCGCTTTTGAAAAGGGAGACCCCTCGGTATCGTTGGCAGAAGTCATGATTACCGCTCAAAAGGCGAGCATTCAATTCTCGGGAATGACAGAGGTGCGCAATAAATTGCTCAGTGCGTATCAGGACGTCATGAACATGCCAGTTTAAGGAAATATGACCTATGGCCGATAACCCTGTTTTAGACCGTGTAAGCGGTTTTGCCGCTCAGCCAGTGACCCGCCAGCTCTCGTTGCTCGCCGGATTCGCGGCCAGTATTGCGTTGGCGATTGGCGTGGTGAATTGGGCTAGCACCCCTTCGTACGAGCCCGTTTACGGCCTAATGTCCCCCGCAGACAATGCGACGGCTATAAGTGTTTTACAGACCAGCGGTATCAAATACCGTATGGAGCCAGGGACGGGACTGTTAGAAGTGCCTTACGACGATGTGTTGCAAGCGCGCATGGCCTTGGCCAGTGAGGGTTTTCCACGAAACGGCGGAGGCATTGGATTCGAGTCGCTATACGAGGAGCAAGAGATGGGTCTTTCTAGCTTCATGGAGCAGGCGCGCTATCACCGAGCAGTGGAAGAGGAGCTTTCTCGAACCATTGCAGCCATGGATACGGTCTCGGCGGCGAGAGTGCATCTAGCAATTGCGAAGCAGTCAGCATTTATGCGTCGCGGTAACGAGCCTTCTGCATCGGTGATGGTTAACTTATTACCAGGAGTTCGTCTAAACGAACGCCAGCTTGCTGGGATCATACACTTGGTGGCATCGAGCATTCCTAATTTAGATTCTGATCGTGTGTCAGTCATTGACCAGGCAGGTAAGCTTTTATCCAATCAAGGCGAAGATTCTGACTTTGGTTATACCGCAGAGCAGTTCCGCTTGGCCCAACAAGTTGAGAGTTCCTTGAGCGATCGCATCATTGGTATCCTCGAGCCGATATTAGGCGTCGGCGCAATTCGCGCTCAAGTCACTGCAGACATGGATTTTACCCGCATTGAGAGTACCAATGAAATTTACGATCCGACCACCGTCGTCCGATCCGAGCAGACCTCCCAGGACATAACCAATAGGGGTCCAAATACTGTTCCTGGCGCACTCGAAGCTCAACCACCCCAACAAGGCGCGTTAGCGGCGGCGGCTCAGCCTCAGGCCCCTGAGGACAATATTCCTGACCGCGAGAGCTTAAAAGAAACGCGAAATTATGAAATTAACAAGACAATTTCTCATACCCGTCGTGTACCCGGCTCACTGCAGAAATTGTCTGTTGCTGTGGTGCTTGATCACGCGATAAATGAGGACGGGGAGCGCGTACCACTTGATCAAGCATTGTTAGACCAAGTTAACGCGTTGGTGCGTGAAGCTATCGGATTCTCCGCTGAGCGCGGAGATACGGTTCAAATTATTAACTCGCCATTTATAGCTCCTGCACCACTAGAGCCTATTCCGGAGCCCGGCTTCTTTGAGCAGCCGTGGGTTTGGGAGTTAGGTCGAGGACTGTTGGCTGCGGCTGCAGTACTCGCACTTATCTTTGCTGTTCTTCGTCCAATGATAAGATATTCGACGACCTACACACCACCCGCATTAGCGGCACCGTCTCGGCTCGAAAATGCGATGGCTACGGTTGGCCAGGAAGAGGAGCAGTTAGGGTTAAGTGGACCCGATAACGTACCCGCAGCGCCTCCGAAGCCCAATTATCAACAAAGCGTTGCGATGGCAAGGAATACGGCGGTCGAACAACCTGCGAGAGCAGCCTATGTTGTGAAGAATTGGATTGCAGCAGATGGCTGATGAACTCAACTTAACTGGTTCGCAGCGCGCAGCCATCTTTCTTTTAGGTGTTGGTGAGCAAGCCGCTACCGAAGTTATGCGTCATATGAGCGCCAAAGAGGTGCAGCAGGTTGGTGAGGCAATGGCGACAATCTCCAAGCTGACCAACAATCAGGTTGAGAGCGTGCTTGCAGACTTTCATCTAGAGTCGGCTGAAATCAATCCATTGGGACTCGAGGCTCCCGATTTCACGCGCCGCGTGATGACATCAGCACTGGGTCAGGACAAAGCGCAGAATATTTTGTCTCAGGTGCTGGAGACGCCTGAGGAGCACAATGGTGTTGAGGCACTCCAGTGGATGGCACCAAAGGCTATCGCTGATGTGCTTGGAGGGGAACATCCGCAGATCGCCGCAACGGTTATGACACAACTTTACGACGAGCAAGCGGCAAATGTTTTAGCGTTACTACCAGATGACATGCGCAAAGACGTTATTTTGCGGATTGCCCGCATGGAGGAATTAGATCCGCGAGCCATGGAAGAGCTCGACCGCGTTTTGGAGAGTCAGCTGGGCAATCTCCAACGCACACCTCCCAGAAAGGTACTGGGTCCCGATAATTTGGCTGCGATACTCAACGCGACGGACAGCGAGTTGGAGCAGGAAATGCTTGAAGCGCTTACTCAAGCTGATGAAGATTTGAGTGACGACGTGAAAGAGAAGATGTTTGTATTCGACAATCTGATAAAGCTTGATGACCGCGGATTTCAGACACTGGTGCGAGATATAGATCAAGAGAAGCTTCTCGTAGCACTAAAGGGCGTTGACCAGGAACTGACTGAGCGCTTTTTTAATAATATGTCTGAGCGTGCCGCAGATATTCTGCGTGAGGACATGGAAGCGTCAGGGCCAGTAAAGTTGGCTGACGTTGAGGCGGCCCAAAAAGACATTGTAAAAACTGCGATGAAACTTGCTGACGAGGGCGCGCTCATGATTGGAAAGGGCGCTCGCGACTATGTCTAATGAGACTGCCGATCGTTGGCACCCTAGAACTCTCACGGTCATACCCTCCGATGCAAAGACCCTTGAGGAAATCGCTGAGCAGGCGCGTCACAAGGGCCATGCAGAGGGTTTATTACAAGGACAGGCCGCGGCAAAAAGGCAGAATCAGCAAACGGCAGATGAGCTAGCGGCGCTCTGGAAATCAATGCGAAGGCCAATATCTGAACAGGACTCTGAAGTAAGTGAGCATTTGCTCGCTTTGGTCGTCGCGATTTCAGAGTTAGTCATTAGGCGAGAGCTAACTACCGACCAGAACTTAATAAGATCAGTACTGGACGAGTCACTTAGTTCGCTTGCCGAGAGTGAGTCCGCTATCACAATCACTCTTAATCCGTCCGACAAAGCGCTCGTAGAGCAATTACTTGATGAGAAGCGTATAACTGCGGATTTAGTTGCTGATGAAGCGATGTTGCGCGGTGGATGTTTAATTGAAAGAGGTCACGGTATCGTTGACGCAACAACGGAAGCTCGTGTCCGAAGCATAGTTGAGCAAATCGGTGTCATAGACGCCGGTCTGCCAGCAGAGCAACCAGCGGCAAGGCCAATTGATTCAGACCGAGTAAATGCAAAAGCGGAACGGTTTACCGGAGGCAACGACGGTGAATAGTCCTGAAGAGTTTCAGTCGGAACAATTTGCGCGGATTAAGTCTCGCGT
>PKCZ01000138.1 GCA_002862405.1 Pseudomonadota bacterium
CCGGAGGCATATGTTCTTGACGGGCATCCACGAGCCCATGGCGGAAGAGCTCTCGCTCGATCACCTCGAGGTATCGGGTGAGATACCAGAAACGCTTGTGGGTACATACGCCCGAATTGGTCCAAACCCTTTTAAACCTGACCCGCGGGGTCACCATTGGTTTGTCGGTGATGGCATGGTGCATGGCATTCGTCTATCCGGCGGTAAAGCTGAGTGGTATCACAATCGATACATCAAATCAGGCATACTCGAGCGAAACGGCGGTCCACCCGCAGCAGGAGGACCGCGTCGTGGTGCATGGGACACGGTCAATACCAATGTCCTGAAGTTGGCTGGAAAAACATTGGCGCTCGTCGAGTCGGGGCCATTTCCCTTCGAGCTTGACCGCAATCTCGATACGGTAGCATCGACAAACTTGCAGGGGACCTTAACAGCTCCACTTACCGCTCATCCGCATGAGGATCCAAAGACAGGTGAGTGGCACGCCATCACATACGAATCCGAAACACAGGACACGGTATGGCATGTCGTTATTAATCGTGCGGGAGAGGTTATTGCCGAACGTCCTATTGCCGTAAAAGATGGCCCGTCAATCCACGAGTGCAGCATCACTGACGACTACGTCATTGTGTTTGATCTGCCTGTCACCATCTCACTACCGACCCTTGCCCAGGGCTACAACTTTCCCTACCGCTGGAATAATGCGCATCCCGCGCGCGTTGGACTCCTACCGCGTCGCGGCGATGTAGATGAGATTATCTGGTGTGAGGTTAATCCCTGTTACGTTTTTCACGTCGCTAATAGTTTTCAGAATGACGACGATAGCGTGACCATTGACTGCTGCGCCTACGAAAGCATGTTCGCGCACGGCCCTGACGGCCCTAACGGTGTCCCATGTGGATTTGAACGGTGGCGGGTTGATCCTAAAACTCGAAAAGTCACTCGAACCGTCATCGATGACTCACCTCAAGAATTTCCACGGGTCGATGAGCGCCGTTTTGGGCAGTCCTACCGACACGCCTGGATCGTTAGCCAGCCCAACGAGACGGTCTCAAATTTTGTCGCCGAGAATGCGCTATACCATCATAATCTTGAGACAGGTGAAAAGCGCAGCTACAACTTCGGCCCTGATCTTGTCGGCGGCGAGTTTGTGTTTGTCCCCCGAATACCCGATGCTGAGGAAGCCGATGGCTGGCTAATGGGATTGGTTATCGATGCAAAAAACGACACGACCCAGCTACAATTTTTTGAAGCTCTCGACATTGAGCAAGGGCCTATCGGTGCGGTACATATCCCCCACCGTATTCCACCTGGTTTTCACGGGAACTGGATACCCGATTAACCGGATTTAATCACTAATAACGATAAAGGATGACTCACATGCAATTAGATCTAGCAACGACATCGATGCTCGCAGGCATGATGCTCAATGAGACACCTGCACTCAACACGCTGACGCCGGATGAGGCGCGGCTGGTGTTCTCAGAAATTAACCGCTCAATGCCGCCCGGCCCTGCTCAAGTGAGTAGCCATGACGTGGAGATCCCGGTTAGTGGCGGAAGTATTAGGGGTCGAGTCCTCGCGCCATCCACCCCAGCTAAAAGCCTCATGGTGTATTACCACGGCGGTGGCTGGGTCATTGGCAACATAGACGACTACGACGCTGTAGGCCGACACCTTGCAGAGATCTGTAACTCGGTTGTTGTCATGGTCGACTATAGGAAGGCCCCAGAGCACCCATTCCCGACACCGGTCGATGACTGTTATGCCGCGCTTGAGTGGGTCGACAGCCACAGAGCCGATATGAATGCTGTTGATTTACCGTTGGTGGTCGCAGGCGATAGCGCTGGCGGCAATCTTTCTGCCGTTATGGCAATACAGTCACGTGACGAGGGTGGGCCAAAAATCGATCTTCAAGCGCTGATCTATCCCGTAACGGACGGGAGAATGGGCGCTCAAAGTTGGGGCGATGAGGATAAACAATTGTTCCTCACCAGCGACATCATGGCCTTCTTCTGGGAGCACTACGCGGACAGCTCGCAGAGACTCAATCACAGAGCTTCACCACTATTAGCCGATAAACTCAGCAACCTGCCACCCGCTGTAGTGCTAACCGCGCAATACGATATTTTGGTTGACGAGGGTAAAGCCTATGCAGAGGCCTTAGAGGCGGCTGGCGTCACTGTAAGCTACAAAGACTTTGCTCAGCAAATGCATGGTTTCTTTGCCATGCCTGCAGCATTGCCCGCTGCCGGCAAAGCCATGCAATGGCTGGCACAGGAGATGGACCGTCGCCTCACGGCAGCGGAACGCAAGGATGTCGTGGTTGTCGGCGCAGGTTTTTCGGGCATGTACCAGCTGTACAAACTGCGTGAGCAGGGGCTTGATGTTCAGGTGTTTGAGGCTGGCAGCGATGTGGGCGGCACTTGGTATTGGAACCGTTACCCCGGTGCACGTGTCGATATCGAGAGCATGGCCTACTCCTTCTCGTTCTCAGAGGAGCTACAGCAGGAGTGGGAGTGGTCCGAGAAGTACTCGCCTCAGCCCGAGCTTCTGAAGTACGCCCAACACATTGCAGATCGCTTTGATCTCAAAAACCACATTGCGTTCAACACACGCGTCGCCAGCGCCCACTTCGATGAGGACGCTGACGAGTGGCTCGTCACCACCGAGTGCGGTCGGCGTATCAGAGCGCAGCATCTGGTCATGGCTACCGGTGTGCTCTCAGCGTCCAAGGAACCAGATATTATTGGCAGAGAATACTATCAAGGTGATACCTACCGAACCGGTTTATGGCCAAAGGAAGGTGTCGACTTCACGGGTAAACGGGTTGCCGTCATTGGTACAGGATCTTCGGCCGTGCAAGCGATTCCATTGATTGCCGAAGAAGCGTCTGAGCTCGTCGTTTACCAGCGCACGGCAACCTTTACGACGCCCGCGCTTAATCATGCGCTTAAGAAAGAGGATGCGGACGCCATCAAGGCGAACTACGGCGAGTATCGATCCACTCAGAAGCTCAACGTGCTAGGCGTCGTAAACGAACGCTCAGCTGATCGGGCAATTGATGCGACTTCAGAAGAGCGAGAACGGCGGTTTACCGAGGGTTGGGAGAGCGGGATTCTGCCAGGGATGCTGTTCCAGTTTGCCGATTTGCAGGTTGAACAGGAAGCAAACGATCACATTTCCGAATACATCCGCGACCGCATTCGCAATACCGTAAAGGATCAGCAGACGGCACAGGATCTGTTACCCACTGACTACCCCTACGGCACCAAGCGGCCTTGTATCGATACGAACTACTACGAGACCTTCAACCGAGACAATGTCTCCCTGGTGAACCTTCGTAGAACCCCCATAGAGACCATCACCGACACAGGCATCAAGACCATGGAAGGCGAGCGGGAATTTGACGCCATTGTCTACGCGACAGGGTTTGATGCTATGACCGGCCCGCTGCTGCGAGTCGATATACGTGGTCGAGGTGGTGTCAAACTTCAGGATGCTTGGGTTGATGGACCGCGCTCCTACCTTGGCATCGCAATACACGGATTCCCCAACCTATTCACGATTACCGGCCCGTCGAGCCCATCGGTACTCAGCAACATGCTGGTATCCATCGAGCAGCATGTCGATTGGGTGAGCGACTGTATCCAGTGGATGCGCGAGGAAGGGAAAGCCACAATCGAGCCGTCAGACAGTGCCGAGCGAGAATGGGCGGAGCACACTGAACAACTGGCCAACATGACCCTCTACCCCAAGGCGAATAGCTGGTACATGGGGTCAAACGTACCAGGTAAACCACGCATGTTCCTCGCTTACGTGGGCGGGGTCGGGACCTACCGACTCATATGCGATCAGGTTGCGGCCAGTGGCTATCATGGTTTTGAAGCGGCTTAGCCTAGAAAAACGTAAACTTACGACCCGGCTACGGCCGGGTTTTTTCTGTCCATAGGGTTATTAAAACCAACTGTGAGAGCACCACATGGAAATTTGGGTCGACGCTGATGCATGCCCGGGCGTAATTCGCGAAATCATCGCGAAAGCTGCACGTAAACGTGCGATCAATACGACGTTCGTCGCCAACCACAGCTTCAGCTTACCGAAGTCACCGCATGTGCGGCTCTATCAG
>PKCZ01000146.1 GCA_002862405.1 Pseudomonadota bacterium
AGATGTCAGGTCTGAGCCTCCGCACAATTCAACGTGTTGAGTCAGGTCAAAGCGCGAGCCAAGAAACACTGAAATCCCTTGCTGCGGTTATAATGAGCAAATAGTAGGCGTAATAGGCCCTATCCGTGAAACCTCGCGCTCAGAATCCTTTTGTTATCAGTGGCAACAGGCTAATTATTAATTTCCTGATGAATCGTTCAGCGATTGCACTATCGTTGTTTATCACTGCGAATTTATCTACGACGGTTCAGGCTCAACCTGAAGCCAACTCTATCGATTTTAAGAACTGCGTATTGTCGACGCCGGGATCGCCTGCCACCGCACGTGCTGACTGTGGCTTTATCGAAGTATCGGAAGACCCCGATGACCCAAATGGCAAGAAGATTCCGATTCATATTGCCGTCGCTCCCTCAACCGCAACGCAGCCCGAACCAGATCCCGTCTTCTTTTTTGCTGGCGGACCGGGGCAGGCCTCATCAGAGACCTGGGTCATGATCCGGGACACACTCAATAAAATTCGAGAAAAACGCGACATCGTAATGATTGATCAGCGTGGTACCGGCAAATCGAACAAGCTGGCGTGCCCTATTGACGAGAACATGGATCTAAATGCCGAGCTAGATCTTGAGTATGTGGCCGAGCAAACCACTATTTGCCGCGATCAACTCCAAGCAGACCTCCGCTTCTACACAACCGATATAGCGATGAGCGACTACAATCAGGTTCGAGCAGCCATGGGGTATGAGCAAATCAATATCATGGGGGTGTCCTACGGTACTCGCGCCGCTCAGGTGTACTTAAGGAAGTACCCAGAGACGGTTCGCTCCGTAGTACTCGACAGTGTCGTACCGATGCAGCTCGCTCTGGGTCAGGACCATGCTCCTATGCTCGATGCTGCGCTCGCTAAGGTTTTCGATGATTGCTACAACAATGAGCAATGTAACGATAGTTTTGGTGGCAGCCTGAACCAGCTGAATGCTCTCGCAGCTGAGCTGCGCAAGGAGGCACGATGGGTCATTATCCCCGACCCAGTCATCGGCAAGGATCGCGAGATCCGAATGAGCGCCGAAACACTCGCTGTGGCGATTCGATTTTTGACATACGCAAGTGAAACCCAGGCTATGCTCCCGATTTTAATCGACGAAGCAATTGCAACTGGCTCTCTGGAGAGACTCGCGGCGCAAGCACTCTTGGTAATGAATGGCCTTACTGATGTGGTGGCCCGAGGAATGGAGCTTTCTGTCATTTGTAGCGAGGACTATCCGCTGATCGATACCAATGTCGACCACAGCGACACGCTACTCGGTAGTATTTTCCTCAAGTCGCTCGAGACACAATGCGATCTCTGGCCTCGCGGGGAGATTGCCCAGGACTTCCGTAATCCAGTGGTATCGGATTTGCCAGTGCTTCTGCTGTCGGGCGAGAGAGACCCTGTGACACCTCCTCATTATGCAGACCAAGCAGCCATCCACTTAAGCAACCATTTAAACTTAGTGGCGCGGGGTCAGTCGCACTCGGTAATGAAACACCCCTGCTTCGAAAAAATCACTACGGAATTTATCGTCACGGGCTCGACTGAAGAAGTTGATATTGCCTGTGTAGAAAAGATCGAAGCCTCTCCGTTCTTTACCAGCCTACTAGGACCTAACCCATGATTGAGGTCAGAAATCTGCACAAGTCATTCGGCGAGGTAAAAGCGGTCAACGATATGACCTTCGAAGCACGCGACGGTGAAATCACGGGGCTTCTTGGCCCCAATGGCGCCGGTAAAACGACGACGCTACGCATGCTCTACTCGTTGCTACCACCGGATGGGGGAGATATCCGGATTGACGGACTTGATCCTACGAAAGATGCGATGGCGATCAAAACCACGCTGGGAGTCGTGCCGGACAGCCGAGGTTTGTACAACCGACTTACGGCCCGAGAAAATATCCGCTACTTTGGCGAGCTTCACAACTTACCCAAGCAAACTATTGAGGAGCGAATCGAATCGCTGACCGCAACCCTTGATATGAGCGATTTCATCGATCGAAGGACCGAGGGTTTCTCTCAGGGTCAACGCGTCAAAGTTGCGATTGCGAGGGCGATGGTACATCAGCCACAAACAGTGTTGATGGATGAGCCAACTAATGGTCTCGATGTCATGAGCACTAGAGCGCTGCGTAAATACATACGAAGCCTCAAGGACACCGGCCAGTCCGTGGTGCTGTCTACCCACATAATGCAAGAGGTAGCCGCGCTATGTGACCAGATTGTCATCATTGCCAAAGGTAAGGTAGCTGCGACAGGCACTGTTGACGAGCTAATCAGCCGAAGCGGTAGCGACACCATAGAAGACGCCTTCGTTCAGATCATCGGTTCCGAAGAGGGGCTGATGGCATGAAGGGCATCATAGTCGTGCTCAAGAAAGAAGTCCGTGAGAATCTCCGCGATCGCAAGGCGGTCTTCAATTCTTTGTTACTGGCACCGATTCTTTTCCCAGTACTGTTAATTGGAATTACATGGCTAGGCACCTCAGCCCAGACTGAACGCGCCGAGCGTGTGCTCGAGGTCCCAGTCGTCGGCGCTGAGCAGGCTCCAAACCTGATTCTTTATCTTGAAAAACACGGAATGGTAGTCAAACCCGCACCGGATAATCCTGAGTCATTGGTTAAAAGCCAGAAGGAGCCAGTAATCATTCGTATTCCCGAGACATTTGGTGAGCAATGGCAAGCCGGTCGACCTGCCGAGATCGAGGTCATCATAGATTCCTCGCGACCAGAGTCGGATATACCTACGTCGCGAGTGAAGGGCCTACTCAGCGGCTACGGTAGCGAGATCGGCATGTTGCGATTACAGATGCGCGGCGTATCTCCCATTGTGATGTCACCACTACTGATTCGCGATATAGATCTATCCACGCCGCAGAGTCGAGGTATGATCTTCATGCTTTTCTTGCCCTATATCCTTATGATTACTGCCTTCATGGGCGGCATGCACCTTGCCATCGATACCACGGCTGGTGAGAAAGAGCGTCGCTCACTCGAGCCCCTATTAATTAACCCCGTGCCTCGATGGCAAATCATGATGGGTAAATTACTTGCCACCGCTATCTTTGGCATGGCCTCGCTCGTGCTCACTCTCATAGCCTTTCGGATCACACTGCCCTACTTACCACTTGCCGCCTTGGGCGTAGACTTAGGACTGGACGTTGAAGCTATGGCTGGCATTCTCTTAGTGGTCGCACCGGTAGCTTTGATGGCTGCGGCGCTGCTGACGGTACTGGCAACTTACGCCAAAAGCTTCCGCGAGGCGCAGTCCTACATGGGGCTCGTGATACTCATCCCAATGGTTCCAACATTGATGTTTATGACAAACCCGGTGAAGCCAGAGGCACCCATGATGCCGATACCGCTATTCTCTCAAAACCTGCTCATTGGCGAGTTGATTAGGGGCGAGGCTGTACCGGTGCATTGGCTACTCTACTCGGCGGCTGGTACGCTCATATTCGCTTTTGCCTTGATAGCTTTCGCTGCCACGCTATTCAGTCGGCCGCGGGTCGTGTTCTCGGACTCATGAACAGCTGAAACCTTTTAACTCAAACAGTATCAGCAAGTCGTTCCAGTAGCGCGTTAGCCAAGCTATTCAAGAGCGACCACCCGAGCCACTCAGGTGGTAACATAAGCTGTGTCCTAACGTGTTGTGGCGAGTTCTGTAAGCCTTGACATGGTAGAGGTCGCCAGTTCGAATCTGGCTGGCCCTACCAAACTTCTAAGCCTCTGTTTTTAAACATTTTTATTTTTATTTTTCACTGAGTTGTGGCGAGTTACCTCTACCTCCAAAAGGTAGCGCTCAAAGAGCCGCACTGCCTGACAAAGGTACTACAGCCTCGTGATCTTAACGCTGGCTCGTCCCTAGACACATGCGATAGCTACCTGCATTGAGGTACGATTTTCTCCAAAATAATTTTTTTGTTTAACGCATCCTCTGTCAGTTCAGTAACTGTCAGTTGTTCAACTGCTTTAGTCGCCGTGCATACACACAAAGCACGCAACTCTTGGTTATTCGCATCAGCTTCAGAGCATGACTCAATAAAACTTTCTTTGTAACTCTCCTTGAA
>PKCZ01000115.1 GCA_002862405.1 Pseudomonadota bacterium
GGAAGCCGCGAACGCATGGCATGACGCCGAGCTAGCTGCGGCGTTGGTCGCTGTTCTACGCCACAAAGCCGGTGGTATCCGCGTCTGCGCGCAACCCGGGCCTGTGAGAGATTACTGGCTCGCCCTTCTCGACAGCTTCACTGAAACGCCAGCCCGCCGAGTACCCAGTAACACACCCACAGAACGTCTGCTGGGCGGCATGGATATCACCGAAAGTATGCGGCACAGAAAGCCCGTTTTGGCACAAGGCGTGCTCGCCGAATGCCATCAGCGAGTTGTGGCGCTCTCAATGGCCGAGCGGCTACCCAAAGAATTTACAGGACATTGGTGCGCCGCCCTAGATACAGGTGAAGTCCACATAGCGCGAGATGGCATCAGCCATACCAGCCCAGCCTCAATCACTGTGATAGCGCTGGACGAGGGCATCGACGAGGAATCGCCACCAGCTGGTCTTATCGAACGACTAGGCCTCAGTATCGCTCTTGACGAGATCAGTATTCGCTGCGTCGACGACAGTCGCTACGCTCGATCAGACATCGTATCGGCGCAATCGCGGCTGTCTCATACGTCAGTTCCAGACGAAGACCTTACACGACTGGCCGAGCTAGCGGCGTCCATGGGAATACACTCTTCTCGCACATTGAAATTCACTGTCGACATCGCCAAAGCCCTGAGTTTGTTAAGTGGCAAACCCGTTAGCGACGAGGCCGTTATGCATCCTCTCATTCGACTGGTGCTCCTACCCATAGCTCAGCAATTACCAACACCACAAGCAGAGCCTCAGCCGCCAGAACAGTCCGACGACAGTCAAGAACATACAGATGTGCCCGAGCAGCAAACCCAGCAAAAGGAGGAGCAAGACCACGAGGACCTGGTTCAGGCCGCGATGGCTGAGTTACCTGAAGACCTACTGGCGATTCTGTTGAAGCGCGCTGAGAAAAGCCGGCAGCGTCAAAGTAAAAGCGGTAATGCTGGTGAGTTTGCTCAGGACAAACAACGAGGTCGCCCAGTGGGCGTGCGACGTGGCGATGTAAAGCGCGGACATCGCATCGATATACCTGCCACGCTGCGATGTGCTGCACCGTTTCAAACGGCACGAGCAATGTGGGATACCTCGGACAAGAAAAAAACCAGCCTATACATTGAATCCTCAGACATTCGCGTGAAACGCTTTGAACAGCGCAAGTCCAGCGTGATGATTTTTGCGGTAGACGCGTCAGGTAGCAGTGCGCATCAGCGCATGTCAGAAGCGAAAGGTGCAATCGAACTGCTGCTCGCTGACTGCTACTCACACAGAACAGAAGTCGCCTTGATTGCCTTCAAGGGCGATACAGCAGAGATCCTGTTACCACCCACGCGCTCGCTAGTCAGAGCCAAGCGCACCTTAGCTCAACTACCCGGAGGGGGCGGAACGCCGATGGCTGCCGCGCTTCAAGCAACACATGAGCTGGCACGTTCTGTATCCGCGACAGGCGCGACACCAAGTTACGTACTCCTGACCGATGGCGCGGCCAATGTTGCCCGGGACGGTACTAAAAGCCGGTCAGCGGGTACTGACGACGCACTCTCTGCAGCAAAGCTACTCGCTAATACACAGATTAAGGGTGTTCTCGTAGACACAGCGGTTCGACCCAGCCCCCGAGCGCGTGAACTATCCTCCGCGCTGGATGCCACCTATCTGCCGCTTCCAAACGCGTGCGCAAAGTCACTGAATACATCTATCAGAACGCTCAGCGTAGGCTAGGAACCCATGGGTCCCGACCGTTTACCCAGTGATTGGCCTCTAAGCGAGCACAGCGAATTCGTGCAATGCGCGGGCACCCTGTGGCACATTCAGCAGGTTGGATCAGGGCCCGTGGTCTTACTCTTACACGGCACTGGCTCATCCACCCACTCGATGGCCGGCATGGCCGAATATTTGAGTAGCCAATTCACTTGCATATTGATCGACCTCCCAGGACAAGGCTTTACCCACCCCATTGAGGAACGCGAGCACCTTTTGAGTGCGATGGCTCTTGCTATACGCGAGCTGTGCACGCACTTACAAATATCGCCCAAGTATGTGATTGGACACTCTGCAGGCGCCGCGGTTGGAATCAGAATGTGCCTCGACACGGACATTAATCCGAGTGGACTACTGTCAATTAATGGTGCCCTTTTGCCATTCGGAGCCTTCATTGAGCCTCTTATGCTCCAAGCTGCGCGTGCACTAAGCCGATCGCCTAGGGTGTCTCGCTTCCTCGCCCGGCGCGGAACCGGCGAGTCCGATGTGCGCAGAGCGTTGCGTGACACCGGCGCCACTATCTCGGAACCGATGATCCAGCGCTACACAACACTGATATCCCAACCCGAACACATCGAGGGCACCTTAAGAATGATGGGGGGATGGGAGCTGGGTCAGCTGGCAAAGGACTTACCTAAATTAAAAACCCCAACTCACCTCATTGGTTGCGAAAAAGACCACATTGTTCCTGCCATTCGCGCGTACAGGGCTACACGCGAAATACCAGACGCAACGGCAATCACCCTGGAGGACGCGGGCCATCTGGTTCATGAAGCGGACCCCGAGCGGGTCGCACAGGTGTTTTATCAGTTTCTGGAGCGGCTCAATTAACAGGTGTGCAATCCGAAAACCGGTGATAGACTGTCAATTAATATTGACACAAAAGACGTCTATAAAGATGAACACAGCGCATCCGGACTTCGATACCCTAAAGCAAGTTGAGTCACATGAAAAAGCCATTGTCATAGGTAGCGGCTTCGGTGGCCTCGCCTCTGCGATTCGTCTTGCAGCCAAAGGCTATCACGTCACGCTTCTCGAAAAGCTCGATGCGCTGGGAGGTAGAGGCTACACCTACAAACAGGACGGCTTCACCTTCGATGGCGGACCCACCATTGTCACGGTCCCCGAATTATTTGAAGAGCTCTGGGAACTCTGTGGCAAGAAGATGAGTGATGACGTTGATCTTCGGCTCATGGATCCGTTCTACAGAATCCGTTTTGATGACGGGCGAATCTTTGACTACTCGAGCGAGAAGTCAGAAAACCTCCGTCAAATACTTGAGTACAACCCAGCAGATGCTCAAGGCTACGAGCGCTATTTAAAAGCCAGCGAAGAGCGGCATAAAGTCGGTTTTGCCTTGCTCGACAAACCCTTCAGTACCTTTGCTCAACTCATGCGCTTCGCACCTGACTTAGTGAGGTTACGTGGTGATCAAAGTGTTTATTCGCTGGTCTCTAAGTACATCAAAAACGAGCAATTGAGGCAGGCTGTAAGCTTCCACCCCCTTCTCATTGGCGGTAACCCGTATACCGCCAGCAGTTTGTATTCCCTTATCTCTCACCTAGAAGTCACGGGTGGCGTTTGGTCTGCTATGGGTGGCACAGGGCGCATTGTCGAATCGCTAGGCAACCTCATCCGTGGACAAGGGAGCGATATTCGGCTGAATAGTGAGGTTGACCAAATCACCACAGACAACGGAAAGGTCACCGGCGTGCGCCTCAAGTCAGGTGAGCACATCACAGCTGATCTCGTCATATCAAATGCAGACTCTGCATGGACCTACAAATACCTGCTGTCGGAAACACACAGAAGCAAGTGGACTGATCGCAAGATTGATAAAGCGCATTACTCCAATGGCTTATTTGTTTGGTACTTTGGCACCAAAAAGCAGTACCCCGACATACCTCATCACTCGATCATTCTCGGCCCGCGTTATAAAGGACTGCTTACCGACATCTTTAAGCATAAAAAGCCCACCGAAGATTTCAGTTTGTATTTGCATAGGCCAACCGCGACCGATCCATCGATGGCACCGGACGGGTGCGACGCCTTTTACGCGTTGGTCCCGGTACCGCACCTAGACTCTGGAACCGACTGGACCACGCACGCCGAGACATTCCGGCGCGCTGTTGAGAAGCGTCTTGAGGAAACAGGACTGACTGACTTGGGCGCGAACCTCGCCACATCACTGATGTTGACCCCCCTCGACTTCCAGAATCGCCTCAA
>PKCZ01000086.1 GCA_002862405.1 Pseudomonadota bacterium
TAGAAGTCGTTACCTTCACGCGTACGCTCGCCCACACCGGCAAATACAGACAAGCCAGAGTGCTCCGTCGCGATGTTGTTAATCAACTCCATCATGTTGACGGTCTTACCAACGCCCGCACCACCGAACAGACCAACCTTACCGCCTTTTGCAAACGGGCAGACAAGATCGATTACCTTGATGCCAGTCTCAAGCAGCTCTTCTGATGCAGCCAGCTCTTCGTAAGTTGGCGCGGCACGGTGAATAGACGAACGCTCTTGCTCACCAATGGGGCCACGCTCATCGATAGGATTACCCAACACATCCATGATGCGTCCCAACGTCTCAGTGCCGACCGGCACGGAAATTGGGGCACCTGTGTTATCAACGGAAAGTCCGCGACTTACACCCTCGGATGAACCCATGGCAATCGCGCGTACAACACCGTCACCCAACTGCTGCTGAACCTCCAGAGTGAGGCCTTTATCAGCGACAGTCAGGGCATCGTATACCTTTGGTACGCTGTCACGGGGAAACTCTACGTCAACAACCGCGCCGATGACCTGTACAACCTTTCCACTACTCATTTTTGAGTCCTCTGTCTTGTTCCGCGACGCAAATGGTCAGCGTCGTCGTAATGCTAAAACTGCGCCTACCACGCTTAACCAATAGCGGCCGCGCCGCCTACAATCTCTGACAGCTCCTGAGTAATCGCCGCCTGTCGAGCTTTGTTGTAAACCAACTGAAGCTCGTCGATGAGTTCACCTGCATTCTCGCTCGCATTTTTCATAGCGATCATTCGAGCCGCCTGTTCACAAGCACCATTTTCGACCACCGCCTGATAAACCAATGACTCGATGTATCGAGCAAGCAGGCCATCCAGCAGTTCTCGAGCATCAGGCTCGTAAATGTAATCCCAGTGATGCGAATACTGTTGCTGAGCGTCCGCTTCCAAGGGAAGTAGCTGCTGAACAGTCGGTGTTTGAGTCATGGTGTTAACAAAGTCATTGCCCACCAAGTAAAGCTTGTCGATGGTGCCCTCAACATAGCCATCAAGCATGTGCTTTACCGCCCCGATGAGTTGCTCTACCGTAGGTTCCTCGCCAATGTCTCGAACGCTGGCAACAACGTTGCCACCGACAGAGCCGAAGAAGGCCTGACCTTTACCGCCAATAAGACACAGATCAACGTCGTGCCCTGCGTCGGAGTGCTCCTTCATGGACTGAAGTGCGCGCTTGAACAGGTTGATGTTTAAACCACCACACAAGCCTCGATCTGATGAGACGATGATGTAGCCAACGCGACGAATCGATCGCTGCTGCATGTAAGCGTGACGATACTCTGCCGATGCATTGGCAATATGGCCAATTACCGCGCGCATACGACGAGCGTAGGGCTTGCCCACTTCCATGCGATCTTGTGCACGACGCATTTTGCTCGCCGCCACCATTTCCATCGCGCTAGTGATCTTCTGAGTACTTTGAATACTCGAGATCTTGGTGCGAATTTCTTTACCCGCTGCCATCGCTAATTACCAGGTTTGAGTTGAAACAAACGCATCGAGACCGGCCTTAAACGCAGCCTCTTGATCGTCGTTCCAATTGCCGTCCGCAGCAATCTCTTGCATGAGTGCACCGTGCTCTGCATGCATGTAAGAAAGGAGCGCCGACTCAAAATCAGAAATCTTATCGACCTCAACTGCCTTCAAATAACCCTCGTTCGCGGCGTAGAGCAGAAGACCCATCTCGGCGACGCTTTGAGGCGCGTACTGCTTCTGCTTCATTAGCTCGGTAACTCGCTCACCGTGCTCGAGCTGTGCCTTAGTCGCTTCATCGAGGTCCGATGCAAACTGGGAGAACGCTGCTAGCTCGCGGTACTGCGCGAGGGCTGTTCGGATACCACCAGAGAGCTTTTTGATGATCTTCGTCTGTGCAGCACCACCCACACGAGACACTGAAATACCGGCGTTCATAGCGGGTCGAATACCGGCATTAAACATGTCAGCTTCAAGGAAAATCTGACCATCAGTAATCGAAATAACGTTTGTCGGTACAAAGGCCGATACGTCACCCGCCTGAGTTTCAATTACGGGCAATGCCGTCAGTGAACCTGTTTTTCCTTTTACCTCGCCGTTAGTGAATGCCTCGACGTAATCGGCATTAACACGCGCGGCACGCTCAAGAAGACGAGAGTGGAGATAGAAAACGTCACCGGGGTAGGCTTCACGACCGGGTGGTCGACGTAGCAGCAAGGAAATCTGACGGTAGGCCACAGCCTGCTTCGACAAGTCATCATAAATGATGAGTGCATCTTCGCCACGATCGCGATAGTACTCACCCATGGTGCAACCTGCGAAAGGCGCTAGGTACTGCATCGCTGCGGGATCAGACGCGTTAGCTGCAACCACAATCGTGTGGTCCATTGCGCCGTGCTCTTCGAGCTTGCGTACGACCGACGCAACTGAAGAAGCCTTCTGGCCAACCGCGACATAAATACACTTAATGCCAGTGCCTTTCTGGTTGATGATGGCGTCGACCGCAATCGCTGTCTTACCCACCTGACGGTCGCCAATAATCAGCTCTCGCTGGCCACGACCGATCGGCACCATGGCATCGATGGCTTTCAAGCCAATTTGAACAGGTTGATCAACGGACTGACGCGCGATAACCCCGGGAGCAATTTTCTCTAGAGCATCGGTCATAGTTGTCTCGATGGCGCCCTTGCCATCGATTGGGTTACCCAGCGCGTCAACAACGCGACCTTGCAGCTCTGGACCCACTGGAACCTCAAGGATTCGACCAGTACAGCGGCAAGTTTGGCCCTCGGCCAGCTGCTTGTAGTCACCCAGTACAACAGCACCGACCGAGTCACGCTCAAGGTTAAGAGCCAGTCCAAAGACATTGCCCTCAAATTCAATCATCTCGCCGTACTGCACTTCAGTAAGACCGTGAATACGGATGATGCCGTCCGTTACCGAGACGATGGTGCCTTCGTTTGTAGCCTGCGATGCCACATCAAGCTGCGATATACGCTGCTTAATGATGTCGCTGATTTCTGAAGGATTCAGTTGTTGCATGACCGGTTCCTCTGTCAAGATTTCAACGCAGTCGCAAGCTTGTGCAAGCGCCCACGAACTGAACCGTCGATAACCATATCGCCGGCTCGAATAATGGCTCCCCCAATTAGGGAAGCATCTGTTTCAACAGTCATATCGACTGTTTTGCCTAACTTTGCTGTCAATGAGGCAGAAAGTTGCTCAATTGTCTTGTCGGCTACATTAAAGGCACTCGTTACCGTAACGTTTGCCGCTGCATCGAGCGCTGATCGCAACTCAGCGAACAACGTTGCGACCTCACTTGACAGGCCGAGACGGTGGTTTTCAGCCATCACTGAAACAAACTGTGCGACACCTGCTGGAATATCGTCTCCCAGCACGGTTGCAACAGTTGCTGCACGATGGGATGCGGTCGTTGCAGGATCATCGAGCACTTTGGCCACTGATGGCTCTGCGACTACCGCGGCGACGGAGACCAACGCCTGGTGCCAGCTGTCCACGGTGCCGTTATCAACAGCGAACTGAAACGCCGCACGAGCGTATGGTCTCGCCAATGTGGTTGGCTCGATCACGCTTACTGCTCCTTCACCAACTGCTCAAGAAGGGCAGCGTGTTTATCGGGATCGATTTCAGCTGCCAGCACTTTTTCAGCGCCCGCAATAGCCAGCGTACTGACTTGCGTTAAGAGCTGCTCTTTAGCCTGAGCTTTTTCGCGCTCCACTTCGGCAGACGCGAGCTCTTTAACCCGATCCGCTTCGGCAACCGCAGCGACTTTTGCTTCATCGACAACCGTTGCTGCACGTTTATTAGCAGCTTCAACGATAGAGGCAGCTTCTTTCTTCGCCTCTGACAAGCGGTCAACCGCTTCTTTTTGCGCAAGCTCAAGATCGTGACTAGCGCGGTCTGCTGCAGCCAGACCGTCGGCGATCTTTTGTTGACG
>PKCZ01000069.1 GCA_002862405.1 Pseudomonadota bacterium
GCATCCGCATCTGCAGATCTCGTAACAAACCGAGTATCAACCAAGCTGCCAACAGAACGGACAGCGAAGCCCAGACGTTCACTTCGCCGACACCCACCAACGGTGCCGCTATGGCAACTAGAACGCAGACGACAGCTGGTACACCCAATTCACTGAGCCATCGTTTACTACTGTCCTGCTTCCAGCGGGAGATAGGCCCTATTGCCATAAAGGGCGCTAATAGCGCCATGGCTGGCACAAACACCGCGTTGAAATAGGGCGGTCCCACGGAGTATTTACCTTGCCCCAGCGCGTCCATCAGCAGCGGGAATAAGGTGCCCAGCAAAACAACAATAGCTGACACCGCAAAGATGAGGTTGTTTGCCAACAGGAGCGATTCGCGCGACTCAAGCTCGTAACTGATCGGGCTCGCCACCGTTGGGGCTCTGAAGGCGTAGAGCGTCAGCGATCCACCAACTACCAGTACAAGGAAAATTAAAATGAATAAGCCGCGCTCTGGGTCAGCCGCAAATGCGTGAACAGAGGTGAGCACCCCGGAGCGAACGAGGAATGTTCCAAGCAGAGAGAGTGAAAACGCAGCAATCGCCAGCAATACGGTCCAAGATCTAAACAGGCCGCGCTTTTCCGTCACGGCCAGGCTGTGAATCAACGCCGTGCCCACCAGCCACGGCATGAAGGATGCATTTTCCACGGGGTCCCAGAACCACCAACCACCCCATCCGAGCTCATAATAAGCCCACCAGCTACCCAGCATAATTCCCAGGGTCAGGAACGCCCACGCAACGTTCGTCCAGGGTCGGGACCATTTAGCCCATGAGGCATCAAGCCGACCTCCCATCAGCGCCGCGACAGCAAAGGCGAAGGGCACTGCCAGCCCGACATACCCCATGTAGAGCAATGGTGGGTGAATGATCAGCCCGGGATCCTGAAGCAGCGGGTTAAGGTCATTACCCTCAGCGGCCACACCGGGTAACAAGCGCTCAAAGGGGTTGGACGTGAACAATGAAAACGCGATAAATCCAACACCAATGAGTCCAAGCACCGCAAGGACACGCGACAAAACAACAAGCGGAAGACCACGGCTGGCTATGGCGACCGCTAACGACCAGGCTCCCAATATCCAGACCCACAACAACAGCGAACCTTCATGGTTGCCCCAAACGGCAGAAAACTTGTACATCTGTGGCAGGAGTGAATTCGAGTTGCTAGCCACAACCTTGACCGAAAAGTCATCCTGAAGAAAGACAATCGCTAAGCAGGCAAAGGCGATCGAGAGAAAAACGAAGACGCCCGCAGCAAGGCTCGGTGCCAAATTCATTGCCCATCGCTGCCCTCGCCATGCCCCTACCATGGGAACAGTTCCCAGCAGCACGGATAAACACAGTGCGATGATAAGCGCGATCTGCCCAGCTTCAGGTATCACTGCATACTTCCTCGCGCGCTGGCCTTTTCTAACGCTTCGGCTACCTCTGGCGGCATGTAGTTTTCATCATGCTTCGCCAGTACTTCGCTCGCGGTGACAACGCCATTGGGTCCAAGTTTACCGGTAGCCACTACCCCTTCTCCCTCGGCAAAGAGATCAGGCAAGATGCCGTCGTAGGTTACGGTGACTGAGTGAACGAAATCGGTTACATCGAAGCGCGTCTCCAGACGATCGCTAGCACGTCGAACGCTCCCCTCGACGACCATGCCGCCAACACGAATCTGACGATCAATCGGCGCCTCTCCCGCAGCAACTTCTGAGGGAGAGTAGAACAGGTTGATATTGCCGCGTAACGCATAGGTAATCAGGCCAATGGTCACACTGGAGAGGAATACGATGACTAGAGCGACAATGAGACGTTGTTTTCTTTTTGGGTGCACGATTAGCTCGCGTTCTGTTGTGCAACCTGTGCACTCTGTTTTCTCAGCGCTTCCTGTCGAATGCCGGCATTCAGCGTACGTATGGACATTACAGGACGCAGCAACACAAAGAAAATAATCACGAAGCTTATGCTGTAGGCGCCCCAGACAAAAACACCGTGGCCACTCATGGCCAGCGCATCAGCCACCGAATCAAAATACATAACTAAGCGGCTAACCTCTTGTTGAGCCAAGCGGACTGAGCGTACTCCTCCGTCAATGACTGCTTCAAATTCAGCATCATTAGCAAGGCAAACAGCGCGTAGAACGTAATGATCATCCCGAGAAGCGGATAGAGCATCGATGCATCGATGGCGGAACTTCCGGTGAATTTGATAGAAGCCGGCTGATGCAGCGAGTACCACCAGTCAACCGACTTGTAGATGATGGGAATGTTTACAGTTCCCACCAAACTTAAGATAGCGCAGGCGCGCGCCGCCACCGTCTTGTTCTCATAGGCCTCGAACAAGGCTATAACGCCCACATACAGGAAGAAGAGGATCAGCATTGAAGTGATCCGCGCATCCCAAACCCACCAGGCACCCCAAGTTGGTTTACCCCAAATCGCCCCGGTAATGAGAGCTATCGCGGTGTACGCTGCACCAATGGGCGCGGCGGCCCGCATTGCTGTATCAGCCAACTTTACCCGCCATACCAAACTGACCAAGCCAGCCAGCGCCATCACGTAGTAGCCAGCAAGCGCAACAACCGCTGCGGGCACATGAATATAGATAATTCGGTAGGAGTCGCCTTGCTTGTAGTCGGTCGGCGCGAACAAAAGGCCCCAGACACTACCCCCTAGCAGCGCCACTATTGTGATCGGCATCAACCAGGGAATGACCTTGTCACAGAAGCGGTAAACCCAAGGGGGTGAACCAAATTGATGAATTATGCGCCACATGTCACAAGTATATCCGGTTAACAAGAAAAATGGGGGCTGTTACCCTGCTTTACAAGCGCTTTACAGCTCAAGAGAGACGCGAAGACCCGCTGCGATTGCCAACGGCGCCAATAGTAATCCACCCGTAACACCAGCACCCAGTAATGCGAGCGCTACCGTAGGATCTCCTCCCTGCAAAGCTTCGTTCAACGCACGTGTGCCTGCGATGAGTATGGGAACGTATAGGGGCAAAATGAGAAGCGCTAATAAAATGCCACCTCGCTGCACCCCCACAGTCAGCGCAGCACCCACAGCCCCCAGAAGCAACATTATGGCGGTACCCATCAGCAGACTGACAACCAGTACAGATGCGACTTCGAGTGGTAGCCCTAACATCAACCCGAAAATGGGCGACACCAAACTCAGGAGCAAGCCGCTAGCCAACCAAGACGCTAGAAGCTGCGGTAATACCGCAATCGATAATGGCACACGCGCCATCGCGAGTTGTTCGAGACTGCCGTCCTCAAGGTCATCAACAAAGAGGCGCATACAAATCATTAAGTTGGAGAGCAAAGCCACTACCCACAGTATCCCGGGCGCGAGAATAGAGAGCTGCTCCGGATCCGGACCTAAGCCTAGGGGGAATAAAACGATAACGAGTAAGAAAAACAGCAGCGGATTCACCACCTCACTCGGTGATCGAACCATCAGCATCAGGTGCCGGACCGTTTGACTGCGACAGTAGCGGAAAATATCGATATCCCTCGCCTCAGTCACCGCGAAACTGCTCCAAGTCCAACACGCTTAGCAGGCCACCAAAATCCGCAGGCTGATGACTAGTAAATACGACGGCACCACCGGCTTGCGCATGCGCCTGAAAACGTTCCTCCAGGACCGCCACACCTGCCACATCGAGTGCGGTAAAGGGCTCATCGAGCAACCACAGTCGGCCCGAAGAAAGAAACAGACGGGCCAACGCAACTCGACGCTTCTGTCCGGCCGACAGTCGGGCCGTCAGCCCATTTTCATAGCCGGCAAGACCAACGGCGGCAAGCGCCTCATCAATCTCAATGTCTGTGGGCTCGCATAGCCCCGACGGGTGATACTTTAGGTTCTGGCGAGGCGTCATCGCGCCTTTTAAGGCGGCAGAGTGGCCGATATAGAG
>PKCZ01000027.1 GCA_002862405.1 Pseudomonadota bacterium
CCCGCCGCGTTGCCATCACGTGGGATACGATCGAGCCCCTGCGCTAACTGCCACCAGATATCAAATGTGAAACTCTCGGACGGCGGAACAAACTCAAACGAGTCCGGCAGAGTTTCGCCAGCAGTCGCATATTCATAATCATTAAATGTGTAGTTGATTAAGTAGTTATCAGAATACGGGGGAGTGGGGTGTTTCCTCGTGGGAATAACGACGATCTTTCCTTCAATCGATTCTGGAGGATCGTCATGATCGTAATAAATGAGCTCCGCAGTAATACCTTGAGGCTCGGTTGAGCCCGAGTAAGCACCATAGTGTGCAACTCTCACGGGAGCTCCGTCGGATGATAGCGACCACTGAGTGCTATCTTCAGACGTGTGCCAACGCTCGAATTGCCAAGCATTCTTTGTTCCATCAACTACGCCGTAAGTATCGAGCGTGGTCTCTAGAAACGACATGTAGTTCAACCACTCGGAGCTCCCCGTCAGTGTGGGTAGGTTGTTCTGTTTCACTGAAGCCCACTCAAGAGCCTCCTCGGGTGTTACCAACCAATCACCATGGATTTCCGTCAAATTAGGATGCTGACCGGTTGTGTCAGCCTCGCATGCGACTAATCCGAGCATTGCTAAGCAAAGCGCTACTACCGATATCTTCATATGTGGCGGGTCTTATTAGTTTGATCCGCCGGAGAATAGCACCTAAAAATGCGCTTTCGATACAGTTCGGGAACTGCAAACTTGGGCCCCCGCCCCCTGACACGCCCGCTGCGCCACTGGACCGACCGACGCAGTAGAAGTATCGTCCTTAAAGAAGTTTTAGAAACGGAGTCTTATTATCGGACCACTGGCTGACATTTCGAGCGAGTTACTTAGGCTTCTAAGCGACAACTTACCCCGAGACCTCACGTGGCCATTCCTCTTGCTAACGCTGGTGATTGCCATAGGCATCTGGTTCATCCGCGGTGGTCGTGGCTCTAAGAATGCGTCAGGTCGGGAGCGTCCCGCCGACTTACTCGATTATCTGCTGCCTCGCGATATCTACACGCACATTTCAGCGCGCGTGGATATTACGCTCTACGTCTTCGAGCGACTGCTGCGACCCCTATGGGCTGCTGCCTTGATTCTAAGCGTTGGAACATTTGCCGAGACGCAAGTGATAGCAGGATTAAGCGCGGTAATGGGTAGCGGGCCTGCGCTCGATACAGGCCTAGGATGGATGCTCCTCTACAGCCTGGTAACACTGCTGGTGTATGACTTTGTCTTTTACGCCATTCACTACACAGAACACAAAGTGCCCGCTTTGTGGGTCATCCACAAAGTGCACCACTCAGCTGAGGTCTTAACCCCACTAACACGGTACCGTGAACACTTCCTAGAAGGCCCCATCTACGCTGCAGGCGCAGCCTTGGCTTATGGCATCGCAGGTGGTCTTTTTAGCTGGCTGATTGAAGCTGACATCACACAAGCGACGCTGTTTAACATCGGTTTCTTTTCACTACTGTTCGGCTTCAATGGATCGTTTCGGCATTATCACGTTGCGTTCCATTACCCCGTGTGGCTATCAAAATGGTTACAGAGCCCGGTCATGCATCACACGCATCACAGCTACCGGGAGAAGCACTGGGACACCAACCTAGCGGCCGTAACCAGTCTTTGGGATCGACTATTCGGGACGCTTTATATCCCTGAAAAGGACGAGTACACCCCCTGGGGACTAGGGCCCGAAACGCAGGATCAATATCGGAGCTTCTGGCAAAACACAACTGGTCCCTTTAAGGACTGGTTCGCCATGCTCACAGGCGGTTCAATGCGGACAAGCAACCCATTGGCTGGAGGTGCCGCCAGGACGGATGTGAATTCTAGAGAGCGCTAATTATCGTGTGCCAAATACCGTAAGCACGCCCATGAGTAAAAACGTCCAAAGCCCGAGGAACCTGTAAGCCGGAATCCAGCTTTTCGTAAACCCAGCGTTCTGATAGAAGGCGGGACTCCACAGGAGGTCTGTAAGTTCCTGTTCCGATGAGGGCTGGCCACTGGTCATCAGCCCTACACCCATCGTGGCTGCCAACCCGATAACGTTCCACCATAGCCAAGAAACAGAGGGCATAGCTGTCCACAAAAAGGCATTGGTGGCGAGACCGGCAAAGAAGCCAATTCGGGCACCGCGTCCAGTGGCGCTCTTCGTCATTAGTCCTAATAGGAATACACCAAGAATAGGACCGTTAATGAGCGAGCCTACCTTGTTAACCGCTACGATCACTGTCGATGCGATATCGTCAACGAAGAACGCTGTCACCAATGCGAACACGCCCCAAAAGACGGTGAGTGCCCTGCCCCACCATAGCTCTTGCGCTGGCGTGGCAATCCGCTCTTTCATGGCGGGCTTCACAAAGTCCTTCAATGTGGTGGCAGATAAACTGTTAATCACGGAGTCAAGCGACGACATGGCTGCGGCGAGCAGCGCAACGACCGCTAGCCCCATCACCCCAACCGGTAACTCCCGCGAGAAAAGGACAGGCAGCGCCATGTTGTAATTGGGTGCATCGTTGATCAAAGGAAGCGACGACAGAAAGTCGGTATTTAAGCCCGCGTATGCTGCGAGTCCCGCGCCAATAAGGCAGTAGAGCAAGACCAGAGGGAAACGCAGGACACCGTTGATAATCAATATCTTTTGGTTGTCGTCCTGCGTCGCTGCACAGAGCTGTCGCTGCACCTGACTCTGATCGCAGCCATAATAGGCAACATAAAGGAAAAATCCGCCGATCAGCATAGGCAAGAAGGCAAAGTCATGACCGTCACCCAGACCGTGATGTCGAAATGACAGCGCCGCAGTGCGCTCAGCTGGGATCTGCGCCAGCATTGATTCAAGACCGCCTGCCGACCCAATCAATAAGTACGCAAGATAACCAAGGACACTGGTCAAAATGATCATTTGGATAACATCACTGACGATGACGGCACGTATGCCACCCAGAACGTCGTAGATGATCGTGATGGCGCCAAATAAGACAACCGATTGAGCAAACGAAAGCCCAGTCGTGATGGCGATCATGCTTGCCACGCCATAAACGGTGATACCCGCCACTGCAGCCCGCGACAACTGAAACATGCCACTGATAAGTAGCTGCGTTTTATCGTCAAAACGCCGCCCCAGATAAAGGTAAACCGACACCAAACGCTGCCGATGAAACACGGGAATTAAAAATATGGCGATAAAAATCATCGCTAACGGCAGCGCTAGCTCGTACTGCAGCCAGACGAGTCCACCACCGACAACAAAGGCGACAAACGCAGGTGCACCGAGAATACTGTTGGTCGAGCACTGCGTCGCCATAACGGAGAGCGCAACACTGATCGGGCCACTGCTGTTACCGGCAACAAAGTAATCCTCGGCAGTCTCCTGGCGTCGTGACAAATGCAGACTCATAGCCACTAAACCGGACAGGTAAATTGCCACGACGAACCAATCAAGCGTTGCTAGCATTCGACGCCCTCCACGTCTTGTTTATGGGGTGATAACCAAAACCACTGACAGAGACCAACTTCAAACTGCAACTAGTCTGGCGGAAACCAAAACCGATCTACTATCACCATACACCATCTCGATTGACATAAAGTTAAGGTCGAAAATGGCAGCGCACTGATGCCGCCGATAGGCGCCAGCAGTTAAGACTAAATACGCCCATTTGAACGGCTGGAAAGTGACGTTCTAACTGTCATACTCACCATATGACTAAAACGCATACACATATTGCCTATTTGATGGGCGCAGGTCTTGCGATCTACTCCCAGCAAGCTGCGCTCGCACTCTTCTTGGGTATTGGACTCGCCTTAAAGGTCGGTCCGGCCCCCCTGAGCGATGCCTCTCGACTATCACGCGGTGCGCTTCAAAGCGGTGTGGTTATCCTGGGATTAGCCCTACCGTTCAGAGAGGT
>PKCZ01000001.1 GCA_002862405.1 Pseudomonadota bacterium
TGTTTTCAGTGGTCGCCCGAAAAAAGGCCGTGATGAACGGCCCTAATCAGTACAAGGCACCCTCGCTAAAATTGCTAGAGATACGTATTCAAGAATTGAAGATAGGCCTCTGATGCCGTAATCCGGTTCACTCGCTTTCTAAAGCCGTGTCCCTCGTCCTCAAACAGCACGTATTCGACGGGGACATTATTAGCGCGAACCTCATCGACCAGCTCATCACTCTCCACCTGCAGTACCCGCGGATCATTCGCTCCCTGCACAACTAACAGTGGTCTCACAATATTCTCCGCGTGGAATAACGGTGAAATAGCGGTCAAACGATCTGTGTCAGTTGCGGGATCACCTAATTCCGCATAGAGGGAGTCCCTAAACGCACCCCACCACGGTGGAATAGACTCCAATGTCCTGAGCCAGTTAGTCACGCCAAAGATATTTACTCCCAATTCGAACGCTTCTGGCTCAAACGCTAACGCAGCAGCCACCATGTAGCCGCCGTAAGATCCGCCGATGATGCCTACGCGCTCACCATCGATCCAATCGTAAGACGCCAAGAAAGCTCGCGATGCGACCACATCTCCTAAGTCTGCCTCCCCGTGCTTTAAGTCATCGAGGTGATAGAAGGTTTTTCCATAACCGCTAGAGCCACGGTTATTGATCTGATAGACCGCATAACCATGGTTCACGAGGTGCTGAATCGTCGCGGAGTAGCCCTTTCGACTCTGACCACCAGGGCCGCCGTGGACCCACACCAAGGCGGGCGCCGGATTCTCTGCCGAGGCTTCGCGGGGCTTGTACAAAATACCGGGAACTTGCAGTCCGTCGTAGCTGGCGAACCGAACAACTTCTCCCTCGACCATGAAGTCGCTATTGATCGCTGGATTCAACGCCTTGGTCAGTTGTACTGCATCGCCACCCAAGGGCATGTGGTACAGATCGTAAGGCGCAGTGTCGCGGTTCAACCCGAAGGCAATCGCCGTCTCGTCGCGGTTAAAGCGGACTTGAGCAAGATCTCCATCAGGGACATTTTTCAGCACAACGGCATCGCCCGTGGCCAAATCGGTCAGCGTAACGTCCGTACTCGCGTCGTTGTTTACGCCACTCACACGGTACCGTCCGCTTGGGGAGTAGCCGACATACATCACATCCCAGTCGTCGGCGACAAGCACCTCACGCTCACCCGTCTCCAAGGATAGCGTCCAGGCCTGGCTGAATTCACCGAACTCGTTAGTGGAATAAATCAGCTGGCTGTTATCCGGTGTGAAACCCATCGCCGAGTACTCGATATCACCCTCATGCGGTGTGATGTTGACCAGTTCCAGCTCGTCAGCCGTTACATCGATCAAGAACAGGTCACTGTCGGCATTGCTGTTATTACGGGCATACACCACCCACCGGCCGTCCGAACTGATCGAGCCCAAATCGAGCCCCTCGCTGTTTTCGTAGAGGACCTCACGTGAATAGTCAGCGGCGCTATAGCGGTACATATCAAAAGCAGCACCGTCGCGTTCATTGCTGAAGACATAAAAGCTCTTCCTATCCGAGGACCAGCCGGCAAAGCCCGCTTTGTGACCTTCGCCAGGCGTCAGGTCAGTCACCGCACCCTCCGGTGTCATGACAAATACGTGAGTC
Source organism: Pseudomonadota bacterium (assembly GCA_002862405.1). Taxonomy (GTDB): domain Bacteria; phylum Pseudomonadota; class Gammaproteobacteria; order Pseudomonadales; family Halieaceae; genus Luminiphilus. The sequence goes on from PKCZ01000001.1 coordinate 1,630, forward strand.
AGCTCGTCACCATTACCGTCTTGCTGGTAAATGAACCGATCATCCTCGGGAAACCACGAGTCCGCATACACACCACGATCGTCAGACTGAGTGAGCGCTGTCATCTGCCCCGAAGTGACATCCAATCGGTAGGCGTTGTAGACGCCGGTCTTATCGGAGCTCACCAACAAATCGCCATTCGTAGCTGAAAACGCATACGGTCCCGCACCGCCTATGCGATAGCTGGTGGTCTGGAAAAATTGCGCGGCCGTGTAGGTTTCATGCGAATCCTCGGCTGTCGCAGCCGCTCCCTGCTCAGGAGCATCGTCTGCTGAGCATCCGATCAGCAATACGGCGAGCAGTAAGGCCATACCTAAATGAGAAAAACGTGTCATGCCATGGTCCCCCTTGGCGTTATCGGGTTATTTGTCTTGGACTATCGATGGTAGTCCTCGACAATTCAATAGTGGCTGCAGCAATGGCGGCTGTGATCAGCTCCACAAAGGGCCGTGAGCTGTTCTTAGAACATATCGAGGTCACGCGCCGAAACCACAGTTCCGCTGAATTCGCTTTTTACCTCATCAACCAGCGACTCGTCATAGATATGTCGAATCCAGGCTTCACGTATCTGTAGCGGAGTCAGTTTCGTGACCTGCTGATGATAGAGGGTCCACAGATAGATGTACTCGATATCCGTGTCGTCGTCTGCCCCCCAAATCTCACTGGGGCCGCGAAGCACAAAGTCGATGTTGCTAGAAATGTCGCTGGGAGTTTCACTCCAAATGGCCGGCTGATCGGGCATACCCCAGTCTTCTCGCGTGTAAAAACTGCCCTGCTCACCGACACCCCCAATCTTGTCCATCTCTGTCACGAGGCCCGTCCAGTTACCTATTGACTGACCCAGCCAAAAACCCTGCCACTGATCTGACCTGACATCGCTGATTGGAGTCTCGTTAGCACCACAGGCTGGCTCCCCAACAGCGGGCTGAGCCAGCAGGGGGATCGCCAGAAGAAAGGTGGAAACGATGGGTAACAACGCCTGCGAAGTCAGTCTCATCCTTGCTGTTTTCTCTCCGTCATATCGCTGCTTCTTGTTACTACTTCAATGGGCTATCTGTGAGGTAGCACTGCCGATCCCAATGCGCCCCATCTGTGCGTGCCTGACAAAACGCATGCCAGCAGTGTAACTCCAACCGAGCCAAGGTACTCTAAACACACAGCCGAGGAACAACACCACAACACAACTGAAACGTCTGAGATACACGTGAGCCATAACGTCCACGACTTTTACCATCTGCACAACGACTCCACATCCGTGGTTATCGACTGTCGCCGCAACCAACCCGTGCTCGCCTACTTTGGCGATCGTCTCTTGACAGTCAATGCATCGATGCTCAGCCAGCTCGATCGACATGAGGCGCCGGCTTCTTTGCCGATCGAACCTGCAATCAGTCTGACCCCGACCATAGGCGAGGGCTTTTTAGGTCACCTGGGACTCGAGGTACATCGAAGCGCAACACAATGGAGTCTGTCGCCCAAATTGTCTGAGGCCAACGCATCTCAGTTCAATCTAAAACTCACTAGCCACTGCACAGTCTCAGATGTGGAAGTGACTCATCAATTCATGCTGGACCCCACTCACTCGGTTCTGTGTCTATCGGTAAGCGTCCGCAATCTTAGTGATCAGGCGACGCTGTTTATCGATAACTGCGCGACGACACTACCGCTGCCCGATCATCTAGCCGAGTTAGAGGAGGTCACTGGCAGGTGGGCGTATGAGTTCCAGAACCAGCGCCACGCCATTACCCGCTCAGCTTATGTGCGGGAAAACTGGACGGGGCGTTCATCGCATCACATGAATCCAACCCTCACATTGTTTGAGAAGACAGCTAGCTCAACCCAGGGCGATGTGCTGGGAGTCCATCTAGGGTGGAGTGGTAATCATCAGATGCGGATCGAGTCGCTGGCGGACGGACGGCGAATGCTTCAGGCCGGGGAGCTTTTCCGGCCCGGGGAGCTGCAGCTTGGGCCTGGCGGCAAGTATCAGAGTCCTCATCTTCACCTATGTCATAGCCGTCAGGGACAAAACGGGCTGACGAGCCAGTGGCATCAGATGATTCGGCGCGAATTCATAGCAAAGCAACACCCTGCAAGCACGAGACGTCCCGTACAGTTGAATACCTGGGAGGCTCTCTATTTCGGTGTCGATGAGCCTTCAGTTCTAGCACTGGTGGATCAGGCAGCA
>PKCZ01000190.1 GCA_002862405.1 Pseudomonadota bacterium
CAGTTGCCTTGATCCAGGCAGTCCGGTAACCCGCGATGTTGCCCATGCGTGTCGATGGACCACTCCCTTTGTGGCCATAAACTCGCTTTGGGTTCTCGCCACAGGCCATTTTTAGACCATAGGGCGCGTCGGGGAACTTCATTCCTTGATAGGAAACTGATGCCACGTTTTTTAGCGTGACGCCTCACCCACCGAAAAGGTTTGCCGATCCTGGCAGTATTTGCATTGCCGTAATACCGCCGGCAAGGGCGCGGCCAAAGCCGGGGTCCTGCGGCCATACACTGTGTTCAGCCCACACTTCGGCCGTCACGGGTGCAGTCGCTTCGTTGCCGTCAGAGTGCGCATCAACGCCGGGTGATGGGTAAACACCCAAGTGCGAATGTACATCAATGATACCAGGGGTTACCCAGCTACCTTCAGCATCTATGATGCGGGTATCAGAGGTTAATTCGTTAGGTGGCTCTCCCACGAAAACAATTTTGCCATCGACAAAGTAGAGACTCGCCGCCTCAAGCCTTTCCCCAGTCCCGGTCAGGACGGTAGCGTTTGTTATGAGTGTTGGCGCGTGGCTGGGCGCTTTGTAGGTGGATGGGAAGGGTGTGTCTGCAATGCTGACAGACGCCGTAACGGAGGCCGCAATGAATGTGCCTGCAATGAGCCTGACTCGGTGCAAATGCTTCATAGAATTTACCTAAGATTTTCGACCGCCAGACAATAGATCCTCCACGCGAATTTGCCAACTACCAAAGGCGGTATGACAGGTGACAATGTCGGGTTAGAGTGGAGGCTCGTGGAATAGCAAGTACGGAGAAGTCGATATGCGACGGTTTGTTGATTTATCTATATTCTTGGAGAACGACGTGATAAGCGATCCGCCACCCATGCGCCCCAAGATCGACTACATCCGGCATGACACCGGCGCGGAACAGATGGCCGATTTTTTTGAAGGGCTTGATAAGAGCGAACTACCCGGTAGCGAGGGTTGGGCGATTGAAATGGTACAGCTATGCACGCATAACGGTACCCACTTGGATGCGCCTTACCACTACCACAGCACTATGAACGACAAGCTTGGCGGTGCCGAGCGAGCGATCACCATTGATGAGGTACCGCTTGAGTGGTGTTTTCAGCCAGGAGTAAAGCTGGATTTTCGGAACAAGCCCGACGGCTACGTTGTTACTGCGCAGGACGTCGAGGATGAGTTAGCGCGCATTGGTGTAACGCTAGAGCCGCTGAATATCGTCCTAGTCAATACCTCAGCCGGCAAGCGCTATGGTAGCGAGGATTATGTCAACGCAGGCGCAGGCATGGGTTACGAGGCAACGATGTACCTGTTAGAACGTGGCATTCGAGTCACCGGAACAGATGCCTGGAGTTGGGATGCTCCGTTTTCCTACACCGCCCAGCGCTACGCGGCCGATAAAGACGCCAGCATTATCTGGGAAGGGCATAAGGCCGGCCGCGATATTGGCTATTGTCATCTAGAGAAGATGCATAACCTTGAAGCGCTACCGGACTTCGGCTTTACGGTGAGCTGTTTCCCGCACAAAGTTCGCGGCGGTTCCGCCGGTTGGACCCGCGCGGTTGCCATTATCGATGAGCACTAGCTCGCTTTTTTGATGACCTCATAGGCATCAAGTGCCCCTTGTCGCGCTGCTTTGTGATCAACAATAGGCATTGGATAATTAGTACCCAATTCAACACCTGCACTGGCGAGCGTTAGTGCGGGCGCTTCCCAGGGCGAGTGAATAAATTTCTTAGGTAGTTCTGCGAGTTCGGGACACCACCGACGTACGTAATCGCCTTCGGGATCAAACTTCTGTCCTTGCGCAATGGGGTTAAAAATCCGGAAGTAGGGCGCAGCATCCGCTCCTGAGCCCGCCACCCACTGCCAACTGCAGGCGTTGGAGGCGATATCAGCGTCTACAAGGCAATCCCAGAACCATCGTTCACCCTCTACCCAGTGAACTAAAAGATGCTTGGTTAAAAATGAGGCGACAATCATTCGGACCCGGTTGTGCATAAACCCTGTTTGCCATAGTTCACGCATACCTGCATCGACAATGGGGTAGCCGGTCTGACCTTTTTGCCACGCTTTGAGTTGAGCTTGGCTGTTGTCCCAAGGAAACGCCGCGAACTGATCCTTAAACGGCGTGTTGGGCATTTCATCGAAGAGATCAATGAGTTGATAACAAAACTCGCGCCAGCCGATCTCAGCTAAAAATTTATCAATGGCCGAGCTCCATTGGGGCGCTGATAGCTTTCGCTGTTGTGCCGCTGCCCAGACCTGACGCGGCGATATCTCTCCAAACTTAAGATGCGGAGATAGTCTGGAGGTATAACGTTTTGCAGGGAGGTCGCGGCCTTCTGAATAGTGGGCTACGGGCGCTTCAAGGAATACATCTAACGCTTCTTTGGCGCCATCCTCGCCTGGTGTCCACAAAGCCAACCACCCGGCTGCCCAGTCTTGCGTATGGTCTTGCGCGCTGGGTTGAAGTTGCCAGTCGATTAAGGCATCCGTGGGCGTCGCTGTTACCGCCCAACTAACGTCAGGCAGCGAGACGGGCACCGCCGCCCTTAATTTGTTAGCCGCGCGCCAGAATGGGGTGAAAACTTTGAAAGATGTACCCGAGCCTGTTAGAACCGAGCCCGGCTCATGCAGTAGTGTTCCGGGATAACGCTTAACCTCAACATTTCTCTTGGTAAATTCCGCGTTTATGGACGCCTCGAGCCCCGCTGACCAGGGTTGATACTGGCGCGAAAAATAGATGGCATCGGCCTGTGTAGAGGCCTGCAGCTCAATTAGCGTCTCTATCGTGTTCCCTCGTCGCAAAAGGAGTTGTCCGCCGAGTGATTCGATGGAGACCGATAGTGAGATCAAACTCTCGTGCAGCCACCACTGACTCGCGGCGCCAAACCCCCATTCGCCGGCCACCTGCTCGTCATAAATAAAAACGGGTAAGACCTCACCGCGCTGCGCTGCAGCACTGAGAGCAGGGTGGTCATGGATTCTCAGATCTTGTCTGAACAGTAAAATAGTGGTGCTCACGCGGATTTGCTCTCTTGGGAAGGAATAATTTGATCGATGGCGGCTACCAGACGGTTCATCGCCGACTGCTCGACCTTAAAGGTTGCCATGTCATCAGCGCGGGTTTCTCCCTCATTGACGATGACAATGGGTATGCGCAGTTTTTCGGCCACACGACAAAAACGGAAGCCCGAATAGACCTGTAAAGAGCTACCTACCACGAGAAGCCCACCAGCGCTGGCTAGTGATTCAGTGCAGGCTTCAACCCGAGCCCTCGGCACAGTACCACCAAAAAACACAACGTCAGGCATAACGACGCCGCCGCAGAGCTCGCATTGGGGAATGGTTGTTTTCTCCACGTAGGTATCGGGCACATCGGCATCGCCATCAGGTCTTGCAATGTGCTGGTAATCGGTGACAAAGGGGTTGGCTTGCAAAAGCCGAGTTTGGAAGCTCTTTCTGGACTCTTGCTCGCCGCAAATCAAGCACATGACCTGATCGAGTCGACCATGAAGATCGACGACACGTTGCGATCCTGCTTTTTGATGCAATCGGTCAACGTTCTGCGTGATTAACAAGTCGACCTTGCCAGCGCGCTCCAGTTCAGCGAGTGCGCAGTGCGTTGCGTTCGGACGTGCACCATCGACACCAACCCAACCGACCATTGAACGCGCCCAATACCGTTTCCGTTTGGCTTCACAACACTTACGTGCAGGACAATTTTCCATTCAACAAATTGCGCACCGAGTCGGTTATTCCTCTGAAACCGCCTTCAGTCAAACCTTTAAAAAACCTAA
>PKCZ01000044.1 GCA_002862405.1 Pseudomonadota bacterium
CGCTGCGGGAACGACTGCGCTCGAGGCGGTTGAACAGGCCAATATGGCACGCTTCTTTGATGACTTGCCGGATCTATCGACAGCTAAGATGGGTGTCTTCGGTAAAGCGGTGCCCGCAATTCACGAACTCTCAGAAGGTGAGCGAGTAGAAATTTATAGAGAGCTTTTGGTTGATCCGAAAGCGGTTAGGCGAGCGAGAGCTGCAAAGGCGAAAGCCAAGCGGGCTTAACCGTCGGTCTCAGAGGCCTTCCTCTAAGAACCTTCTGCCTCTGCCTCTTTTTCTGGCCAGTTTTCGCTGACAAGATCGCCCTCGACATCAACCAGTACATCTCCCTCAAAAACCACGGTGAGCTGGGAGCGAGAAAGATTTTCGTTGCCGAGGCGAAGCACGTGCACGTAATCCCAGCGGTCGGCGTTAAACGTATCCTCAATGATGGGTGTGCCCAATACAAAGCGAACCTGACGTCGCGTCATCTGCGGCTTGAGTTGGTCGACCATCTCTTGGTCCACAATGTTGCCCTGTTCAACGTTAATTCGGTAAACGCCGGGGAAGCCAATACCGCTGCATGCACCGAGCGTGGCGAACGACAGTAGAAGAGACAAACTGAGTGTGAGACGCGAACGAAATTGCAAGGCAGACTTTCCTGTTGTGTGACCGGCTGGCATCATACCCTCATTCACCGTCTTCGAGGAAATACTGTGACGAATCAAAATGTCGATTTGAAGCGAGCGGGCTTAAAAGTCACTCTTCCCCGTCTCAATATTTTGTCGATCTTGAGTGAGTCGGCCGACGAGGGCGCGCATTTAAGTGCTGAGGATGTTTACCAGCGTCTCCGGGATGCCGGTGATGATGTTGGTTTGGCCACCGTTTATCGGGTCTTAACGCAGTTCGAGACTGCAGGGTTGGTCGAGCGACATAACTTCGAGTCTGGTCACTCGGTTTTTGAACTTGCGACGGATGATCATCACGACCACATGGTTGATGTGGATACCAACGAGGTGATTGAGTTTGTCGACGAGCAGATCGAGGCTAGGCAGCATGCCATCGCTGCCGAGCAGGGCTACGAAATTATTGATCACTCATTGGTGTTATACGTTCGCAAAAAGCGATAGACCGTTTTTAAGTCGCAGCGAGTAACTCGCGCGCGTTCTCTCTGGTTGCATCGGTCACCACGGCGCCGCCTAGCATGCGGCTGAGTTCTTCAACACGTTCTTCATCTGACAGGTACTGCAGGCTTGTCGTGACAACGTGATCACCTGCCTTGCTGACCTGAATATGTTGATGACCTTTTGCAGCGACCTGCGGCAGGTGGGTGACGCACAACACTTGTACATTGTCCGCCAGTGTCCTGAGTAACCTGCCAACGACATCAGCGATGGCTCCACCAACACCCACATCGACCTCGTCGAAAATCATGGTAGGTGCTGTTGCTTTGTCAGCCACAGCTACTTGTAAGGCGAGGGAGACGCGAGACAGCTCACCGCCTGAGGCAACTTTGTTGAGCGGACCTGGCTGGCTACCAGGATTGGTCGCAATCCAGATTTCTATTTCTTCCAAACCGCGCGGGTCGAGCTTTTCGGCATCAATGTCGATGAAACCAATGTCGACCTCACAGCGCTCCATAGCAAGCTGTGCCAGCAACTCCATGGCTCGCTCTGCCAATCGGCGGGCACCCTCTTTACGCAGATCGGTGAGTGCGTTGGCGCGCTCTTTCCAGTGCGTGTGGCGCGTCTCGATCTCTGTCTCGAGCTCATCGAGCCGTTGACTACCATGCTCAAGGTTTTCGAGCTCCATACTCAGGGTCTCAAGGTGTCCCGCAAGCTCCTCGGGCCGAATGCGGTGCTTTCTAGCCAAGTTGTAGGCGGTATCGAGTCGGCTCTCGACCTCACCTAGACGCTGGGGGTCAAGCTCAACTCCATCGAGGAAGCGTCGTAATTCGGATGCTGCTTCGTCTAGTTGAATCTGCGAAGAGGCCACAAGCCCACGGCTTTCTTCAATCTTAGTACCCAGCCGATCATCGCTTAGTTGCGAGACAGAGGAGCGCAACTGATCGCTCAGGCTCAGACACTGCTCGGCAATGGCATGCACCGTCTCCATAATCCACGTCGCGTTGCTCAGAACCTTTTGGTCGGACTCCAGGGACTCAAGCTCGGTATCGCCAAAACTCAGTGCGGCTAATTCATCGATCTGGTAATTGAGCAGATCCCTGCGCTCAGCGATTTCATTGCTTGAAGAACGCAAGGTCTCCAACTCGAGCTTCAATGCGCGAATGCTCGCTGCCTCCTCTGCAACTGCTGAGGCCTCTTCGCTGGTTCCAGAAAATTCATCGAGTAACTCGCGCTGCACGGAGCGCCGCAGCAAGGACTGGTGCGCGTGCTGACTGTGCAAGTCAACCAAGAGCTCGCCCAGTTCTTTGCATTGAGCGAGCGTCGCCGGACTACCGTTTATAAAGGCTCTGGATCGGCCGTCGGAGGTGACGGTGCGGCGGATCAAACACTCGTGACCCTCGAGTAGGGCTGCTCGATCAAGCCAAGCCTGCGCCTCCGGGAGATGCTCTACCGAAAAAAGAGCGGAAATTTCGGCGCGATCAGCGCCGGCTCTCACCGCTTTTGCATCAGCTCGGTCGCCAATACACAACCCGAGCGCATCGAGCATGATCGACTTACCCGCTCCGGTCTCGCCGGTAACGCAGGTCATTCCAGCATGTAGCTCGATATCGAGGCGCTGAACGATGGCGTAATCGCGGATGGAGAGATCTGTAAGCATGTTGACCGTTTCTTGTTATACAACCGTGTCTTGTTAACCGTGCCTTGTTGATGGCTCCGTTATAGCTCAGGTGTCCGCGATTCGGAACACCAGTCGTGGATTAACCACACATCATTTTCGCGCTTTGCCGTCCGGGAGGTCTGTGCTACAACTCGAAACCGAGGAGATCAACATGTCATCGGACGGTCTTTCACCACGCGCAGCCTCTTTATTGCGAACCCTGGTGGATATGCACATACGCAAAGGGCAGCCCGTGGGCTCCAAGGCATTGCACGTTGAGAGTGGCATGTCGGTGAGTCCCGCGACGATTCGCAATGTCATGTCGGATCTCGAAGATCGCGGATTTTTGTCTTCACCACACACGTCGGCGGGTCGCGTGCCTACGGCGCAGGGTTATCGCTTGTTTGTCGACAGCTTGCTGCAGACCAGTGCCATCGATGAAGCCGCAATTCAAGCGTTGAAACACGAGTTGAATCCGAACCGACCCTCGTCAGATCTGATTGCATCGGCGTCAAATTTGCTGACACAGGTCACGGCACAGGCGGGCATTGTCACCGTTCCTCGTCCGACCACGTCGCAGCTTCGGCAAATCGAGTTCCTACCCCTCTCCGATTCGACGGTTCTCGTCATCTTGGTGGTCAATGAGCGCGAAGTGCAGAACCGCGTTATTGAGCTCCCGCGGCCACTCACCGAGGCTCAGCTACAGTCAGCTGCGGATTTTATTAATCAACGGTACGCCGGTAACGATGTGGCTAAGGTGAAAGAATTGCTAGTGACCGAAATGGCCGAGGCGAGAGCGCGTATTGATGAGCAGATGGAAGCTGCACTGCAGGTTGCCAAAGAGGCGATGGATGTTCAGGACTCGCAGGAGGAATACGTTGTCGCGGGTGAGAGCCGGCTGATTCAGCAGGCGGGCGCCAATGATATGAACAAACTCCGTGAGTTATTTGATGCCTTCGAGCGTAAGCGTGATCTCTTAGAGCTTCTTGATCGGTGTTCCCGTGCTGATGGGGTTCAAATCTTCATCGGTGAAGAGGCCGGCTATGAGGTGCTGG
>PKCZ01000156.1 GCA_002862405.1 Pseudomonadota bacterium
GGACTTAACGCTAATTTGTGTAATTGGAAAACGTCGTGAATTTGAAAATAAGATACGTTGCCGCAATAGACTTATCGGCGACTAGGGTCAATTTACTAGCAGGAAGGAATTCGATATGAGAGATGTGTTAGTAGTAGATAGCGTGCGCACCGGCCTGGCCAAGTCGTTTAGGGGGAGTTTTAATTGGACGCGCTCCGATGATATGGCTGCGTTTTTGATTGATGCGCTCATCGATCGAAACCCCCAATTTGATCCGGGAGAGGTCGAGGACGTCATCTTGGGTGCAGCAAATCAGTCCGGTGAGCAAGGTGGCAATCTTGCACGCATGGCCTCTGTTCTGTCGAAGCTACCGATCGAGGCGACGGGTACTACAGTGAATCGTTTCTGTGCCTCGGGACTCCAGACAGTCGCGATGGCAGCAAATCAAATTGGTTCGGGCTACACCGATGTCATGATGGCCGGCGGCGCAGAGTCCATCTCAATGCGAATGCGCCAGGAGGAAGGTCAGTACCAGCAGAACTGTGCGCTGCTCGAAAACAAGCCTGAGGTATTCATGCAGATGGGCAATACAGCTGAAGTGGTAGCTCGGCGATACAGCGTAACCCGCGAGTCTCAGGATGAGTATGCGCTTCAGAGCCAGCAGCGTTATGCTCAGGCCGTCGATGCCGGTGCGATTCAGGACGAGATCGTACCTATGCCTGCCACCATGAAGTTGGTGAACAAGGAAACTGGAGACGAGACATTGAAAGATGTGATGGTTGATCGCGACGAGTGTAATCGGGTCGACACCACACTCGATGGACTCTCCATGCTAAAGCCGGCGTTTGAAGAAGGTGGTAGCGTCACTGCTGGCAACTCGTCACAGTTGAGCGATGGTGCCTCAATGACGCTTCTCATGAGTGCTGAACGCGCTGAACAACTGGGTGTAGAGCCTTTGGGTTACTTCCGCGGCTTTGTCACTGCAGGCTGTGAACCTGATGAGATGGGGATTGGACCCGTATTTGCGATTCCAAAGCTCCTTAAGCGCGCGGGCCTCAGTCAGGATGATATTGATCTTTGGGAGCTTAACGAGGCGTTCGCATCGCAGTGTGTCTATTGCCGGGACTTCCTTGGTATCGACAATGCCAAGTACAATGTGAATGGCGGCAGTATCGCTATCGGTCACCCCTTCGGTATGACGGGCTCACGGATGGTGGGTCGCATTCTGCGTGAGCTGAAACGCACCAATGGTCGTTATGGCGTTGTGACTATGTGTGTTGGGGGAGGTCAGGGCGCCGCCGGTTTGGTAGAGGCCTGCTGAAACCTCTGTGCAGGAGAACAACAAAAGGCGCAATGGCGCCTTTTTTTTATGGTTTTTAATCGGGTCTGTCGATGAATTAGAGAATGGCTGGAAGCTGCTTGGTCAGCGGCATCCGCTCTTTCACGGCCTGGCCCGTTAGCGCAAAGCCAAGTAGGTCACCCTTTGGACTGTGGAACAAGGCCTTGACGTCCTGTCCATCAGCCTCAATGGTCCACTCACCTTCGGCGTCACGCCCTACGGGTGACACACAGACCGGACACGCGGGTGTTTTAATAGTCACCGGCATGGCGGGATAGGCTACTTCCGTCGGCGTGCCAGTTAGCGTGGCCGCTAGAGCACGCGCAGCTGCCATGAGCGGTGCGACGTAGACTAAGACGTTGCCTTCCACCTCGGCACAGTCGCCAATGGCGTAGACATTCTCGACACTCGTGCGCAGGTATCGGTCCGTTTTAATACCGCGTCCGCACTCAATCCCCGCGTCAGCCGCAAGTTGCGTTCTGGGGCGAACACCCACTGCGGACAGTACGGCGTCTGCTTCGATGATTTCGCGGTTATTAAGGGTAACGGTGTAGCCGTCCTCGGATCGGTTGACGTCCGTTGCCAATGGCCCGAAATGAAAGCGTGCTCCTTTTTCTTCTAGCGCTCGCTGAACAGCGCGTCCTGCGGTTTCAGGCAATAGCGTGGGTAGGCAGTAATCCATCGGATCGACAGCTTCAACCGAGAAGTCACCATTGAGAAGATCGTTAGTGAACTCGCAGCCAATGAGTCCTGCACCAATAACCGCGACCTTTTTGACACCCGTCTGAGCTAGTGTGTCTCTGAACCGTCGGTAGTCATCCAGATCGTTAACCCCCATGACCTCATCGGCGGCATCTCCGCCCATGGGTGGGCGAATCAGCTCAGCGCCCAGCGTGAGTACCAGGCTCGAGTAGGGCACTCGCTCTCCGGACGTCAGCACTACTTCACTCGAATCCGTATCGAGCGACGCAACTTCGGTGCGTGTTCGTACGGTGACGCCCAGATTGTCTGACATGTTTTCGGCGGTTTGAGTGGCCAGTTGATCAGGCTCAAATTTCTTGGTGAAACCTGTTGAGATCATAGGTTTAGAGTAGTTTTCACCACCGTCGCGCGTGATTAGCGTTATGGCCGCATCTGCATCCGTTTTCTTGATGGCGTTAGCCAAGCTGTAAGCCGCAAGTCCAGAACCGATGACGACAATAGGGTGGCCCGCAGGTCCGGCGTCGCTCGATGCAGATGCGTCCTCAGATCCTGTTTCATCTTCTGTGCCAGGAATCAGCTCGAAGTCATCTTTACCAACACCGCAATCGGGACATGTCCAGTCGTCGGGTACGTCAGCCCACTTTGTGCCGGGCGCAATACCATCATCGGGCCATCCTTCTTTCTCGTCGTAGATCAGACCACAAACGATGCATTCCCACTGAGCCATGAACAATCCTTTTAATCTCTCTCGAGTCAAAGATTACGGCGCTTCATAGCGCCGCTAACAAATGAGCCGGAAGTCTGCCCAAAATCTGTTGTTTCGTCATCCACTTGTCGGACTAACGGCAAAGAAAATGGATCTGCTTATCGAAAATGACTCGAAGCGATTGGGTTGTCAGACCGTTGTTACCCAGTAAAGGCTGCCGAGGCTCAGAGCCGACCAAAGCACCAGTGCCATGCCAATCAGCCGAGGGCAGATCGTCTTGAGCGACTCCAGAGACATCTGTGAACCGATGAGAAATAGAGCGAGACCAAATAGGCTCTTACTGATCAGTGAGAACAGGCTGGTGATCCCTCCATCGAACTGGAAGTAGCCGCCGATCAGACTGGCTACGATGAAGCCAGTGACGAAGAGCGGTATCCGAATCTCGTTGGCGCTGATGCGCTTCATCGAGTAGCTCGCCACGATTATCACCGGGATGAGCCACAAAATACGGAGGATCTTTAATGTCGTTGCAGTCGTTAGTGCCTCGTCACCATAGGCGGCAGCAGCACCTACAACGGAAGAGGTGTCGTGAATGGCGATAGCAGCCCACATGCCGAATTGCTGCTGACTCAAATCCATCGTATGGCCGATCGCAGGAAACAAAATAATGGCGATGCCGTTAAGGACAAAGATAATAGTGAGGGTTTGAGCGACCTGCTGGTTCTCGGCTTTGATCACCGGTGCGAGGGTGGCCACCGCGGTACCCCCACAGACTGCTGTACCCGTTGTCAAAAGTTTTCCGCTGACATCATCGGTCCGAAGCAGCTTTAACAAGATAAGACCACTGACCAGGGTGGCTAGAACCATTGCCGAGACGACAGCGCCACTAGCCGAACCCAGCGTCATGACTTCTCTGAACGGTAGGGCTAATCCCAGGATAACCACACCGCTTTTTAGCGCACCGCGTGATAGTCGAGAGGCATCGCTCAGGGGGGCGGGACCGACGGTTAAGGCGAGTCCAATACCCAAGAAGAGTGCGAGCGCAGCTTGCTGGGAGTAGATCGCAAGACCTGCGCCCATCAAATAGGCAATATG
>PKCZ01000073.1 GCA_002862405.1 Pseudomonadota bacterium
GGCGCAAAATCCATTATTGATCGCAACACACTCTCGGAAGCCGGTAAACCATTGCAAGCGGAGCAATGGGCAGGGGTCGTCGACGCGGTCGGTGGTAACACGCTGGCAAACGCCTGCGCACAGACCCGCTATGGTGGTGTTGTCACAGCCTGTGGCCTTGCGGAAAGTGCGGCGCTACCAGCGACCGTCATGCCGTTTATCCTGAGAGGTGTCGTTTTACGTGGCGTTGATAGCGTCATGGCACCGAGTGGGCCGCGTCTGGCTGCCTGGGTTCGATTAGCCCGTGACATGGATCTTGAGCGACTCGAAACCATGGTCACTGAAATCGGATTATCCGATGTCAACGATGCGGCTCCGGATGTGTTGGCAGGAAAAGTGACCGGTCGCTTATTAGTTGATGTTAACCGCTAGGGGTTCGGATTTGGTGAGCTCAGCATAAATGTCTGCAAGCGGCTCTGCCAATGCAACCGCTGACTCATCAAGCGTCAAACCCAGTCTAACAATGACGAGCTCGGCTTCGGGCGCTACGATAACAAACTGGCCCGAATTGCCACCCGCATGAAATGTATTTTCGGGTAGTCCGGGGTAGTCCCTAAAATGCGTGTTCAACCAGAAGCTCAAACCGTAGAAATCTGCGGTGGCACTGGGTGCTGCAGCAAGCCGTTGCCAGTCGCTCGATAAAACTGCATCACGCCCATGCCAAGCATCCAGCCACCACTGACCGTAATTGGCCCAATCACGAGCCGTCAGGTAAGCAAAACTAGAACCCACCTGTACACCGCTGATATCGGGCTCGAGCAACGGGTTGTCGAGTCCCAACCGCTGATTGACCTCCCGATCAATCCAGTCTGCGTAGGCTTCTCCCTCTAGCGAGGCCTGCCACAAATACGACACCACATTGGTATCACCGCTGGAATACACAAACTCTTGCCCCGGAGCCACTCGATGGCCCTGCGCCAGCGGGACCTGCCACATGGGTACGCCGCCATACAGCATTTCGGTGACGTCATCACCGGGTAAATAACGCTCATCAAAATCGAGCCCGCTCGCCATGGTAATTAGGTGCTCGAGGGACAGCGCGTCGTCCACCTTAGACACCGCAGATTCTGAGGTTCCCAATGCCAGCAGTCGCTCTTTGACCGGCATCGAGAGATCAATCGCACCCCGCTCAACCTGAATACCCACCAGCGAGGCCATGAGACTTTTGTTCATTGACCAGCCCTGAAGTCGGGTCCGCGGACCCACAGGCGAGGCGTATCGCTCGGAGACGATCTCTCCGCCCTGCATAATCAGGACAGCCAAGGTGTTTCTCCCACCCTCTGGGAGCTCTTCAAACAATGCATCAATTGCCGACTCGACAACGGGGTTACTCGATTTAACCGTCTGAGTGGCAGCGCTGCGTTCAACTCGCTCCTGCTCAAGTGCCTCGGTGTTTGCGGTTTCTTCAGCGTGAAGCGTGCAACCGTAACGATCGCGATAGCTCGCGGTGGCCGTTGCGGTCAGTATGGATACGGTTGCCGATGTCTCGCCCACCTTGGCTTTGGCGAATCGATCCATGCCGGCAACGGTTTTCAGTCTAGGGATAATGTCCTTTTCAAGCACAAATTCTGACGGTAGGTGGCTTACAAAAACCCCCGAACACAATTGCTTTGCGGAGTAACCGACACCAATTTTTGCTGCGCCGTGCAGCACCCAGAGTGCGGCTGAGGCAGCGATAACGACAATGGTAAGAAAAATTCGCAACATACTTATGACGTTGAGGTTTTGCGTACCTCAAATTACTCCTTTAAAAAAACTAAGGGTGCGTGCAGTGCACGTTATGAACAGAAACTGTAATGAGCTCAACCCCTTGTCATTAGACTGTTCAGTCAGTCGACGATGGTGTGATTGGCATCGCGGATCTCCCGCAAAAGCTCGATGATTTTAGACAGGGCGAGAAATAAGGCGCCCGATGCGACGAAGGTGAGCACACCGGTGCTGCCCAGCACGTAAGCAAACGGTGCTTGGTTACCGGTGAATAAAACTGGCATGATGAGACCCCAGGTCACGCCAACGACAACAAGCGCGTACCCCACCCACTTAACAAAATCTTGCACCCCCGTATCAGGCTTTAACACGGTGCCCCTTAAGTTGATGTCATCGCTCATGATTTATTCTCGTTTATTTGTGCCAACGCTACGCGTACTTATTTTAAAAAGCGAGGGCGCTAGGCATTCAGTCGCGCAAAGTAGTCTCTCGCAGCAGTCATCACTTTCGGCGCCAAAACAATGGTGCTGACCATGGTGGGTAGCGCCATAAGGCCATAGCTGCCGGAAATGAGATTAAAGACGACGTCGACACTCACACTGGCACCGAAGATAACGGCAGCGATAAAGAACCATCGGAAGTAAGGCTGCCACTCGGCACCTGCCAGAAACCCAAAGCACTTAGCGCCAAAATACCAACCCGTGAACATCGTCGTGGTACTGAGAATCAGCGCGACGAACCCCAGTGCTAAAAGTCCGAACGTACCCATTTCTTGTTGCACTGCGTTTGCTGTCAACGTAATGCCAGACAGATCACCTGGATCTTGCCACTCACCCGCGAGCAGAATGACTAGTGCAGTACACGTACAAACGAGCAAGGTATCGAAAATGGGCCCCAAGGTGGCAACCATACCCTCACGAATGGGCTCATTGGTCTTAGCCGCGCCGTGCGCCATCACCTCGGTGCCAACGCCCGCTTCGTTAGAGAAAACACCGCGACTCACACCAATAAGCATAATGCCGATAAAGCCGCCGCCCACTGCCGTAGGATTAAACGCCTCAGATACGATGAGCCATAAAAGTGATGGCACTTCGCCAAGGTGGGTCAAAACGACGTAGAGCGTCATGGTCACATACACAATGACCATTGCAGGCAATGACCGAACAGCCACCATCGCAACGCGCGGTAGTCCCCCGAAAATAACCGTACCGACCAACACAGCAAGAACGAGGCCTGTCGCTAGACCAGACCATGCCGGCGGTGCGCCATCGAACACCGTCTGACCAATCAGCGCTGTCAATTGATTGGCTTGAAACATGGGTAGTGTGCCGATAAGGCCAGCAACCGAAAATAGAACCGCAAGCGGATAAAAGCTCCGTGGCAAGGCCTCGCGGATAACGTACATCGGGCCGCCCTGCAAATTGCCGGCACTATCCAGCCCGCGGTACATAACACCCAGCGAGCAGGTAAAAAACTTTGTTGCGATGCCAACGACGGCGGACATCCACATCCAGAACACGGCGCCCGGACCGCCGGCAACAATCGCGAGTGCGACGCCCGCAATATTGCCCAAGCCCATGGTATTGGAGAGCGCGGCAGCAAGTGCCTGGAAGTGCGACAACTCCCCCGCCTCATCGGGGGTGTCATAGCGCCCCGACATGACGGCAAAAGCATGACCTAGATATCGGTAAGGCATGGCCCTCGATATGATTAGAAAGAAAGCTCCGCCACCAAGCAATAACGCTACCATGGGTAGGCCCCAGACCGCGTCCGCAAAAGCGATTGACCAGGCCTCTAATTGCTCAAAATTCATTGTCTCTACTCTCACAAGCGGCCGAAGGCTCAAAAGCAAAACACACCACGCTCCGATCTCAGAGCACGATACTACAAGTCGAAATCTGGCACACAGCGCAATCGAACGGCAGTGGGTAAGCATCGCACTTGTTCGCTACTACAAATCGAGCGTGGTACGGCAAGGCTCAGATTTACAGATAGGTCATGTTTTCCTTTGTGGCCCGAACCAATCCCTGCCATTATTTCGGTATGTC
>PKCZ01000106.1 GCA_002862405.1 Pseudomonadota bacterium
CGACGCGAAGACAAGAAACAGGTCCGCCTACGGAGGGCAGAGCCTCAATGTTGGCAATCGCCTGTTCTACAGCTCGCGTCGGTGCTTCATCTGTCATAAGGATCACAGGCACCTTGGCGAGCGGTGCGCTTTCGGGCTTTTGAATTAATGACTCGATGCCAATGCCGCATTGACTCAGACACTGCGTCAGCGAGGCCATGACTCCAGGCTTATCCTCGGCATCAAGACGAAGATACCAAGCCGATGCAACCTCGTTGATGTCACAAATAACGGGCTGGGACATGGCACTGACACCTACCCCCATGCTGTGAATACTCGGTTGCTCGTTACTAGCGATCGAGCGCGCGAGTGAGACAACATCGGCCATGACAGCGCTTGCGGTTGGGCGTGATCCTGCGCCTGGCCCTACCAACAACAACTCCCCCACCCCGGATGCGTTGATCATGACGGCATTAAGAACACCATCCACCTGAGCAATCGCCTTGGCCTCGGGGATTAGCGTGGGGTGTACCCTCAATTGCAGCGCATCATTCGCGTGTTTCGCTATACCCAAATGCTTGACGCGGTAGCCCAGCTCTCGCGCATACTCAATATCCGCTGGCGCCACGCTATCGACACCTTGCTTGAATGGTGCATCTGGGTCGATGCGCGCACCAAATGCGAGTGAGGCAAGTAATACAAGCTTCTGCGCAGCATCGGTACCATCGACATCAAACGTCGGATCCGCCTCCGCATAACCCAGTGCTTGCGCCTCGGCTAGAACATCAGAAAACTCCCGACCCTTAGCCGCCATTTCGGTGAGAATGAAGTTACCCGTACCGTTAATAATGCCGGCAACCGACGAGACATGGTTGCCCGCCAGGCTGGTCTTTACCGCTTCAATGACGGGAATTCCGCCGGCGACAGCCGCTTCAAAACGCAGTGCAACGCCCTTTGACTCCGCTAGGGTAAAAAGCTCATCACCATGATCTGCCAGTAGCGCCTTATTTGCCGTTACCACATGCTTTCCATGGTTCAATGCTTCGACAACAAGCTCTTTGGCAACTGTTGTGCCGCCAATAAGCTCAATCAGCACATTAACATTAGGATCGCGAGCCACATCAAAGACATCGCGCGAATCTCTCGCACCCAGGGTATCCACCTCTGGCTTGGGTGTTCTCGTCGCGACGTGAACCAGTTCTATCGTGCCGCCCACACGATTACTCAATACGTCGCCACCCTCGGAAAGTAAGGCGATCACGCCTTGACCCACAGTACCGAGCCCACAGATACCAACTTTTATTGTTTGCGTTGTCATTCTGCTTTCCAGTCACTGGGAAGCCCAGCGCGTAATACTTTTTTAATGCCTCTCAGTGCCTGACGCGTCCGATGCTCGTTCTCGATAAGACCGAATCGCACGTATCCCTCACCATATTCACCGAAACCAAGTCCAGGCGACACTGCCACACCCGCCTCTTTCAGCAGTAATTTACTAAACTCTAGCGAGCCCATTTGATCAAAAGGCGCTGGAATTTTCGCCCAAACAAACATCGTTGCCTTGGGAGGCGTAACGGGCCAACCGGCGCTATTCAAACCCTTGCAGAGCACGTCGCGCCGGCTTTTATACATCTGCCGTATCTCTTCAACGCAGGTCTGGTCGGACTCCAGTGCTGTGATAGCTGCCACCTGAACGGGCGTAAAAATACCGTAGTCCAGATATGACTTGATGCGGGAAAGCGCCGCGATTAATTCCTTGTTACCGCAACAAAAACCAACGCGCCAACCAGGCATGTTGTAACTCTTGGACAGCGTGAAAAACTCGACCGCAACCTCCATCGCACCGGGCACCTGAAGGATGCTAGGGGCTTTGTAGCCATCGAAAACGAGGTCGGCATAAGCGAGGTCATGAACAACCCAGATTTTGTGCTCGCGAGCGATCGCAACGACTTTTTCAAAAAAATCGAGCTCAACGCAGTCACCCGTTGGATTGGACGGAAAGTTAAGCACGAGCATTTTGGGCTTGGGATAACTGGTACGGATGGCCTTATCCAACTCCGCAAAAAAATCGCCCTCTTCAGTCATCGGTACATGACGCAGATCTGCGCCTGAAATGACAAATCCGTAAGGGTGGATCGGATACGAGGGGTTGGGTACTAGAATCGCATCGCCAACACCTGTTGTCGCCAGCGCGAGGTGTGCTAATCCCTCTTTGGAGCCCAGCGTGACAATAGCCTCACTCGCAGGGTCCAGTTCAACCTCGTAACGCGACTGATACCAGTTACAGATGGCCTTCCGCAGTCGCGGGATACCCTTGGACTGCGAATACCGATGAGTATCTCCTCGATTCACCGTTTCTTTGAGCTTGTCAACGATGTGCTCAGGCGTGGGCTGATCGGGGTTCCCCATGCCAAAGTCGATAATATCTTCACCACACGCGCGCGCCACCTGCTTCAACTCACCAATGATATTGAAGACATACGGCGGTAAACGTTCAATGCGTTGAAACTGCTGATTCATTCACCTTTCCTGCCAGCCACTGCTGTGACGGGCTTACTCGATATCCAACAGACTCGCGATATCTGAAGCTGATCGGTACCCCGGTATCATCTGACCATCACTGGTTACGATCGCAGGCGTTCCACGGACTCCTAAACGGGTACCCAGAGCGTAATGCTCGGCCACGGGATTCCCCTCGCAATCGTTAAGCGGTATTTCAACACCCGACTTGAGCGAGGTGAGCGTCGCCTCTCGATTCCTGGCACACCATGCTGTTGCCAACTGCTTCGCACCCTGTGACGCCATACCGCCTCTCGGGAAGGCCAGATACCGAACCTCGATGCCTCGCCGATTGAAGTCATCCATTTCCAAGTGCAGCTTCCGGCAAAAACCACAGGTAATGTCAGTAAAGACAGTGATGTGCGCTTTGGGTGGATCTAAAGGTGAGAAGACAATCATATCATTCGTATCTAAGTCACCGATTAGCGCGAGACGATCCGTAATTCGGCGTTCCTCCGACAGATTAGAGACCGACGATGCTGTGACTTTAAGTAAATCACCGTTAAGAAGGAGAAAGTTGCCGTCGCGCGTGGCATAGAGGACGGGACCGTCGACGATTGCCACTTCAATAAGATCGTCAGATTGAGTCGCAGAGACTCGGTCAATCGTGATGGTACTGCCCACCATGGCAGACAGGCCTGCCTCGAGGCGTGATTTCGCCGCAGCGAAGCGTTCATCCTCACTGGCTATAGCTGCGGTCGCAATAATGCCAAGACACATGCTGATCACAGTAAAAAACCTTTTTGTAAGCTTTCGTTTCAACACTTTAGCCTCTCGGATGGTGCTTCTCATGGAGCGCCTGCATTCTACTTCGAGCTACATGCGTGTAGATCTGAGTCGTCGTCAGATCACTGTGCCCAAGTAACATTTGAACGACGCGCAAGTCAGCACCGTGGTTAATCAAGTGCGTCGCGAATGCATGACGTAAAGTATGAGGCGACAAACTGGCGTCGATGCTCGCTCGCTGAGCGTAGATTTTAATACGATACCAAAAGGTCTGGCGAGTCATCTTCGTACCACGCGTCGAGGGAAACAACACATCGCTCTGTTTTCCACCCAACAAATCATGACGAGACGACCGAATGTAGTCGCTAACGATATCAATTGCCGCCTCACCCAATGGCACCAACCGCTCTTTGCCGCCTTTACCCA
>PKCZ01000036.1 GCA_002862405.1 Pseudomonadota bacterium
GGCTTCGACATCGTTAAGCGTTGCTTCTCGTATGCTCATGGCAACCTCATGGACTCATCGAACTCGTTACACTGCCGAGAGTACACCGTTAAGGGTCGGGTAATCCAAGCCTGAAACGAAGAACATTAAATCTATTGAGACCGCCGAATGTCCCGACGTCAAACAAAGGCTCGAACCGTTGTCATTATAGGCATGGGCGACACCGGCGTATTGGTGGCTACTCGGCTGAGCCGGTATTTCAACGTCATTGGTATCAGCACCAAGCCCAATCTTGTCAGCGGGCAGGAACTGGGTAAACGCCTGGCGGATTTGAGTTGGTGGAACCGTTACTACAATACGCCACTGCGACGATTCAAAGCCCTCGTGGATGTTGAAATCCGTCATGCCAAAGCGGAACGCGTCGACCTCGCCAATAAAACGGTGGTAGTGGTTAATCAGAGCAATGACGAAACAACGATCCGTTTTGACTTCCTGGTCATTGCCTCCGGCGCCTCTAACGGTTTCTGGCGCGATGATCACTTGCAGTCAGAGGCGCAAATCGATGAACGGTTGGAGCAGGATGCAACAGCTATCCGCGACGCCAACACCGTAGCGATTGTTGGAGGTGGGCCATGCGGTGTGAGTTGTGCCTTGAACATTCGTCGCGCTTACCCTGAGAAAATGGTCTCTCTGTATATCTCAGCGGATCTCCCGCTTCCTGGGTATCACGAGGAGGCTCGACATTATCACCAGCGGGAATTGACTGCTGCGGGCGTAGAGATTTTCAGTGGGCATCGAGCTATCACCGAGGAACCTACGCCCAGCGCGGGAACCATACGGTTTGAGTCGGGGCAATCCGCCGTGGTCGATGCCATCATATGGTCTACGGGCAATCGCAAACCGCATACAAGGTTCCTACCCGACGCCCTTCTCGACGATGAAGGGTTTGTAAAAACCAAAAATACGCTTGAAGTGGTCGGTAGCGACTGTCTTTTTGCCATCGGCGATGTGGCATCAACCGATCCAGCGCGATCATCTGCTAGAAATTGGGCCTACGGTATTTTGGTGAACAACATCAAGCGGAAGGCCGCTGGTAGGGCGCCCAATAAGTACTACGCTCCTCCAGCGAATCGATGGGGGTCAATTGTTGGACCACAGGATGACGGACTCACACTGCACCAGGACTCCGGTAAGACAATACGTCTTTCACGCTGGCTAGTGGAGAATCTCTTGCTCCCTACCGTTGTTCAACGAGTGATTTATCGAGGCGTCGAACACCTGCGGGGCTGAAGATGATCCTATGCAGCCTTCGCTGCCGGGAACCGAATGAACTCGTTAACCAGCGCTTGAGCAAAGCTCGTTGAATCCGGCCGTGCGCCCGTCAGCACACCGCGTGCTCTCAACTCCGATTCAAGTGTGTCCAGAATATAATTGAGGGTTAGATCATCCGTCTTATCGGCCCACTTTGCTTTTTCTGCCTCATTGGCAAAACAGTAGGCTTTCCACGAAATTGAGTACCGCAAATCCTCCCATTGGTAACGCGCCACCTCACTGCCATCGGGTTTAGCGAGCGACCAACCGGCACTTCCTTCAAAGGTTAGCGTTGCACCTTTATCGATTTCGGGGAAAAACGACTTTGGCGTTACCCGCTCAACACCGTGAAACACCTTATCAGTATCGATCAATATGGCGGTGTTGTGCGTTGCTGGCATCGATTCCCGTCGCCCCTGAGGGCCCTCAGGAAAATAGGCAAACGCGCCGCCCGGATTAGCACCAAACCAGGAGACGCACGTGGCAATAGGGATGCGATATTCATCAAACAAACCCGAGTGCAGCATAGTGACGAGGAGCCACTGTGGCATGCGTTTCCGGTCTGCACCTCTAAACTCAGGAACATCGGTATGAATCGCTAATTCCTGCCCCGGTGTAAGGATATTGGCGTAAACGATGGCAGGAATGACCAGTGGGCGACCTGTGACCTCGTCAGCGACCGCCAACAACTCCGGATGATTGAAAAACGCCTCGACGCCCGGCGCCTGAATTTCATCACCATAGGCGTAGGTCTCTCGGAAATAATTGGTGCGCTGCGCCGCTGTGCTGACGTCATCACTGTTACCCAGACCATCGATGCCGTGCTGAATGTAGTTGAAGGCGGCATCGAAACGTTGCGGTAACGACTCTCCAATTCCGTCATTAAGTGCTTCTTCCGCGTAGGTACGAAACACGTGTCGTTCCTCGGCGATACGCAACATGGTTGTCGCTTCTTCCGCCGACATAAACGGGCTCATGGCCTTGTAACTCGCTCGCATACGCGTGCACTCCTCAGTCATTATTTTTATTTTTCGTTGTCTGTTTTATCGCGTATCAGACTTAGTCTCAATGGTGGGTTGCCATGAAACAGGGACCCCGACAGACAAATCATAGGAATCGCAACTTAAGGAATCAGGACCGAACTTCCTGTCGTGCGGCGTCCTTCCAGGTCGTTATGCGCCCTAATAACGTCACTCAGTGGGTAACGCTGATTCACATCAACCCTGAGATGCCCCGCTTCTATGAGGCCAAAAATACGATCCGCCGATGCCTGCATCCACCCTGGTCGCGCCATGTGAGTCGCTAAGGTTGGGCGCGTAAAATAGAGTGATCCGGACAGGGCAAGCTCCCCGGGGACGACAGCATCGATGGGACCTGAAGCATTGCCAAAACTGACAAATGTACCCAGAGGCGCAAGCAAGCCAAGACTCAGTCGATAGGTCGATCGACCCACACTGTCGTAGACCACAGGAAACCCATCAGGTGCATAAGCTCGAAGCTTATTGGATAGCTCAGGATCGTCGCCCAACAAGCAGGCTTCAGCACCATGGTTCACGGCCAAATCACATTTGGCTTGTGTACTCGCCGTCCCAATTAACCTGACGCCCTTCTGTTTGGCCCATTGACAGGCAATCAAACCCACGCCGCCGGCGGCCGCATGGAAAAGAACGGTCTCACCGCCGCTCAGTGGAAAGGTATCGTTGAATAGATAATCCACCGTCATTGCTTTAAGCAGTACCGCGGCGGCTTCCTCATCGGTGACACCCGTTGGAATTTTGACCAATGCAGCGCGGGGTAAAACGATCGCCTCGGCATAGGCACCCATGGCCATGGCAAAACCAACACGGTCACCCTCACCCAGGTCATCAACGCCCTCACCCAGCGCATCAACCAGACCGGCGCCCTCGCACCCTAAGCCCGTGGGCAACGTCAGGGGATAGAGACCCGATCGGTGGTAGGTATCGATGAGGTTAATACCGCAGGCTTTTAGCTTAACCCGTACCTCGCCCGCACCTGGCTTAGGCAACGGGACCTCCTTGACCGACATCTGTTCTGCCGCGCCACAGACATCCACTCGAACCGCTTTCATCGTATCCATCGACTTACTCCAAGCTCCCCTGGTCGCCGTGCTCAGCACACGACTTTTTTAACTAACCCCGTGCACAAAGCGCGCTGTAAATCACAGCCCACAATTACCGCCCACAAATACAGACCCGACATCCCACGCTCAATACCCAACGCTGAAATCTACATGCAGTATCGGTGAATCAGCGACCGCAGCGTATCGATGGCCGGCTGAATCTGATCGAGCGGCATGTATTCATTCGGTTGATGAGCGACGTCGATCGAGCCCGGGCCCATGACAATGGTTTCCAGCCCAAG
>PKCZ01000131.1 GCA_002862405.1 Pseudomonadota bacterium
TTGTAAACGGCATCACCTCCACCGGTGTTGCTGTCGATCCGCTGAGTGGCGATTTCGATGTGATCGGGTGGGACGACGGTACACGGGAGCGGGACGTTGGTGTCTTTGCGATTGCTCAGGCGCTTGGCATAGGCACGGTAAGCGACGCAGACGGTAACAGCTACGAAATTGAGGGGGTAGTCGAGGGCGAGCTTCGGCGTGTTGGCGCTATATTGATCAAGGACGGTTTTGATATTGATACGGCAACCGCTCAACCTAATGCCAGCATCGGCTTAGAGTACGGCGATCTGTTCTACGTTGGCGATGCGGAAATAGGCTTCTACGCGGCAGCAAATTACGCTAACGATTGGAGTCAGCGAGAGAACGGGCGTCGTTATAGTTATACGCCGACTGGGGAGCGGCAGGATGATCTGCGGTACGAGCAGGCATCAAATAACGTTGTGGCAAGTGGGTTGTTATCTGTCGGTATGAATATTGGCGACAGCACCTACGAGTGGAATACGCTGCTGGCGAGGGATACAAGCTCACAGGTTGAGCGGTCCGCTGGTCAGGGCGGCGACGAGTTTGAGGCGCTATACCTGCAGACAATACAGTGGACAGAGCGCACGTTCGCGTCGACGCAGCTTGCAGGATCTCACTTCCTGAACAGTGATGGCAGCATTTTTGGTGAGTGGCAGGTGACGGCTAGTAGTGCCTATCGCTATGCGCCTGATAGACGTGACTTTGTGATGGCATCATCTCGAGATGCGGTGAACGCCACAGACATTGACGCCTTTCGAAGCGAGTTCAACTTCGGGTCGACCAACGATCAGCAGAGTGTTGAATTGCGAAATTTCTTCATCGAGCCCGGCGCCATAGTCAGACGCTACGATGATCTTTTGGATACCAACATCGACGTGTCCTTTGACGTGACGGTGGACGCACTTGATGACGGCTATCATTTCTCGAATTTCCGGTTCGGGGCATCTGGTATCACGCGCGAGAGGGATTCCGATAGTGAGAGTTACGGTTTCAATATTAACCAGGCCCGATCGGAATTGCTTTTCACAGACAATTTGCTCGTATCGGATGTGATCTATGCGTGTGGAGACGGCCCGGGGACAACGGCGTGCCAGGCATCGGTTGATACTGACGGTAGCACCGTCCCACCGGTGGGAGGGATCACAAACAGTCGAAATACAGGCTTCGTATTCCAGGATAAGACACTTGCTTCCGACAGTTATGAGGCCGAGCTGACTTACAACAGTGCTTATCTGATGTATGACCATGCCTTTGGTTCCGACTGGCAGGTCGTTGCCGGTGGACGTTACGAAGAGTACGAACAGATCACAGACACGTTTTCTCTGTCTGGCGCACAGCTCCCGGTTCAGTCCAATATCCAGAAGGACAGTTTCTTACCGAGCCTGAGTGTCAATTGGTTTTATTCCAACAACCAGCAACTTCGGCTTGCAGCCTCACAGACAGTAGCTCGGCCAGACTTTAAGGAGGCCGCTAACGCAACCTTCTATGACAACGAGTTCAACTTCCGGGTCCTGGGCAATCCGTTCCTTGAAGTATCCACCATTACGAACGCGGATATCCGTTGGGAGTGGTACGGGGATAGCGAGCAGGATAATTTGAGTGTGGCGCTGTTCTACAAGGACATGGAAAAGCCAATAGAGCGTGTGGTTCAGCTCGCATCAGGAACAGCAGGTAACTCGCGTACGTTCCGTAATGCCGATAGTGGTGAGTTGGCCGGCGTCGAGATCGAGGGTCGAAAGGAGTTTGTGCTCGACGATGGCTTCGCGAAAACGCTTTTCGTTAGCTTCAATGTTGCATATATCGAGTCGGAGGTGGCGCTCTCGTCTGGCAGGGTTCGGGAGCTTCAGGGCCAGCCCCAGTACACCGCTAACCTCATCCTGGGTTACGACGACATTGTGTCAGGCCAGCAGCTGACATTGCTCTTAAACCAGAGTGGTGAGTCCATTGCTGATGTGGGGCTGTTTGGCGCACCAGACATTATTTTCGAACCACGCTTGGAGGCAAATCTCGTCTACAAGCTGGATATCTCAGACGATCTGACCGTTAAGGCGAAGCTCGACAACTTCCTAAACTCGGAAGTCGAGTATACGCAGGGTGGTCAGCCTTATCAGCTTTACGAAAAGGGCACCAAGTTCTCTGTCTCTGTGGACTGGGATCTTTGATTAGCAAAAACCAAGTCCGCTGGGACTTTTTAACAGGGAGTAAACCTCAATGAACAAGCAGCTAGTGATGGCTCTTTTAGCCTCAGGGGCCATGGTAGGTCTCAGCGGGTGTAGTGAAGGAGACGAGGCGACGATCATTATTGACGCGCCTACGACCGATAACAGTCAGACTAATAGCGGAAACACAAGCAATCCGCAGCCGGCGCCAGAGCCTGAGCCTGAGCCAGAGCCAGAGCCGGATGCAGAGTGTCCCACCGGCACCAGCGAAAATGCTGATGGGCTATGTGTGTTGCCGAGTTCGGTCTCGGCGGACTTAACGCTTGATGCTAGTTTTGATTATCTGATGGAAGGTCGGGTGACGGTTGGTAACGGTAATGGCAATATTCTCGCTGACGGCACATTGGAAGGCGGCGATGCGGTTCAGAATGTAACGCTTACTATCCCTGCTGGCACCAACATTTACGGTAAAACGGGCACATTCGCCAATCTGCTGATTACGCGTGGCTCCAAGATCATGGCGATGGGTACGGCCGATGCTCCAATTATCATGTCGTCGGACGATTCTGGTTATGAAGGCGCGGGTGAATGGGGCGGTTTAATCATTCACGGTTACGGCCTCCACAATACCTGCACCGGTGCTGACGTTTGTAACGTAGATGCAGAGGGTGAGTCGGGTAAGGCAGGCGGTTTCGTTCGCGACGATAACAGCGGTACCCTGCAATACGTCGTGGTTGCTGAGGGTGGATATGAGTTCGCGCCTGACAACGAGATCAACGGTATCTCGTTGGTGGGTGTTGGCTCAGGTACGACCATGGAGTACATCCAAGTTGAAGGTAACTCCGATGACGGTATCGAGTTCTATGGTGGTGATGTAAACCTCAAGTACGGTGTGTTTACTAACAACCTCGATGACTCCGTTGACTGGGACGAAGGTTATCAAGGTAACCTCCAGCACATCATCGTCAAGCAATCCAACGCAGGCGGTGGTGAAGCCTTCGAGATGGATACGCAGGGCGCTGCTGAGCCACTGTCCAAGCCAACCGTTGCTAACCTAACGATTGTGGCTAGCAAGAAAGCGGATGATGCGTCTTATGTTATGCGCTTCAAGAAAGGGTCGGGCGGTTTCTTCCACAACGTTGCGGTGACCACAGCCGAGGACAGTCTGACCACCTTTGATACTTGTGCGGCGATTGAGGGTAGTGACTCGGAAGGCATCGTTGGATCAGCGCTCGTTTTCAATAACTGGCTGTATGATTGCGCTAACACGGCTGGCGACAACGGGTCTTTGGCCAGTGTCGGTGGGCTCTCCGGTACAGCAGGTAATCCCGACCTTGACAATAACTTTGCAGCACAAGCCGCTGCGGCAGTTACTGATGAGGCGCTAGATTGGGCTGCGATCAATGCAGCTTACCCGGAGTCAGTTGCGGATG
>PKCZ01000206.1 GCA_002862405.1 Pseudomonadota bacterium
TCCTCCAACTCCACGGCGAAACGGGATCTTACTTAGCCCACAGACCACGCTTGCTCTTCTGAATATTTCACATAGCTCGCGCTTGTTCGACTTTGGATCTTCCAATGACAATGATCTGCGACTCAATATTACTGATCTGCTGATTAACCATTTCCATAACATTTTTTGGAATGCCACCGTGCCTTAACTCATGCCGTTTTATTCCAGTCAAAATAATAAATGCCTTCGCTATTTCCGGTTGCTCAATCAAGGTTAGCGAAGAAGCATACCGCCACAGCGCATCAGAGATGGCGGCTTTGGTTAGGACGTTGCCACGGTCTAAATAAGCTTCGAGCATGGAAGCTCGGCCAAGATTTGCCACCTCTTGATCATTCTCTACTTCATAGTAATGGGAGATGGTGACCGCTGCTGCCTTAGCTCCGAAATGCCAGTAACTACTGCCACCGTCTTTTACAAAATGAGTGAAGTGATCTATCGCCTCGGTTTTCTTTCCTAATCTCCAAGCAGAATCAGCTGCGAAATATCGGAAGACTTTTTGCTCATCAAGGTGGTTGAGTGCATACGCTTCCAAAGCAGTCCAGTCGTTAGCCTTTGAAAATTTCTGAATTTTGCGTACCTGAGATGATTTCAAATCGGTGACTTGCTTGTTTATGTCATCACTGGCTTGGCCTGTCAGCGTAAACGTGGCCCGCCATTGAATTCTGCGCGGAACAGCAAGCAATTCTGGCGGAAATTCGCGGAACTTATACTGCTGAAATGCGCGCTCAGCAGCCAACGAAAATCTTCCACAGTACTTACCATTTAATCTCCAATTAAGCTTTAAATGGTGATCGCCTAAACCAGATTCACAAGATAGTGTCTCCAGGTCCTGAACCGTCCCATCGTCATCGATGGTGAGTTCCGCAACCACGACTGCGTGATAGCCACTTTGTTGAGCCTGTCTGGGATAAATAGGGGCAATTCGCTCATCGGGTGAATACAAGGCCAGCAACCTAAGGAATCCTTCGACCTCTGAAAAGTTGCAGTCTACTCTCGTATACTGACGACAAGTTACGTACTTCTCCGCCTCTTGAAGGTACAACGTTTCCAATCCCCTACGCATGAAAATGTCGTAGTCACTTGCATCGGCGTTAGGTAAGAATAAGACAAGGATAAAGACGGTATGCGGCAGGAATTTCATGGAACCTCTTCACGGAAAATCGTCAAAAAAAATAGATCGCCTTTTTTTAGAATTCAAGTTTTCGTAGAACATGGCGTGGCAAAAGCAATGCCTAGATTTAAACCACGGCCTAATATCTCTACCCAAAACCAACCGCAGTCGCACAAGAGCAATCATGGCCCTGATACAAGGGAGCTACTTTTTCTTCACCTTGGCCTCCTTTGTATCTGGCAGGTAACTACCGCTATCGGATCAATGGGATAGCGCCTACCAGTGTGTTGATTGTTCTTTAAAAGCGTTACTGTTAAAACTGTTCGGATATTCGATTCTGGGGAAGAAGTAGGCTCAAAGACCTACAGCAGGAGGAAGAAACTAAGGCGGGGAGACTCGCCTTTTTTTTCGTCTGTCTCTAATGTATCTGGCAGGTGACTACTGTTATCGGATAAATGCGGTAGGCCACCCGGTGAGGGTGCTAAATCTCAATTATTCGTGATGGTCGAGTGCCAGCTAAGGCGCCTATTTTTCCTTCGCGGAATTACAGATATGCTCAGGTACGTAGATCTTTGGTTTGAAGGACAGCCATGAAGAGTGTGGATGCGTGGGAAGTTAGGGGACTAAAAATTTTCTGCATATTAAGTGCTATCACCGCTGGGCAAGTATTTGTCTTGCGGCTTCTCGAAACTAACTCCTTGACAACAATCAATGTAACCCAGCTTGGAGCATCTGTTGTATGGCTTCTGACCGCACTGTATGCATATTCAAACGTAAATGTTGCCCGATATTCGACCCTGCTGACAGTAGCAATGACTGCAACCTTTATTGGCGTGTATGTTGTGACAGCCACTGACATCATGGAAGAAGTGCAGCGATCGGGGGGTGAATCTCTGATAGCGGGAAGATTAGCCGAACACACATTTCTTACATTTTATGCGTTGATCGTTTTGGGCGCGTTTCTAGTGCGATTACGCGCCGTCTTAGCTTGGTTTGCTCTTTGCTTGGTCTTTCCAGTGCAAAGCGCACTTGCCATAGCGATAAATCCGCAGGTTTATTTCACTAACGATCCCATAATCCTTGCGGCTGACGGGAATGCTATCAATTCTGGGATGTTTCAGCAGGCCCTTATTATAGCGATTCTCCTGACTGCATGTCTTTACGGCCTAACGCTATTTTACCGCTGGGCTCTTAAATCCTCGGTTGAACTTGAACAATCAAAAGAAAATTATCGTCGGTATTTCTCCCCAGAGATTGGAGATGAAATCGAGAATGGCGATCTCGTTATCGGGCAAGATGGCTCTCGCGTAACCGACGTGGCGGTGCTGTTTACAGACATCGTCAGCTTCACAAAGCTCTCAGAAAAGATGGATCCACAAGATGTGCTAGATTTGCTGAGCCAGTATCAATCGCTAATGGTAGACGCGATCTTTCAGTACAAGGGCACCGTTGATAAGTTCATTGGGGATGCTGTCATGGCTAACTTTGGCACCCCTAGATCACATGGAAACGATGCCCAGAATGCATTTGATTGCGGAGTGCTCATGAATCAAAAATTAGCCGAGTGGAACAAAGAGCGGGTACAGAACGGGCTGCCTGAGATACAACATCGAATCGGCATCCATTATGGCAAATGCGTCGTGGGCAACATGGGCAGTGAGCAGAGGTTAGAATTTGCCGTCATTGGTGATGCTGTGAATGTAGCGAATCGCATCTGTGACGCATGCAAAAACTTCGATACGAACTTCTTAATCAGCGCAGACGTTGCCAATCGCATTACACATGACGTGCCTTCAAAGGACGCACCAAACGTTGGTATCCGTGGACGTGAGGGCAACATAGACTTGGTCAAAATTTACACTGAGCGGCTCCGCACCTAGGCCCATGAAGGCTCGGAAAGCTGTTTGTAAAATCGCCCTCTGATGTGTCTGGCGGGTAACTACTGTTATCGGATAAATGCGATAGCCCCCCCGGGGAGGTTAAAAAGTAGTGGAGACTTTTGCAGAGATGTGAGTTTCTATTGGAGCGAGTTAAAGGTTTCGGTTAATGGCGAAGCGTCACGGTTTACCAAACGTTCATGGGGCCTAGCAACGTTTTGTAGGTATATAGGTTGGTATATAAATGCCTTCCTCTACTCTTTAGTCCCCATAAAAGCTGAAGTTTCGGCGCCGTCCCTGGGCACCACTCGCCTCCATACCCATCGTGTACAACACTGCTTTCGTGTCGCAATTGCGCTAACTCAGTCGCTACAGAAGCCAGACTGTCGCAACCTGCTCATATTGAATTGACAATGGTTTGCATTGCGGTCACTTTCTGAGCGTCGTCGCTGGGTGCCTTGCTGTCCGCATGCAAAATCAAATCAATAATAAAGTCTTAGCGAGCTACTCAATGGTCGCGCTGCCCATAGGGGCCATGGCCATGCCGATAG
>PKCZ01000132.1 GCA_002862405.1 Pseudomonadota bacterium
GATGCGTTCGTTATTGCTGATCTGACTCGATTACTCCCCAAGAAAAAACGGCGCTACCTCGGAGAGGCTTGGCAACACCGCACTGTTAACCCGGCGCCGCAAGAGGAGCTGGTATTACCTCCTGAAGCTCCAATACGGCGACGAACCGCTAATCCACTATTGCGCCGCGAGGCGTTTGCAACGACCATCGCAGACGCTAAAAAAAGCTCAAACTGATCTTTGTCGACGTTACCAACGAATTTACCCGATAATCATTAAAATTCGCTGTTGATCGAAACTTAGAACGCTTGAGTTTGTCTCAACAAAACCCCATGTCGTTTGGGTGACATCGCTTTAGGTAATTGATTCATGAACCACACTGCCATCGCCGGTCTCGAAACCTGGCTGAGTCAACAAATTATTGGTCAGGCTGATCTCGTTAAAAAACTTCTCATCGCCATCCTTGCCGATGGTCACCTCTTGGTAGAGGGTGCCCCGGGTCTCGCTAAGACGCGCGCCATTAAAATGATGGCCGAAGGCGTTGAAGGCGATTTTCACAGAGTACAGTTCACCCCTGATCTGCTGCCCGGCGATATCACCGGTACGGACGTCTTCAGACCGCAGTTAGGCACGTTCGAATTCCAGGCCGGTCCCATCTTTCACAATCTGATTCTGGCCGATGAAATCAACCGAGCACCTGCGAAAGTTCAGTCGGCGCTGCTGGAAGCCATGGCAGAACGTCAGGTCAGCGTTGGTGGGACAACCTATCCGCTCCCGGCGTTGTTCCTGGTGATGGCCACACAAAACCCCATCGAGCAAGAAGGCACCTACCCACTTCCCGAGGCACAGCTCGATCGTTTTCTGATGCACGTCAAGGTGGATTACCCTAACTCCGCAGCAGAGCGCGATATTCTCAAATTGGCCCGACGCGAAGCCTCCACCGGCGAGCAAGTGGACCAACCCGAAGTTTCCGAGGCTGTCATTTTCGCCGCGCGTGAAGAGGTGCTGAAGCTGCACATGTCCGATGCGGTCGAGGAGTACATCGTTCAACTGATTATGGCGACGCGCCAGCCCGCTGCTTACAGCGAGGAGCTGGCTAGCTGGATTGAGTACGGTGCATCACCGCGAGCAACCATTGGTCTTGATCGCTGTGCGAGAGCCCATGCATGGTTACTTGGAA
This sequence comes from Pseudomonadota bacterium, assembly GCA_002862405.1. Classification (GTDB taxonomy): domain Bacteria; phylum Pseudomonadota; class Gammaproteobacteria; order Pseudomonadales; family Halieaceae; genus Luminiphilus. Next base: position 1,160 of record PKCZ01000132.1, read on the forward strand.
AAGACTTTGTCAGCCCTGACGATGTGAAAGCCATGGCGTACGACGTGTTACGTCATCGACTGGTTGTCAGCTATGACGGCGAAATAGCCGGCGTAACGGCTGATGACGTCATTGATAAGTTGCTAGACCTCGTTCCTGTCGCCTAAAACTGTCGTATGACGGACTTTCTGCCAAAAGGCCACCAAGTATTGGCTGAGCGATTAATCGAAGGGCGCCATGTGGCACGGATGATTAACATCAACGCTCAGTCAAAAGCACTGGCACTCCTTGCCGGCCGGCGACGCATTCGTCAGCGAGGCAGAGGCGTCGACTTTGAGGAAGTGCGGCTATACGCGCCCGGCGACGATATTCGAACCATCGATTGGCGGGTGACTGCTCGCTCTGGCGACCCTCACACAAAACTGTTTCAGGAAGATCGAGAGCAACCCATTGTATTGATGGTCGATCTCAGATCCCCCATGTGGTTTGGCTCGAAGAACTGCTTCAAATCTGTCCTCGCGTCGCACGTAGCATCCGTGCTGGCGTGGGCGGGATTAGAGGCCGGCGAGCGCGTGGGTGGCATTGCCATGACCGATGCCGGCATTTTCGAAATCAAGCCACAGCGCTCAAAGCGATCGGTGTTACGACTGCTACGCCTACTTGAATCTGCGCCTTCCCCCGACGTTGCAACCAACGACCACAATCGGGCCGTATCGTGGTCTACCGCTTTAAATCAACTTAAAAGCCTGTCCCGACCCGGCGCCCGACTTATGTTGATCAGTGATTTCAACGATTTTTTATCCGAGCCCAACGTTGAGAAGACATTGCGCGATATTGTGGGACACCGCCAAGTCGTATGCTTCAAGGTAACGGACCCGCTCGATGCGACGCTGCCACCCGCTGGACGCTACGCGATTTCAGATGGGAGTCGTCAGATCAAAATGGATACCTCCCAGCAGGCGATCCGTCAGCGATACCAGGTAGATTTTGAACGCTCACAGCAAGAAGTCATAAAATACCTTCGTCGTTATCAAGTGCCGCTGGTCACCGTCGATACCGACGAGAACCCCAACGAACTTCTGCAGCAGGTTTTCCCGAAACGATGAACCCTGAAGACCTGATACAGCAACTTGCTCCTCTGCGAACACCAGATCCCATTGGGTTCTGGCCGCTCGCTCCCGTTTGGTGGGTGATCATCGGGATGCTTGTCATCGCGCTGGGCTTCCTGTGCTTTCAGTGGTTGCAGCGCTATCAGCGAAATACCTACCGACGGGAGGCCCTAAAGTGGCTGTCGGAACTGCAAGAAGCGAACTCTGATGTACAAGCTCTCAGTGGCGCGCTCAAGACCATCGCACTTAACGCCTACGAAGCGACATCAGTCGCAAGCCTATCCGATGAATCCTGGCCAAACTTTCTCCGAAGCTCATGTTCAAAGCTGAGTAGTGATGCACTAGATGCTCTGTCACGTGCGCATGCACCCAACCCCGGATCACTGAGTGCAGTGGATTGGCGCGATGCAATGCTCTGGGTGAAACACCACGAGGTGCCGCGTGCTTGATTTTTTGTGGCCCTGGGCCTTCGCACTGATTGTGCTACCTGTGTTGGCACGCTTTTTACCTCCGGCCTCTGAGTCACTAGGCGCCGCAATTCGGGCACCTTTCAGCGCCCGCTGGCAGCGACTCGAAGGTCAGGGACGGCTCGCCTCAAGCGTTAGCTCTGCTCGGGTGTTGGGCCTTTTCTTGGCATGGGTGCTCATTGTGGTCGCCATCGCACGCCCACAGTGGGTCGGTGAACCCATTGAACTACCCAACACAGGTCGGGATTTGATGCTCAGTCTCGATTTGTCGGGAAGTATGCAAATACGGGACATGCAGGTGGGCAACCGCACCATCTCTCGTGTCGAGGCGGTAAAAGCCATCGCCTCGGACTTCACGGAGCGTCGCGTCGGTGACCGAGTTGGGCTGATCCTGTTCGGGTCAAAAGCCTACGTACAGGCACCACTCACTTTCGATACCACGACGGTGACACAGTTTATCCGAGAGGCTCAGCTAGGCTTCGCCGGTGAAGACACGGCGATCGGTGATTCTCTGGGGCTTGCCATCAAGCGGCTCCGAGATCGACCCGCCGCCTCACGGGTTTTGATTCTACTAACCGACGGTCAGGATACGGCGAGTAGCGTTGATCCCATGGAGGCTGCGGCGCTGGCAGCGCAACAAAACGTCAAGGTGTACACCATCGGCATCAGCCGTAACTTGGGCACCACCAGCGCGCGTGGTGGTGAAGTCGATGAAGCCCTTCTTCGCGCTATCGCCGAGGCTACAGGCGGCGAGTACTTTCGCGCCCGCGACCCACGTGAGTTGCAGGCGATCTACGGCATCATTGACCAGTTGGAGCCCGTCGAACAGGACGCCAGCACATTCAGGCCGCGTCG
>PKCZ01000098.1 GCA_002862405.1 Pseudomonadota bacterium
CTGTAGGTCTTTGAGCCTACTTCTTCCCCAGAATTAGATCTCCTAACCCTCTGACAGTAACGCTTTTAAAGAACAATCAACACATTGGTAGGCGCTATTGCATTTACCCGATAGCAGTAGTTAGCTGCCAGATACATGAGAGATCTGTTTTCAAAGTTTTTTCTTGCGATCCGTCAGGCGGAATAAAGAAACAACGCTAGTCCGCCCAAGAAAAACGCCGCGGGCAACCAGTTTAGTAATTTTAGTATGCGAACTACCCTCCGAATTTGGCGGCCTTCATTGACCCACGGATAATCGTGTTCAGGTACTGGCACGTTTAAAAATCGACACAGCGGATCCCATCCATCAGCTGCCCTATGAACAAGCAAACGCTCGCTCGGAAACTTTGCTTTTACAGCCTCGATCCTTTCGAGAAATACGTTTATCGTATTTTCCTTTTCCTCAAAACGCCCATTCAATTCATTTTCCCATACGGTTTTCTCTATCATCCCAATGAAATTATTTGCCGTGGGGACTAGCTTTCTAATCCATCGCGGAAAGCTGGTTGGAAACATGAATATCGATGTCCTAACGCTCTCATACCAAGCTTCAGGATCCCGAACGCCGAGGATTATCTTTGCATCGGGGTATTTGTCCGCAAGTTCTTCGTAATAAGCAGCGGCGGGCCAGTCCACCGCCGCTTCGAACCCGGAAAACACGTCGTCCCAATTAACTTTTTCCCCGTTGGCTGCTTTGAGAAACCAGTTTATCTGACTCACATCTTTAGCCACCTCTGACATGTGGTGGCATGGTGAGAATCCCAGTTGCTCTAGCGCTGTTTTTAATGAAAGTGTGCCGGTTCGACCAAAACCTGCTCCAATAACTTTTAGTCCCATACGATCACCTCTGCGCAATGCCGCAAGCTATAAGCTACGAGCTATTCACTCTACAGCGGTTTTCACTTACTACCCCTGATGCGTGTTGAGTCTCTTCACAACTCGTTCTTCCCATTAGAACAACATTGTTAACTTGTTTATCAAAACCGCTGTACCAGAGCGTAAATCACGCCGCCGATAGCACCAAGAAAAAGTACTCTCAATGACCATAAACTGAGGAAAACTGCTGGCCCATGGCTGAAATCACGAGGATAGTTACGGGCGTGCCAAACTCGGCCAGTAAAATAAAAAGAACCTAAGACAGAGGCAAAGAGATCTGAGACGCCGACCGCGCAAATCCAAAGCGTTGGCAACATTACAACTAGGAATTCTGTAAGATTTTGATGGTTCCGAAAAGCAATCATAAAATCCGCGTCTGAATAAATTTCCAAGGAATGGAACATATCTGGATTTTGCTGTTTGTTGGCGTAGGTCGCCCGTGCCAAGCTTACGCGGGATCCCAGAACCCACCATAGAACCACTAGAGCAAGCGTGACGATTGACGTGAGTGGATATTCATTCATTTGACCGACTCGTATTGTTGCGACTTTACCAACGTAGGACACACTCTCTTAGCTTTGCAAATTTTTAAAGTTTCAACACATTGGGAGCGGCTTTCGCATTGATCCGATAACAGTGGTTACCTGCCAGATAGATTAGACCGACGGTGTAAACTAAAAGAAATAGTTGCGGGGTAATTTATTAAGTAAAGCACTGGGGCTTTCTTAATGACGGGTTTTGGATTCACAACGCCTCTTTTCATATCGGTGATGCTCCTATCTCAAGTAGTGACGAGCAAAGAGATCGAGGTTCCACTTGAAGCCAAGTCGCTTGATCACGAAACTGCGTACCCCTATGAACCGCCTTCTGACCTCATTACGCCTGAAATACAGCGTGGCCTGCATGTCTTATTTCAACGCGAGTTGGAACATTATGAGTTCGATGAAAACAACCATGATATTTCAGGTAATTACGAGGAAGTAAACTCATATCTTTGGTTGCTCGGCTATTTGCAGGTTATAGAAGCAGAGCCATTGGCCCGGTTTTACTGGCCCAGAAATTTTTCACACCCAAATGGTGAAGGCCCTCGCGGTCCTTTTAATTCTGCCGATTTTGAAATGGATTTGTACTGGCAGTCTGATGGAACATTCTCTGAATTGAAGATGAGGTTCTGCAGAGCAGGTGTACGGGGAGAACGCAGGTACTTTCGGAGGTCTTCATCTGGGTGCCGCGCGTTATCGGAATCTTTTCAGAAATGGTTTTCTAACTGGGCACTGGTTCCACTATTGGGACAGCGCACTTACCTTCCGAGGGTCTTTCGATTAACAAGTCAACATCGAGCATCAAGGTTTAGAGTTTCATTTTTAAACTACGAACAGATTCCAGAGTACGGCGTTTATGGGCTTAACACATATCCTGCAGGAGGAATAAGAACGTTAAAACAACTTTTGAAGGCGGAAAACTGGCGCAGCTTGGAGTCTTTTATGCGCAATCGTCTCGACATGCATCCATTAAATCAATACTACCTTGGCCTCGCACTTATGAACCAAAAAAAAATAGCTGAGGCGATCACACACTGGAATGTTTTTCTGGAGGATGCGGGCTACGACTTCCCAGAATTTTCGACTCATGCAATAACCCAACTTATTGACCACTTTTACGACGCAAACGAACACATAAATGTCGCCTCATTTCCGCGCCGCTACATAGCCCGCTTCGACAGCTTCGATCAAGCAAACGTTTTAACGGCCGCAATCACATACTCGAAAGCGCAATACTTTTCTTCACTGACATTGGTGGATCAACCCAGAATAGCTACTGCACTGAAGGGTTTCATACAGCTTCAAGAGGACCAGATTGTAAGAAGCGATCCCGATATTAGATCTTTGGTCAACGAGCAATTATACGGTCTACTAAAACAGATTAAGGAGGTTGCGCATGCTGAAGGTCGTGCCAGATGAGCTGAAGAATCCTGAAATAGGGACATCTATGGTTGTTGTCGGCTCAGGTATGACATTTGAGGTTGATCATTGTGGAGATGGTGATGAGTTGGCGCTCTGTTTGCACGGTTTTCCGGAGCACAGTTTCTCTTGGCGTCATCAATTACCAGTGTTAGCTGAGCAAGGGTTCACGGCTTGGGCGCCAAATCTGAGAGGCTACGGTAACACTACACGCCCCGCCAAATTAAAAGATTATGCGCTCGATAAGCTTGTCGAGGATGTTGCGCAACTGATTATTGCGAGTGAGAAAAAAAAGGTGACCCTTATCGGTCATGATTGGGGAGGAATAATTGCTTGGGAATTCGCAATCACTGATCGCTTACCTTTGGAGCGGCTAATCATTTGTAACGGCCCGCACATGCGCGCTTACGTCGATACTTTGGGATGGTCTCAACTTCTTAAAAGTTGGTACGTATTTTATTTTCAAATACCGTGGCTACCGGAGTACTTGGCCGGGTTGCAAGGCGCACGCGCAATTGGGGATATGATCAAAAAAACTAATAAAAATGGAGCCGCGTTTCCTCCGAAGGTTATAGAAGTTTACAGGCGCAACGCGTCACAATCCGGGGCATTAAAAGCGATGATTAACTACTATCGAGCTTATCGC
>PKCZ01000026.1 GCA_002862405.1 Pseudomonadota bacterium
GGCCTCGAGGCTGTGACAGACGCCGCAAGGCGGACTGGCAGTCTCGACAAACAACCGCTTTCCTAAATCGCCTTCGTTGCCGGTCCTATCGATTTGCGATCCTGAAACAGCCGCTGCCGCTGCCGCTGCGATGCTAGCGTCCGCTTTAGGCACGAAAGGGTGTTGCTGAGCCATCGCTTGGACACTGACCTCAACCGCCAGCCCATGATCGCGCCAGCCGTTGTGGCCATAGCCGCGGTGATTGGCGGGGAAGAGTTCGGGTTGGCTCTCACCCGCTGTGTCAGTGGCCTTGCTAACGAGTAAGTAGTCCCCTTCAGCGAGATCGACCTCGAGTGAAAATGTTCGCCAAGCATTTAGCCCGAGGTCAGGACCGTACAGGTTGGCGCGCTGCCAGCTTGCGCCACCGTCGAGCGAGACATCAACGTGATCGATTCCGCATTCGCCAGAGAACGCCACACCAAAGAGCTGATGTCTGCCTGGAGCCAGTGAAACTCCGTCGGCGCCCGGTCCGTTAAGCCAAGACTTCACGGGCATTCGGTACATCGATGGATGGCTCGCGCTCCCGCTCTCGCCGACAGCGCGCATTCGGTATCCAGACTGTTGGATCTTTTTACCTGACTCACTGACTGCGGCAGCGAGCCGCTTAACCCACTTGACGTTATTCACACCGAAATAGCCGGGTACAAGCAGCCGAACAGGGCCACCATGGACAAGGGGCAAGGGCTCACCGTTCATTTCCCATACCAGTAAACAGTCGTCGAGTCCTTTATCGATGGGCACGGATCGTTCAACGGCCACTGAGCTCGACTCAATTCCGTCGGGCAACAGTTCGCCGCCGGTAGCAGTGATGAAGCGCGCTTCAGTGCGCGCGCCACCCAGATGTTCAAAAACGGTAGAGAGTTTGACACCAGTCCACAGCGCACACCCCGCAGCACCAACACCCCAGGGAGAGCCTGACGGTGAATGGTCAAAAAAGGCGCGTCCGTTACCGGAGCACTGGAGCACGCTCGCGATAGTAGTAGTAGGCAGGGCTTTGAGCTCAGCAAGACTTAGGCTGCTCGTATGGTCAGCTTGCTCTCCAGCTCCCTCGATGGCGACTGTCCAGAGGTCCCGGTCAGCGACAATCCGCGACTCCGGCATCGGCAGATTATTGCGCACAAAAAACTGGGAAATAGCGGTGATGGGTCCCTGTCCGTAGGCGCTGCGACGCGTTTCTAGCGTTAGCGGTAGGTCATTGTGTTCAATGAAGTCACTCGATGCTTTGTTGGCGGGTAGCAGCCGCTTCGCTGCAGATAGCGATGCCTGCTGTAGCAGAACAGCGGTCGCTGCCAGTATCTTAAGGAGTCGTCGCCGTGACGGTGTTTTCCAAGTCGAGGACATTGTATCTGCTCGCCGCCTTTTTTATGTATAAGCCTGTTTTATCAGAGAACCTGTTTTTCTTAGTTAGTACGTGAAGGGTTACGCGCTGTGTGCCCGTGCGTTACTGCAACAGAGCCCAAACGATGACGCCCAACGTCAATAAAATTAATGCTCGGTGCATGACAATGCTTTGCTCAAAAGCGCGACTCATTATGACGCCCAGGCCACACCAGACAACGGCAAAAAACACCTGTGCGATCAGAAAGCTGAGAGGAACCAACAATAGGCGTTCCGCCGCTGAATCAAAGTTGTCAGCGAATTGTGTGATGGCCAGCGTGGCCATCATCCAGGTCTTCGGACTGAGCGGATGGACTATGCTACCCGAGAGAAATGTGAAGCTTGCGTTAGCAGTTCCTGGCTCGGGTGGCGTCCAATTGCGGAGTGCCAAGTAGGCCATGTAGGCCGCGGAACAATACACAAATACAGTGGTTACGGTGGGATTGGCCTGGAGTAAACCCATCAGGCCCAGTCCCAAAGCAATGTTCAGAGCCAGTTTGCCTGCCGTCAGACCCGCAATAAATGGCAAGGTGCGAGGCAAACCCTGCTGTGCACCCGCCGTCATCAGCAACAGATTCGCGGGTCCCGGTGTTGAGACCATCAGGATGATAAACATCCACAGCGGCAGGTATTGATCGATCAGGTCCACGGCGATGAATAATTCGTTGGCTAGTGAAGCGCAGGATACGACAGATCGCCCACTCGCGTTAGTAAACGGGGCACGCCGTCTGGCTTGAGGATGTGCTACTGTCGAAGAAAAACAAAAGAGGTAAGGCAATGGATCTGTCATACGGTAGTGAGTACGACGCGTTCCGCGAGGAAGTGAAGTCGTTCATTCTCTCCCATAAGCATAAACAGCCAAAACCAGGTGATGGCATCAAGAGCCAAGCCATGCGCGATTGGCAAAGTCTTCTTATCGAGCATGGCTACCATAGCCGAACGATCGCGAGTGAGTACGGTGGTTATGGCGCGGAGCCCGATATCATCAAGTCGCGCATTATTGCAGAGGAATTTGGCGCTGAGCGGGTGCATCGCGGTTTCAACGGACAGGGTGTCACCATGCTAACCCCAGTCCTACTAGAAATGGGGACCGAGGAGCAAAAGAAGGCCTTTGTCGAACCCACCATCAAAGCCGAGATGATTTGGTGTCAGGGCTACTCGGAACCCGGTGCAGGTAGTGATTTGGCGAGCCTCACTACAAAGGCGGAGCTCGATGGTGACGAGTGGGTGATTAACGGTCAGAAGATTTGGACCAGTACCGCTCACCACGCGGACTGGATTTTCTGTCTTGTTCGAAGCGAACCCGATGCACCGAAGCACTTGGGCATTTCATTTCTACTCTTCCGAATGGACACTCCCGGGATTGAAATTAGGCCGCTGGTGGATATGACGGGGGACGCAAACTTCAATGAAGTCTTTTTCACCGATGTGCGGGTGCCTAAGCATCAGATCGTCGGTCAGCGCGGTCAGGGATGGCAGGTGGCAAATGCCATCCTCGGGCACGAGCGCGGTTCACTGGCCACACCCGATGCGGCAATGAATCGACTCAATGGTGTAAAGCGACTGATGCGCGAGGAGAGCATCAATGGCGAGCCCATTATGTCTAATCCGGTATTCCGCGATCGACTTATGAAGCTCGAGGGCCGCGCACTGGCGATGCAATACAACGATATGCGCTTGCTGTCCGCCAAGATTAATAAGAATCAGGACGTCCGCCTCCCGGGCATGATTGTGAAACTCATAGGCACGGAGCTTCGCCATGAAATCGAATGCTTGGGCATCGATGTCATGGGTGAAATTGGTCTGAGTTACGGTGACAACCCTCACGTGCGTGGTCATGGTAGCTGGCAGTATCAGTACATGTTCTACCTCGGCCTGATTATCGGCGGCGGGACGTCGCAAATTCAGAAAAACATTATCAGTGAACGCGGCTTGGGCATGCCAAAAGAACCCAAGATCCCGTCAGAAAAATCAGCGAAGGAGGCCTGAGATGGAGTTTGGACTATCACAGGACCAACTGATGCTTGGTGACAGCGTCCGTAAGTTTCTTGCTTCAGAGGTGCCTCTCG
>PKCZ01000154.1 GCA_002862405.1 Pseudomonadota bacterium
TATCCACACTTTAATAGCCGTACCACCGTCGGATGGTTTGATAAGTTTTTGCCTTGGCGTGCTAACCAGCAGGTATCGGCCGACCAGCTTATTATGATCTGCCCCAGCGATGAGTTTTTGGCGCAATTACCGTTTGGGAAAATCCCCGATCGCCGCGATTTTGGGAAGATCCCCGAGCGAGTTCGAGAGACCTATTGGCGCCATTGCGTCAAAGAGTCAGAGCGACTTGCTGACGAGTTCTATGAACTCATTAATGGCTCTGACCCTTTGGCCGGTGCTATCCGGCTTTAGTCATCGAAGCGCCCGTGCCGACCGGCTCCACTACTAAAGCGCGCCGCTCCCGTCACGGCTTCGGTGGTTGCTACGTCGTAGCCACCTGCGCCCTCTCGAATCAGTGCCTCGTCGATATTTAGACTCCACTGCGCGATGGCCGAGCGGCGATCCGCACGCATGCACATCTCCGGGAACCCTGCGATCTCGTCGGCAAGTACTAAAGCGGCTGTTAGCGCATCGGTATCGGTGACCAAGCGGTTGGCTAGTCCTATCTCAAAGGCCTCCTGAGCTTTCACGGGGCGACCCGTCAGAATCATATCCATCGCGCGACTATGCCCGATGAGGCGAGGCAGGCGGATGGTGCCTCCATCAACTAGTGGGACACCCCAACGGCGACAGAATACACCGAAGACAGCGGAGGCATCAGCAACACGTAGATCGCACCAGCAGGCAAGCTCGAGACCGCCTGCAACCGCATGGCCTGATATTGCGGCAATTACGGGCTTGTCTAGGTGGAGCCGAGAAGGTCCCATTGGACCATCGGCCGTGCCCGTGGACTCAATATAATTCGCCTTGGGAGACCCAATTGCTTTGAGATCGGCACCAGCACAAAAGGTGCCGTCAGCCCCTGTCAGCACTGCGACTTTCAGATCATCACGTATCTCAAACGCTCTAAATGCTTCGAGCAGGGCATTTGCCGTTGAGCCGTCCACGGCATTGCGTGCCTCGATCCGATTGATAGTCACGACAAAGACAGGGCCGCGCTCGTCGATCTGCACCAGTGGTTTATCTCTCACAATATACGTCTCCTTGACTTTATAGGTCGTTATCTTCAGATCTCATAAGTTAACAAACTGTCCCTCGTGGGTTTTCTGGGACTCACGCCTTCGCGGTACGACGGCGCGCAAAACCGCTAGTTGAAGATGTCGATTTCAACCGCACGACCTACGTAAATTTAACAATCAGATAAATATCTGCTATGTACTTAAAAAAAAGATGGGAGTGAATAATATGTGCTGGCAAAAGTCATTGCGAGGGGGCCTTAAAACGGCGTTTTACGGGACGACTGTTTTTTTTCTATCGATCTTTGTACTAGCAGAGCCGGTCAAAGAAAACATCGGTCTTTACGGCGGATATGTTGCTGATATCGAAGCGATGGACGATGCCGGTACTACCGAGATTTTAATTGCGGTAGAAAATAGCCAACGCGGGGTTTATCGGTACGTTCCTGCATCCGGTGGTGCGGCCGCCTACTGGGAGTCCACATCTAACCCTACATCGACAGGATCCACCGGTCACATACCGGGGTTTGCGTCTGAAATCGAGGAAGACCACGGCGTACCCGGTCATGTGTACGTGGTTCTGAGTAACGAGCGTACGTCAATGAACAAAGCGCTGTACGAGAGTTCGGATTATGGTCGCTTAACAGGCAGCGCAGCGGTTTCATGGACTCCATTTAATGATCCTTCTACCGGTCTGCCCGTCGAGGGTGTAGAGGTGATGCACAGCCACAGTACTGGTGGCGTTTACGCCGCGACTAGAACTGAGATTTTCAGGTTGATCAGCGGAGGTGGGAACACGGTTTTTGAGACATCGTCTCTCTCGGCTCCTTATGACACATTTGAAATCGTTGACTTCGCGGTCACGGGCAGTAAAGCCGGTTATGTTGTTCTCCGCGATCCAATTACGAATGATCACGGATTAGTCTCTACGCAGTGGAATCTGGGTGTGGCGCCGTTGGTGCTCTCATTACCGCCTGCCGCGCCGGTAGAAATCCGGACAGGGACCTGCCCGCTATCTGATTGCTCTATTACCATCGACTTAATAGCCGCTGATCCGCAAGATACGGCGGGTAATGTAATCTATATCGCAGGATCCTCTATCAACGGTATGGTCTTTAAGTCCACCGATGGCGGAAGCACGTGGGACGATGGTTATGACTACCAGTGTGGGATAAGCGCCGATCCGGCCTGCAGTGGTTTTGGTTTTACGGACGGTTACCCTCGCGGAGATGTCGTTAGATTTAGAGGTATCGCGACAAGCGGCAGTGAGAGTCGGCACGTATTTATCGGGCGTGTTGTTTTTGATAACGACGATATCGCGTCTGGCTGGGATAGGACTCCTCCCCTTCAGTCCCTACTTTATCGATCAGGTCCAGGCAGTTCTACGTTGGTTTCTCAGCGCACCAATGCGAACGATCCCTCACTTGAAATTGATCCTAACGACTCTACTCGTTTGTTCATTGCCACAGATCTTGCTGTCGGCGAAATTACTCACGATCCAGCCGGCGGCTATGCCGATCCATCGGGCAAAGAAATGGCAAACGCTAAGGGAATTGAGGGGTTGGTGATCAATGACCTTGACTACTTTGAGAATACTGCAACGGATAAAGAGCTGTGGATTGCCACCAAGGGTGGTGCCGCGTTCGCTCGTGGTTACAATCCTGCGGATCCAACCAGTGTGGCAACAGCAGGCGACTGGGTTTATCCCGTGTTTGCAGGGGGCGATGGCGCTCCCCACCGCGCTGTTGCAATATCGCCGTCGGATAAGGCCAATGTTCTCGTTGGTATTGGTTCGGTCTATCGAAATGAGACTGGCGATGGTGTCGACCCCAGCTCTGGCGCGGTGGACTTTAACTTGGTTGCAGACGCATCTAACTGGAGTCGGGTTTTCGATCCACAGGACTTCGCAGGCGCGGGTGAGCCTCTTGAGAGTGATCGAGCCGATCGCTCTTATGCCACAGCAATCGAGTGGCAAGATGCCGGATCATGTAACCGCGTATATTTGAGTATTGCCAATACGGATACCGGGACTGAGGGAGGTATTTTTTACTCAGACGACGATGGTGCGACATGGCAGGTAGATACGCTAAATGGCTCATCACCACTTCTGAAAATGCCCGTCAACTCTTTGTTAGTGACCCCAAACTTTGTCTGGGCTGGTGTGGGCGACAGAGATGGACGATCGAGTGAAACCGGCATACGAGCGCGAGTGAGTTTATGTGGGACATCTGCCTGGTGGGAGCCATCTCACGGCTCTGATCCCTTATTCTCTGATCTCCAAACCAAGCATGTTACGGCCCTCGATGGAAATACGGTTTCCGGTTCGACGACAACGGCCGTTGTTTACGTTACTACTTTACGAGAGGTGATAAAGGGAGAGTATGTTTCTGGTTCCTGCGCATCTTCCGCACCCTTTGACTGCTGG
>PKCZ01000103.1 GCA_002862405.1 Pseudomonadota bacterium
GTACATCGCCGCTAGAATGGCATCCCTCGCTTCTGTGTATGTTGGTGCTATCGGCGTCATCTTGTAACCCGCGACAAGGTAATCTGCCATGCGGCTTTCGGCCTCGTCGAAGTCATACGTATTCAGAAGCCTGACATATACATCCCACAGCACCGCTGCCCACATCTCACCTGCCGCGTGAGGTGACCCGTTTGAGGTGGGGCTCAACCCGTCAGGCTGAGCACCATCTTGAATATGTGTAAACGTCAGCGGGTTTGTCGCCATATCAACTGTATAGGGTGCGCGCCGAACCGAATTTGTGAAATTCGCTACGTGCGTGCTTACGGTGTATCCGCTTTCAAAATTACTATTGCCCTCGATGAGCGAGTGAGATTCTCTGAGCATGAACATGAGTGCGTGAAAATCACTCCAGCCCTCACCCATCGCACGTCCCTGGAAGTTCACCAGACCAGCCGCATTTCCTACGAGGCGGTTCTGAATGTAGTGGCCCCACTCGTGCGCAATGATGCCGTTGTCAAACGTTGAGTCCTTCAACGCACCGTTCGAGAAAAGGTCTGCAGAGACGACCTCTGCCGCGTCCAAAAGCGCCTCCACGGACGCAATGTCGCCGGCGGACACACCCACTGTTGGCACAACATTGGGCTCGACATCACCAAACAGCACGTACTCGTTATCCGCGACCACGACAACCATACCAATGGCACCGGCGGCCAGTGCATTAGCGGACTGCGTCACATAATCGCAATCAGAGACTGTTGAGGTGGGCACTAGAAGAATATTTCCCGCGACATCCTCAACGTTCACCAGGGCCTGACAGGCATCGTCATCGGTGCCACCATCGGAAGTGACCGTGTCACTCCCACGAACAATATTTGCACTCAGTGTTGGGTAGACCTGGGGACCGAACATCGCAGGTCGAGTAAACGGCATCAATCCGATCTCAGGATGCGAGGTGACTGTTAGACCCCAGTCATCCCCATAGACTGCCTCTTTCGAAAAGAATAAATACTGCTGCATGCGCGGACTTGCGCCATCCGCAGGGGTGTACATGTTGGCGTTGTTGTATCCCGATGAGTCCTGCCCTTGAACTACCAAAGGGTCACCACCAACCCCGCCACGATCGTAATTTGAGAATTGTGCGTTGTAAGACTGCTCATCAAAGCCGTGGTCATACCACCAGTCATGGAGGAAGTTGTTCATGTAAAACAAATTTACTATCGCTGCTTTGTAATTGTCTTTTGTGGCACCGTTCACGGGATCATAGATGTAATCCCATGTGCCGGGCGCAGTGACAAAAGGAGAGATATCCGTTTCATCTTTTCCATCGCCACCCGTGATATCGCCGTAGGCAATGACGTTATTGCCCTCTAAGAAAGACGCCGGACCCGGTATCCATGGGTCCTGCGTACTGAGTGACCCGTGCGAGTCAATGGAGATGACCGTCATATCAACAATATCCGACGGATCAGGGCCATCGCCTACTTTGGGAATAACGTCACCGTGCGGTCCCTGCAATAGGGTCTTATCGGCATCACGCCCGAAAACGGTATAGTCGTATGCCTCATTCTCAACCAGGTTTCGTCTAAATAAGACGTCCCCATCTCGACCAATGACATAGCTGTAAAGCAGCTCTTGTCCTGAGCTTGGGTGCACTGCACCGACCTCGACATAGTGAGCCGGATGTAGCTCGCTCAACCCCGGGAAATACACACGTTTTACGCGCGATAAGCCACGAAGTTCTAGGCCGCGATCCGTTGATAATGTTGCCAAGTCAAACTTACCGCGCTTCTCTGTGCCGAGCAGAGACGCACTCACCCGCTCACCCGAAAGGTCGCTGAGGGCTGCAGAGAATGCTGACTCCTGCGAGCCAAACAATCGAAGTTTGGGCGTGCTCTTCTTGCTCTGGTTAATGTTGGCAAAGTATCCGGACGCCGCAACCATATTGAGATCGCGATCCATAAGCACATTAAGCTCTCGGTTGAAGACCTCAACGCCAGAAAACTCCTGAGAAAACTTGGCGATGATAGGACCTCGTCCCATATCATGTAGTGATGTGAGCACCGCGCGCTCATCCTGTTTCTTTGCCATTAACCCAACGCCCGTCATTTGTTCCAAATAATGCGTGGCTGCATGACGCGAGCGGGCCTCATTATCGACGCCCCTGAAGCTCGGCGCCCTAGGTGATTCCCGATTCCAGCGAAAGGTTGCGACACCGAGTTGATCATCATAACGATCTAGAGGCAGGCTGCTGCTCTGCCGGGTTACGGCTGTAACTGGGGCGGAACGTGCCGGAAGTTTTAGCTCCTGATTCACGGGTCCCACAATGCTGGTATCGATATTGCTATGCGGTGTTGGCTCGGCGGACATCACGATCGCTAGCGCTGGCGCGCTTAACCCTAGTATGAGCAATGAAAGAAATGAGCGCTTCATCGTGCGTGGGTACATAGCCTGCCTGCATCAGAGAAATTGCGTCACGTAACCGTAGCAAGTATTTGTGGCGATTTCCGCAAAAAACGGCGAGAAAATTAGAGGCTACGACACCCTTTTTAGCGTCAAAAAAGGTCGGGCGATAACTCACAATAAACGCAATGGCGCCTCCTGCATGGCACTGAGTTGTTCGCGAAGCTCAAGAATGTGATCGGCCCAAAAACGTTGCTGACCGAACCAGGGAAATGCCTTTGGGAACGCAGGATCGCTCCACCGGCGAGCCAACCAAGCGGCATGGTGCATGATTCGCAGTGTTCGCAATGCCTCGATCCAACTCAGTTGTCGCACATCGAAGTCATTGAACTCTTCGTAACCCTCGATGAACTCAGCAAGCTGATGTTCGCGCTGGTTGCGATCACCATTCAAGAACATCCAGATGTCCTGAACTACAGGTCCGGAAATACAGTCATCGAGATCGACAAAGTGGGGGGTGTCATCGCGCCATAAGATGTTGCCCACATGACAGTCACCGTGCACACGCTGCAAATCGTCGGTCGTCATTCCCGACAGAAGCTCGGTCGCCGTCTGATCGCAGTCCTGAGCCAGGGTGCTGTAAGCCGATTGGAGCTCCAGTGGCACGAAATCAGTTTCCACGAACAATCGTGACTCAGTTGCCATTCGGCTTGAGGACAGCGCGCGGCGGTGTAGAAACGATGCGGCGCCACCCACCCGATGAATGCGCCCTAGCGTCTGTCCTAATCGATAGAGATGATCCAAATTATCGAGCTCAGGCGGATAGCCACCACGACGCTTGAATACCGAAAACCGCTGCCCCAAAACGTGATGGAGCGTTTCCCCGGCAATTGATTCTGGCGCGACCACAGATATCTCATGATCGACGAGCTCCTGAGCGAACGCATGCTCCTCGATTATCTGCGCGTCAGTCCATCGTTCGGCTCGGTAAAACTTCAAAATAACGGGATCAGCACCCTCAA
>PKCZ01000186.1 GCA_002862405.1 Pseudomonadota bacterium
TAGTGTTCGGGTCGATTCAAGATTCTCCGAAGTGCGCTCGCCTGTTCCGTTGAGCGGTCGCAAGGCCTGGCTGCAGGAGTTCATGCGCCAGGACTGGTCAGAGCAGTCGGACGATCTGTGGGAATGGCGCAGAGACATCTTGTCGGGTTTGAAAGAGGCTACCGGGCCCAAGGTGGTGTTTTGCCACTTTCTGGTTATCAACGCGGTTATTGCTGAGATTGAAAATAAACCAGAGGTGCTGCAGGTTTATCCCGCCAATGCCTCATTCCACGAGCTGAAGTTGGCAGGCGGGGAGCTTTCGCTGGTTCAGCTGGGTCAGCAAATGGAAACGCGCATTAACTAATGGTTTCTAAGCCCTGGGTTATTTGCGATCCCTGCGGATCCTCATCAAGCCCTCTTGTGCGGTTGATGCGATCAGCTTTCCGTCGCGACTCCAGAGCGAGCCTCGGTTGTAACCACGGGCACCGCCAGACCATGGGCTGTAAGTATCGTAAAGAATCCATTCGCTCATATCGGGCACCTCGTGGAACCAGATCGCATGATCGAGACTGGCGCCAATAAACACCTTTTCGGGCTGTTCGTAAGGGAAGGCCGAGAACGCAGTGCTGTAGAGCGAGAAATCCGAAATCATCGCCAGCGCTGCTTGGTGTTTACGCACACAGCCATCGAAGGGGCCGATAACTTTAAACCACGACTGCGCTACGGGTTCTTGGGCTTCAGGCAGACGCTCGGTGATACGCTCACGAGTGACCCCAAACAGGTCGAGCATATTGCGAGGAATATTGTTGTCCCGTTGCGCGTTCAGAGCCGAGGCTTCTTCGGGTGAAATGACTTCAGGCATGCTCAGTGAGTGAGACATACCTTCCTCTTCCACGTGGTAGCTAATAGAAGTATTAAAAATTGCTTCGCCATTCTGCCGGGCGACGACTCGGCGCGTACAGAAAGAACGGCCATTCCGAATAGGGTCTACTTCGAGCTCAATGGGTAGATCCGCATTGCCCGCCCGCAAAAAATAGCAGTGCATCGAGTGTGCGGTGAGGTGATCGCCAACCGTTTCGTAGGCTGCGAGTAAGCATTGAGCAACCACCTGGCCACCGAATAGCCGAAACTGCGGCCGTAAGCTGTCACCAATAAACCAATAATCACCCACGCGCTTTGGAGTGATGATGTCTAACACCTCAGGGAAGGTGTGCCTGATAATTTCTTTAGAACCCATGGTTACCTCTGTGCTTTATCTCGGCTTTAGGCCCAAGAAAAAGACATCAA
The DNA here is from genome assembly GCA_002862405.1 of Pseudomonadota bacterium. GTDB lineage: Bacteria > Pseudomonadota > Gammaproteobacteria > Pseudomonadales > Halieaceae > Luminiphilus. The sequence continues at coordinate 1,267 of PKCZ01000186.1, forward strand.
AAAAATCGTGCGCGGCGCTCGTAAGGTCGCCTAGTCGTCGCCACTGGTCTATACCCACTGCTGCATTAATTGCACTGACCATGAGATGTCGCGTTACTAGGACACTCTGATTCTCAATGGACCCCTCAGAAATGCCCTCGGCGATCATCTCACCCAACTTGGCGTGGATTTCTTCGGTTCGGTGCAGGACTGCCCGACGGAGGTCGGGGGGTAGTGCAGTGATCGTATTGTAACGGATAAGTGGACCGCGATCTGAATTCTGTAGTTCGAAGATCTCGGTACAAACAGCCCCTAATTTGTCGATAGGTGACAAGTCAGTCTGTTCAACTCCCAAGGTAATGCGCTCGAATTGATCCAACGTGAATTCATAGCATTGGGATAGCAGTGCCTCTTTGTTCGTAAAGTGGTAGTAAAAGGCGCCTTTTGAAACGTCTAGCGACTCAGCAATGTCGTCGAGTGACGTGCCGCTAAACCCTTTACGATTGAAGTGCTGCGTTCCAGCTCGCAGGAATGCCTCCTGCTTAATTCTATTCTGAGCTTCACGATTGAAGCCCTGACTAGGCTGAGCGTTCGACGAGTTATGGCTGTTTTTCCATTCAAACGAACTGCGCCTCGGAACCAAACCGTTAGTGAAGAGCTGTCGAATCTTTGAGGCCGCTTCTTTTGACTCGTCCGCCGGCATTTCATAGAGCCAGTAAAACGACCAGTCCAACGCTGATAGCAGTGCCCTTGCAGTACTTGTCGTATGACAGTCTCTAATGACGCCGTCGGCAATCCCGTCGCGGATGTAACCACGAAAGCGCTTGAACATTCGCAAGTATTCTTGCTCTAACAGCGCCCGATTTGCTTCAGGCAGCACTGCGAGCTCTAGAGGTGCCGCGTAGTAATCACCGCGCGAAGTCAGAGAGTCCAAACTGATCTCAATGTGTCGTTCCATAGCTCGTAAGACGCGCTCCAGCGAGTCATCCGTTTCGGCTTCTACCTCATCGAGCGATTGATGGAGTTTGGCAAGTGCGCTTTGATAGCACTGGAAAATAAGGTCTTCTTTGGTTCTGACGTAGTAGTAGAGGCTGGTTTTCGTCAGTCCGAGTTTATTGGCCACATCTGCGAGCGTCGTCGAGCGTGCGCCTTTGGTATTAAAGAGTTTTGCTGCGCGCGACAAAATAGCGGCCCGTTTTGCTTGATGTTGCGCACCGCGACTGAAGGGTGACCCCGCTTTGGAGCTCCTACTTGAAGATGTCTGTTCTGAGCGCGCCATGTGTTCCAAAGGGGCCGTGGATTGGGCCGAGATATTCTCGCCATTCGAGGATTTGAACTTTAAGTATTTTTTTTGAACCTGTCCATGGATGGTGCGAAAAGAGACGTGCAACAATAGCGCTTGAGCTGTGGAGTTTGAGAATGACAGACGCAATTAGATTTGAAATGAAAGGTGATGTCGCCGAGCTTTGCTTGTGTGCGCCGGAGCGACGCAATGCGATTGGTTCGCAGGAAATCAGTCTTGTGAAGTCTGCAATCGACAGCATTCCTGATACTTGCCGGTTGTTCGTTATCCGATCTGAGGGACCTGTTTTCTGTGCGGGCGCCAACCTCAAGGAAGTCACCGCTGGCACGATGGACGGAGATGATTTTCAGTCCATGACAAATGCCATTGCCTCGCTTGCGATGCCCAGCCTTGCGATTGTTGAGGGAGACGTCTTCGGTGGTGGCGCTGAGCTGCTTTTTAGCTGCGACTTTCGTCTCGGCGTGACGGGTAAGCACCTAAAAATCCCGGCTGGTGCTGTTGGTCTGTGTTACCCCGTGGAGGGCATCCGGCGCATGACGCAGCGACTTGGCAGCACATTGGTGCGTAAACTACTGCTAACAACAGAGTCGGTGAGTTTTGAGGAGCTCGCCCAGCACAACGCTCTCGACTGGTTACTGCCACCGGCGAAGATCAAAACAGGCTCGGAAGCCCTTATAAATTCATTTATAGGTCTCGCTCCTCTTTCTATTGCTGCAATGCTTTCTATCATTAAGTCCGTAGAAGAAGGTAGATTTGATCGGCATTCGGCCCAGGAGATTGCAAAAACCTGCAGCGCTTCGCTTGATCTTACTGAGGGACTTCTTGCT
>PKCZ01000175.1 GCA_002862405.1 Pseudomonadota bacterium
CAAGCTGGTGAAGAGGGCCTCGATGTGGTGGTGGCCATTATCCAGCGTATGGAAGACTCGCCCTTGTTCAATGCAGGAAAGGGCTCCGTCTACACCTGGGATGGGAAGCACGAGCTTGATGCGTCGATTATGCATGGTGCGCAGCTGGATGCGGGTGCAGTTGCGGGTGTGACCACTGTTCAGTCCCCGATTGCGCTTGCAAGGGCCGTGATGGAGCAGTCGCCGCATGTCATGCTCGCATCCAAGGGTGCGGAACAGTTTGCGAGGGAGTTGGGTATTCCGGAGGTGTCGCCAGCATATTTTGAGACCGAGCGGCGTAAACGTGCCCTTGAGTCCTATAAAGCACGTAAGCAGGCGGGAGTAGAGCCTCGCGTCGACTTCAAGTTCGGTACCGTGGGCGTAGTGGTGCTTGATTCGAAGGGCAATCTCGTCGCAGGAACCTCTACCGGTGGTATGACCGGTAAGCGTTGGGGAAGAATTGGCGATGCACCAGTGATTGGTGCTGGCACCTATGCTGACAACAACTCTTGTGCGGTGTCTGCGACGGGCCACGGCGAATTTTTCATTCGTCATACCGTGGCGAGGGATATTTGTGCGCGTATGCAGTTTGCTGGACAGAACCTCCAAGAGGCCGCAGAGACCGTCATTATGGATGAGCTGGTGGCAGCGGGCGGTGATGGTGGCATTGTGGCGGTAGATGCGACTGGTGAGGTGTCTATGGTTTTCAACACACCGGGCATGTACCGAGCGAGCGTCAGTGGCTCGGGTGAAAAACGCATCGGAATCTTTGGCGACGAGCCCTAGCCACGCGGAGGTGACATCCCCTGTCGCTTTAGGCGACAGGTGCTTAGATTGGCTGATTTCAAACGTGAAAAAGCCACGTAAACTGCATTGCAATTTCATTGAAAAATACTGATTATATATACAGTACTTATTTATTACGGAGAGACTCATGGACCCGAACAAGCAAAAGGCCTTGGATGCCGCACTAGCGCAAATTGAACGTCAGTTCGGAAAGGGTACCGTCATGCGGATGGGCGATCAGGAGCGTGTGGCAATCCCTGCAATATCCACCGGCTCACTTGGTCTAGACATTGCTCTAGGAATAGGCGGATTGCCGCGCGGACGAATCGTAGAGATCTATGGTCCTGAGTCTTCGGGTAAGACAACATTAACGCTACAGGTCATCGCTGAAGCTCAAAAAATGGGTGGTACGGCTGCGTTTGTCGATGCTGAGCATGCGCTGGACCCACAGTATGCTGAGAAACTTGGCGTGCAGATGGATGACTTAATCGTCTCGCAGCCCGATACCGGCGAACAGGCACTCGAAGTGGCAGAAATGCTGGTGAGATCAGGTGCTGTAGACGTATTGGTTGTCGACTCGGTCGCGGCCTTGACGCCAAAGGCTGAAATCGAGGGTGATATGGGTGATTCGCACGTTGGCCTTCAGGCGCGACTGCTCAGTCAGGCAATGCGCAAGCTTACGGGCGCCATTAAGCAAACTAACTGCCTCGTTATTTTCATCAACCAGATTCGTATGAAGATCGGTGTGATGTTTGGCAGCCCCGAGACCACAACAGGTGGTAACGCGCTCAAGTTTTATTCGTCGGTTCGCCTCGACATTCGTCGCATTGGCGCGATCAAGGAGGGCGACGAGATCGTAGGTAATGAAACCCGGGTTAAAGTGGTGAAGAACAAAGTATCACCGCCGTTTAAACAGGCCGAATTCCAGATTATGTATGGCGCGGGCATCTATCACATGGGCGAGGTGCTCGACTGGGGCGTAAAACTGAATCTTGTTGATAAGTCAGGTGCTTGGTACGCCTACAAGGGTGACAAGATCGGTCAGGGCAAGGCAAATGCTGCGAAGTTCCTCGACGATAATCCTGCGCTCGCAACCGAGATTGAGGATGAGATCCGACGTCAGACCATGAATTTACCGACACCAGAACCTGAAGCCGCCGCTACTCCAGATCCAGCGCCGGTCGAGGAGTCTGTTGAGGGATAAATCGGCCGTGGGAGTGCGTTCCTCGGACTTGCGCCGAGCAGCAATGGATTTGCTGGCTCGGCGTGAACACTCCTCACAGGAAATGATCACCAAACTTAAGCGCCGCTTTAGGAAGCGACTTGAAGGTGATGATATTTATCACGCTGTGGTCGATGAGTTGGTGGCGGATGGATTGCTAAGCGACGAGCGCTATGCAGCCTCCATGGCCCGCCAGTTGGTTAATCGGGGCTGCGGTCCCAAAAAGCTGTCGTTTGAACTTCGGCAAAAGGGCTGTGACCCCGGCAGCGCGGTCGACGCGGCGTTTCCCGATGGTATCGACTGGTTTGCACTCGCCGAGGATGTTTATGAGCGCAAGTTTGGGGGGAAGCCGCTCCCATCCGATTGGGAAAGTAAACAAAAAGATCGGGCGAAGCGTGGAAGGTTCATGGCTTCTCGAGGGTTCTCACCATCTCACTTCATGCACTTGCTTGAGGCGACGTCAGACGAGATGGAGGAGCAGGACTTGTAACAATTCGTTGCAGCTTTTCAAAAAAATTCAGCTGCGCATGCCGCTTTCGAGTACTGCGCCACGCAATTCGCGGGCCTTTGCCTGAATAATCTCTGAGTTTTCGGGGCCCATCCGTAAGACTTGCTTCTGTAGTGAGCTCAGTGCTTCCAGCTCGGGGTCTATGTAGACCCAGTTGGCCTCGCGTTTCATTAACTCTGGACTCTGTGGCGCCATCGGTGTCGCCAAAATTTCGGTCGTTGCCGCGAGCACTGAGCTACGAATATCAAAATCGTCCACGCCCATTCGGAACAAGGCTTCGGTTGCGATTTGCTCGTAATCCTTGAGTAAGTCGACGATAGCCAACACATCGATACCATTGACCCACTGAGCAAAACCGTCGTAACGACTAAAGCCAGACGGATCCATTATCACTTGGAGCCCGTCGTCCCTGATCGGGAAGGGCTTTGAGGGACGACCAACCGGTAGGAGCTTGTAAGGTACTTCACCCCTTCGCAGCGCATCAACAATAGCGACCGCGCGCTCGACTATATAGTCCCCCGCGACGAATTGAGCGAGCGCTTTACCACCATTGACGCTTTCAATGGATTCACGCGCGTACGAATCGGCAGTTTCTTCAGTAACCGTTGGTTCAGGTGGAAGCTCAGGTTGGACCTCTTCTTCAACGACAACTACTTCATCTTCGATAGGTTCAGGCTCAGGAGCCGGGACCATCTCAATTTCAACAGGTTTTATTTCTGTAGTTTGTTCAGGGACTTCCGACTTTCCATAGTCTCCAGTCATCA
>PKCZ01000125.1 GCA_002862405.1 Pseudomonadota bacterium
ATCAACCTCGATGGTGCTGAGGTTACCCAGCTCGAACTCAATGGCGCCATCGTTGAAGAGCTGACTCGCCGAAACTTTCAACGACAAATCAATGGTCGTCTGTGGCGTGTAACCCAACTTCGCTATGCCATCTACCCGCAGCAGCGAGGAACCCTTGAAATACCGTCCTTGTCTCTGACGGCGCGCGAGGTGTTGCCGGGACGATCGCTTTTGGGCGCGCGCCTAGGCAAACGATTTAGACTTTCAGAAGACGCGATAGCGGTTAACGTGAAGCCAGTGCCTGCGGACTTTCCCGGTGACGTTTGGCTCCCAGCTGCCTCGCTTGAACTGGCTCAGTCTTGGTCAACGCCGCCCGAATCCATGGAGATAGGCGATTCCACCACCCGGACATTGACCTTGGCAGCTGAGGGTTTGTTGAGCAGCCAATTGCCGTCGATTACGAGTATGGCAGATAGCAGCAAGATAACCGGGATTCGCGTTTATCCCGATCAAGAATCCAGCGATCAGATCGAACGCACAGAAGGTTTTCTTGGACAGCGAACGCGCAGCGAGGCGCTCGTGGCCAGCGATAGTGGCTCTTGGACACTGCCCGAAGTTAGGGTCGCTTGGTGGAATACCGAAACCGATTCACTTCAGTTTGCCATCCTGCCTTCGACGACCATCTCAGTGGGTAGCCCCGTGGTCCAAAGCCCAGTCCAACCCATCGACTTTGCAGCCCCGATACAAACGATAGTGACGCCGGTTTGGCTTAACGCCCTGGCGGGCCTTGGCTGGCTTTTGGCACTGCTATTTGCCTACATCCTGTGGCGCTCACGTGACCGAAAAGCGGGTGATGTCGCGACAGATAATACCGAGGAAACCTTGCGGCCGCTATTGACTGCCATGAAAGCCAGTACGAGCCAGAACGATGCGCCAGCAACGCGGCAATTGCTCCTGCGTTGGGCAACGCTGCAGTACCAACAGCCTGTAAGAACCCTGGATCAACTCAAAGGATTCTGTAACTCGTCATTAGCTGACGAGGTCAGCACACTGGAAACGGCGATTTACAGTCAGGGCGATGCCGCCTGGACTCGCGGCGCGGCGCTATATCGAGCGGTCAGGGATGAACCCAAGCTTGGGACTACTGAACAGGCCGATTACCGATCCCTCTATCCCACTGCGTAAATTGGTTGTAAACGATTGCGTACTCACCTCGACCCTCGTCGGTCTGAGGTGTGAAGGGATTTGCGTGAGATGCCCTAACTGTCGCTGAGCGACCGGTTAACCACCTCGTAAACATCCTGCGAAAGCCCATTTAAAGCAGCAATAGACTCCAGTTCGTCGCGCATAACTGCTTGCCCATGATCGTATCGTCGCCAACGTGTCATCGGCGCAAGCATACGTGCTGCAATTTGCGGATTATCCGACTGAAGGCGGCGCACAGCATCGCCTAGCAGGCGATAGCCACCACCATCCAGCGCGTGGAAGGCGGTCGGATTGGCACCGGCGAAGGCACTGATGAGGGAGCGAACCTTATTTGGATTACGCCATTCAAAGGCTGCATGATGTGTCAGCGCTGTCACCTCTGATACGCAATCAGCCGAGGGCCGAGTCGCCTGCATTACAAACCATTGATTCACCACGAGGTTCTCGGACTGCCATCGGTCAAAGAAGTGTTCCAACACTTCGGCTCGATGCACATCGTCACCTTGGTGAACGACCAAACGCGCAGCGCAGAGACGATCAGATAAGTTGGTCGCTGCGTAGTACATGTTTCTCGCCGTTATCAGCCACTCGGGATCACTCTCCACCAATAGGGACAACGCGGTATGTAACAGTGAACGCCGTCCAATTTGCTCAGCACTTGGCTGGTAGGTGTCAGTCACAGCGAGACTCGACATCACAATCGCTTCGAGCTCGTTCGACAACGCGTGTCCTGCAGCAGCCGCCACATTGGTTTTGGCGTCGTGGATATCGTGAACATTAACGAGGCCTGTTTGCGCCGCCCTATCGGCCAGCGACGCCTCTGTCGGCAGGCTCAGCAACTGCGCCTTCATCGCGTCCTCGATGTCGCTGGACAGTACCTGCTTCAATGCATCTACGTAGTCTCTCTCTAAGGCTTTAGCGCCGCTATCGATAGCGGCGTAAGCCAAGCGCTGAGACGCGTCCCATTTCACAAACGGATCGTTATCAGCGCCCATCAAAGCAATCAAATCGTCTTGGGATTGCTCCATCTTGAGCCGAACTGGCGCAGAAAATCCGCGTAGAGCGGAAATAACAGGTTCGCTACTGAAGCCCTCAAACGAGAACGTCTGTGTCGACTCTGTTAACTCCATCACGCGAGACGATGCACCATTTCCCATGTCCGCGTGCTGACCGTTCTCCATCAACGCCAACGTCAACGGAATATGCAGTGGCGGCTTGTCATCTTGACCCGGCGTCGGTGGGTTTGCCTGTGTGACGGTTAGATCGAGTCTGCCTGAGGTCTCGTCAAATACTTTCTCAATTGAAACCACCGGCGTGCCGGCCTGCTCATACCATCGCCGGAACTGACTAAGGTCCTTACCCGAGGCTTCCTGCATGGCATCGACAAAGTCATCACAGGTCACCGCCATGCCGTCGAATCGATCGAAATAGAGTTTAGCGCCCGCGTAAAACGCGCCATCGCCCAATAAGGTGTTGAGCATCCTGACAACTTCGGCGCCCTTCTCATACACGGTCATCGTGTAGAAGTTGGAAATTTCTATGAACGAATTGGGCCGGACCGGATGCGCCATAGGACCCGAATCCTCAGCAAACTGATGGGTTTGCAGGAATGAGACATCTTCAATGCGCTTCACACCGCGCGAATTCATGTCGGCAGAGAACTCTGCATCCCTGAATACCGTGAAGCCCTCCTTGAGACTGAGCTGAAACCAGTCGCGGCAGGTCACGCGATTCCCGGAATAATTGTGAAAATACTCGTGAGCGACCACCGACTCAACGCGCTGATAACCAAGGTCAGTGGTGATGTCAGGGTGCGCCAATACGCAGGAGGTATTGAAGATATTCAGACTCTTGTTCTCCATCGCCCCCATGTTGAAGTCATCAACGGCGACGATGTTAAAGAGGTCTAGGTCGTACTCGAGTCCGTAACGCTCTTCGTCCCAACGCATTGATGCTTTCAGTGAATCCATCGCATGATCACAGTAGCCCGTGTCCTTGGCCTCAACCCAAATGCGCAGGTCTACCACTTTCCCTGATTGCGTGGTGAAGATGTCAGAGACAAGCTCTAGATCGCCCGCAACAATGGCAAA
>PKCZ01000076.1 GCA_002862405.1 Pseudomonadota bacterium
GAACTATTTGGGGGTTCGCTGTCTGGAAGGGACGCGTTAGTCATCTTTTGCGCAAAATTTATTGCTACGGTGATTTGCTTAGGAGCGGGCTTCTTTGGCGGTGTGTTCTCTCCCGCATTATTTTTGGGCGCAACACTAGGTTATCTATGTGGCGTTGGTTTTATATCGCTTGGCTTGGATCCAACAATTTTACCTGCGATGACAGTGATTGGGATGGCGGCCTTTACCTCTTCAGTTGTGGGCGCACCTATCGGCATTACTTTGATATGTTTTGAGTTTACCCAAAGCTACAGCTACGCTGTTGCCTCTCTTCTCGGCGTATCGATTTCTTCTTTTATCAGCACGCGATTGTATGGATATTCGTATTTTGATCGACAACTGCGAGCGCGTGGATTGGACTTACGAAAGGGTGGGGAATTTTTATCACTAAAATCGGTTAAAGTGAGCGCATTGCCCATAAGCCCAGTATTTTCAGTGGAAAAAGACGTGCTCTGCGCGGACGTAATGAAATTAGCCGTGGAGTCTCAAAGTAATGAGGTCGTTGTTGTTGATGGTGGGGCTTTTCTCGGAACCACGACGGTGACTAAGCTGATGCCAAATCCGGATAAACGTGTGGCTTCAGTTTTGTTGGATAATGATTTAGTGCTGCACGCAGATGACGACCTAGCGCATGCCATTGACGTTATTAAAAATTTCATTGGTGAGGCGATTCCCATTGTTGGCGAAAATAATGTGCTGTTAGGCGGGCTTAGCGAGGGCCAAATCTTGTCGGGTGCGATGGATTTTCAGGAGGGTTTGAAAAGAAATGAGAGAAACTAAAACAGCGCTATTCGCAGTTTTATTGTTTTGCACTGTCGAGGCTGTGGCTCAAAATGCGCAAGACATATATGAGGCTGCGCATGCTGCGCTTGAGAGGGGACATTACGCTACGGCCATGCGTGGATGGCAATCATTGGCGGCAGAAAATAATGCGGGGGCTAAAGCGAATCTCGGGTACATGTACGAACATGGCTTGGGCGTCAAAATGGACTCCGACGTAGCGATGCAGTGGTATTCGAAGGCAATAGAGGGTGGTTCCGCAGAAGCAGCCCACAACCTGGCTATGATGTACCGTCGGAACTATTCGCCAGAAAATGCGCAAAAAATAGTGGATCTTTTTCACATAGCTGCCGATGGTGGCTTAGATGAATCCCGATATATGCTGGCGGTGTTGAAGTACGAGGGCAGTGGCATCGATATGGATAAGGCAGGCGCTTTTGTCTTATTTAAAGACTTAGCTGTAAATGGGCACGAGGGTGCTCAATACATGACGGCTCATATGGTTTTTGAGGGTACGCACGCTCCGAGAAACGACATGGCAGGTTATGTTCTGGCGCTGTTGAGCTCAGATTCCTCCTTGGTAGAGGCTGAGGATCTTGTGGTCTTGGGGCGAAATCGGCTAGGGGTGAGAGAACAAGAAAGAGCGGAGAACCTCTTCTCTGAATGCCAGGAACGACAGTCTGCTAGATGCAAATTGGTTTTGAGCGATCTATTGAAATAGCTTCACTTTTTGATGGCATTCCACGCCTCTGCGATGGGCAACATTAAGCGCTTTGTCTCTACGACACCATCAACGTTGCCTTTAGAGTTCGAGTCGAGAAGCCTTCGGATACAGTAGCCATATAGCTCACCGAGATTTCCTGCAATTTCGCCGCCCTTGTCAAAATCAAGACCACCCTGCAGGCCTGTTAAGATCCTGGATGCCTTGGTTATTTTATTTCTCATTGAAACGAGGTCGCCGGTCTCAAAATGATCCTCGGCCGTGCTTAAGCTACTGAGTAACTCCCTGAAGAGTAAACTCACAAGCTCATGGGAGTCAGCCGTCTCAACCAGCGATTCTTCACCTATTTTTTTATAGGCCCCTGCCGCACCTCTACGCTTCATTTGCACTCCCAAATAATTTGTTGGCCCCAATCCCAATCGCTCGTTTTTCGAGCGCTAACCGCTGTCGTTCCGATATGTGTGCGGTGATCGCTTTTGTGGCATGTTCTTGTCCCATTATGAAACGGGTCCTGAGCCAGTAACCAGGGTTTTCAGCATCACTTGAAGCCCGAGAATCGAGTACCGAGCACACGACTCTCACCGAAGTTTCGATGGCCGTGAGGTAGATTTCCATCTCGATGACCTCACCCTCTGATACGGCATGCTCCGAGAGGAATCCCATACCGCTACTACTAAGCGTCACTTCATTTTCAATTAATTTATCGGATCTTGGCGCGATGATCTTTAATTCTACTTGATGGCTCGCTAGGTATTCATTTACCGCCATATCTACTTGCTGCGCGAGCAATTGAGTCAGTCCTTTATCAATCCCTGATTCATCGACGTAACCCGCTATCAGGGTGATTAAATCTCGCTGTAGATTGAGAACATTATCAATGTCCTCCGCCCTCTCCTTACTTTCAGAAAACCACCATCGAAGTGGCAGTCGATCTTGAATAAAATATACTTCTCTATGCTTGGTAGCCAATTGTTATCACCACCCGATTGCCTCTGGTTACTCGCGGAAAGAACTAGGCCATTATGCGATGGTTATGCTTTCAATCGTTGATTGAACCGATTTTTCGAAGTTCTCGAAGCCAGCACTCGGATAGCACGTAACGCATATAAATTTTTGCCCAGGAACGCCTATTCGTACTGAAGTCATCAGCGCTTCTCTGTCTGCATCAATTATCTTGGCAAATGAGGACATAAGGCGTGTTGTACCGTCGGTAAGTGTACCTATTGTAGGCGTGTAGGTCTCTATCAACTGTACTTGGTTAGAGAGTTCGTCTCTGAGCTTCTGCTCTACGCTGAATACGTTTTCGTCGGAGACGTCATACATATCAGGCTCATCGTCATCTTTCGATACGTCGCATATCAGCACGTAACCGACGTATTCCTCGTTATCCTCTCTGTTCTCAAACCCCCTAAATATCGCACCACTGTGGAGCTCAGTATCGATATCAGTCCCGTGCCATTTGTATTCGGGACTCAAGTGGATGCTGATTTTCTGAAGGACTGTGACAACGTGCTCGTCAGTGTTCAAAGATGATACGTTTTTCATTTAACCTCTCCTTATTGGAAGCGATAGTATACGCAGTGATCCTCCGAATAAAACTACAACAAATTTCGTAATCGATAGGTATAAATTGGGCGGGGGAGGTTAAGAGGCTTAAGGCCGTCGTCTTCTAGACAT
>PKCZ01000187.1 GCA_002862405.1 Pseudomonadota bacterium
CGCCAATACCTATGGGTCCAACCACGTGGGTAAGTGGCTTGGTTGTTATCCACGTTATAAAGCCCTGATCATTAATCGCAGTTCCCGAAATTAAACTGTTGGCCAAATCAGCCGTGGGGTAAGTATCTGATGCCTCCACGAGATCTGATCTCGTCTTTATCATCAGTGTAATACCACGCTTTGGCCTCAAGTCACTGGCCGTGACACGCACTACATTATCAGCAGGTCGCCGCCACACGGCGTTAACGTAGTTGTTCTTAGCACCGAATCGGCCACTTTGGATCTCAATATCTCGCGTGACGAACCCTCCCGGAAAGCGAACCACGATATCCGCAGAGCGAATGGGAAATGCCCAGTGAAACGGAATAGCGTTCCAGTACAGTAGGTCGTAATCCTCATACTGCAGGATAGCTTTCGGCACGCGGTACTTGAGCTCATAGGTATACCACCTGCCAGTGTCGAGGTATCGGTTTTTGCTACCCATGTAGATCTGATAAAAACCTCGGCCACCCTCGGTAAACCAATTTCGGACGGGGGCGCCGTCTCGTTTTACGGAAATAACATCGTAAGGGTTCGACGGCTGATATCGCTCAACATTCAGGAGCGAAAATTCGCGGTAAATTCCTCGTTTTATTCGCTTGCCCAGCGCATAGGCAGTAATCGTCTCAGTCACTGCTAAGCTGCCGTCTCTCTGGACGTCAATTTCTACACCGTAGAGTCCGAGGGTCTCCCGGACTGGTGCAGTTTTCATGCTCGCTTGAAGCCCACGATCAACCTCTGCAGCAATCCGAGTGGCGAGCGCATCATCAATATCTAATTTTGTAGGCAACCCCGACTCAGCATCGATTTCGATCACTTGAGGTTGCGCTGACGCCACTGCCACGAGCGCAAGGAACGCCAGCCCCAGACCCCTTGCAACAAGCCGTGGCATGATGTCGCGTAGCAACGTCATCTCCCCCTCCTCTAGTTGCTGAAACTGACCTCAGGTACCGCCGCATCCGCTTCATTCTCGAGCTCGAAGAATTCAGCGGACGCAAAATTGAACATCCCCGCAATCAGATTGCCCGGGAACAATTCCAACTCCGTATTGAAGTCACGCACAGTGCCGTTGTAGTAACGTCGCGCCTTCTGAATAACATCCTCCAAGTCAGATAACTCAGCTTGTAATTGCTGAAAATTCTTATCCGCTTTTAGGTCTGGGTAGTTTTCAGCTACGGCAAAAAGGTGCATGAGTGATTTGGCCATAGTGCTCTCAGCTGCCGCCTGCTCGCCAACCGAGCCACGACCGATGGATGCGCGAGCCTGCGTCACCTCCTCGAACACCAATGACTCGTGCTCTGCATAGCCCTTCACTGTAGCCACTAGGTTGGGAACTAAGTTGGAGCGTCGCTTCAACTGCACTTCAATACCGCTCCAACCCTCTGAAACTAGGTTCTTTAAGCGAACGAAATTGTTGTAGGCACCAATAGCCCACAACGCGATGGCCAATACGACCAGTACAATTAAACCTATAAGGCCTAATACCGCCCAAACTGCCGTGCTCACGTCGCATCTCCTTATCTAAGACTTTCTTAAATATAGGAGCCAAAATTGAACCTCGCAACTTGGGTGCCAGTTGACAGTGGCTTCAAGATTCGGCGAAATGCGGGAATAACAAAATTAGGAAGAGTACATGGCTTACGATCTAATTATTCGCGGCGGAACAGTCGTCGACGGTACGGGCTGCGAGCCCTTCATAGCGGATGTGGCAGTCACAGGTGACACGGTTGTTGCGGTAGGCCCTGACCTTGGCGAGGCAGAGAAAGTATACGACGCCAGCGGCTGCTATGTAGCACCGGGTTTCGTAGACATCCACACGCACTATGATGGTCAGGCCACATGGGATCAGGAAATGGCGCCCTCGTCCTGGCATGGCGTAACGACCGTGGTGATGGGTAACTGCGGCGTGGGTTTCGCACCGGCTGCACCGGATCGACACGACTGGCTCATCGGATTGATGGAAGGCGTCGAGGACATTCCGGGATCCGCGCTGTCTGAGGGGATGTCTTGGAACTGGGAGAGTTTCCCAGAGTATTTGGATGCCTTAGAGGAAATGCCGCGAGCTGTTGATGTCGCGACACATGTGCCCCACGGGGCGGTTCGGGCCTATGTCATGGGAGACCGTGGTGCGGCAAATGAAGATCCAACCGAATCTGACATCGCGAGAATGGCGAATATTGTGGAGGAAGGGCTTCGAGCAGGAGCCCTTGGATTTTCTACCTCACGAACTGTGCTACACAAATCAATAGACGGTGAACTGGTACCCGGAACGACTGCTACGCCGGAAGAGCTAATTGGTATCGGTCGAGGCATGGCGCGTGTCGGTCACGGTGTATTTGAAATGGCGAGCGACCTTATTCCTGAGTGGAACGAGTTCGACTGGATGGGGGACCTCAGTCGAGAAACCGGGTTACCAGTCACCTTCACTGCCCTTCAATCACCGGTCAAAGCCATGAGCTTTGACGACCAAATGGCCAACATGCGTGAGCAGAACGCCAAAGGCGCCAACATCCTTGCTCAAATATCGATGCGAGGGACTGGCCTCATACTTGGATGGCGCACTACCTTTAATCCTTTCTCGTTCAAACCCAGCTGGGCCGAAGTCGCTGATCTGGAGGAAGCCGCTCAGCTTGAGAGGCTCGCCGATCCGGACTTCAGACACACGCTGATTACCGAGGAGTCGGTTTATCCTGACAGTGATGTGCAGATACTGACGGAGCTCATGGCGACTGCCTTCACCATGCAATACGAGCTCTCCGATGGCTTTGATTATGAGCCGTCAGCGCAGCAGTCAATTGCTTATCTCGCCGAGCAGGCGGGCATATCAGGTGACGAGTATGCTTATGACCTACTGATGCGTGATGGCGGCAGAGGGCTCATCTACTTCCCACTCCTTAACTACGCGGACGGTAATCTAAATTTCCTGGAACCTGTCCTTCAATCCGATGACTGCATTAACTCGCTGTCAGATGGCGGCGCGCACTGCGGGACTATTTGTGACGCAGCATCACCCACCTTCATGTTGCAGCACTGGGTCCGGGATCGAGAGGGCTTCAAGTTGAGCCTGAGTCAAGCGATTAAGCGCCAGTGCGCTGACACTGCTAAGGTCTATGGCTTGGATGATAGAGGCGTCCTCGCGCCCGGCTATCTGGCAGATATCAATATCATCGAGCTC
>PKCZ01000127.1 GCA_002862405.1 Pseudomonadota bacterium
GCGGCGGCAAAGCTTCCCGTACAGACAACATTTGTTAAGCGATCGGTGATGTGATGAAAGCGAGTGAACTAGTAGAGAAGTCGGTTGACGATCTGAACAAGCAGTTGCTCGATTTGCGTGAAGAGCAGTTCAAGCTCCGCATGGCAAAGGCAACAGGTCAGCTCGGTCAGACACACTTATTGAAGCAGGCGCAGCGTGATATCGCGCGTGTCAAAACGGTATTGCAGCAGAAGGCAGGTCAGTGATGGAAGCAGCGCAAAGCACAGCTCGTACGCTCCAAGGTCGCGTTGTTAGCGACAAGATGGACAAGACGATCACTGTATTGATCGAGCGACGCGTGAAGCACCCCGTTTACGGTAAGTACATCACTCGTTCTTCACAAGTACACGCTCACGACGAAGACAACCGTGCGGGCATGGGTGACACAGTTTTGGTCGCCGAGTCACGTCCGCTGTCCAAGACTAAGTCATGGACTTTGGTTGACGTTGTTGAGACAGCGACTGATATCGCTTGAGTTAAAGGACCAATGCGGCACGTTGCCGCGGTATGAGGTGGGGAAATGATTCAGACTGAATCGTATTTGGAAGTAGCAGACAACAGCGGTGCCCGTCGAGTTATGTGCATCAAGGTGTTGGGTGGCTCGAAGCGGCGATATGCGCGCGTGGGCGACATCATCAAGGTGACTGTTAAGGAGGCAATCCCCCGCGGCAAGGTCAAGAAGGGTCAAGTCATGCGTGCTGTTGTAGTGCGCACTCGTAAGGGTGTTCGTCGCCCCGACGGCTCACTGATCAAGTTCGATGAGAACGCGGCGGTTTTGTTGAACAACACAGATGCGCCTATTGGCACTCGTATCTTTGGCCCTGTCACACGCGAGCTGCGTGGCGAGAAGTTCATGAAGATCATCTCACTGGCGCCAGAAGTAATCTGAGCGGCCGGTAGCTAGGAGAGAAGGTAATGGCAAAGATTAAGCGCGACGACGAAGTCATCATCATCGCAGGTCGAGATAAGGGTAAGCGCGGCACCGTGCGTCAGGTCCTCGACACAGGCAAGTTGATTGTTGCGGGCGTCAATATGATCAAGAAGCACACCAAGCCCAACCCACAAGCGGGCGTTGCAGGTGGCATCGTTGAGAAGGAAGCGCCAATTCAGATTTCAAATGTAGCTATCTACAACGCAGACGCAGGTCGCGGTGATCGTATTGGCTACAAGGTAGAAGACGGCAAAAAGGTTCGAATTTACAAGTCGACCGGCGACGCGATTGACGCGTAATCGAAGGCTTTTGAGGTAGCTACTAATGGCAACGCTTAAAGATAGATATCGCAGTGAGATCGCGCCAAAGCTCAAAGAAGAGCTGGGCCTCACGAATGTGATGGAAGTACCGCGCGTCACCAAGATCACTCTAAATATGGGTGTTGGTGAGGCAGTTGGGGATAAGAAGGTCCTCGAGAACGCAGTCGCGGACATGCAGAAGATTGCAGGCCAGAAGCCTGTCGTAACCAAATCGCGCAAGTCAATCGCGGGCTTCAAGATCCGCGACGGATGGCCGATTGGATGCAAAGTCACGTTGCGCGATGAACGCATGTACGAGTTTTTGGAGCGCCTGATTGATATCGCGATCCCTCGTATTCGTGACTTCCGTGGTATCAGCGGTAAGCAGTTTGATGGTCGCGGTAATTTCGCGATGGGTGTTACCGAGCAAATTATTTTCCCTGAGATCGATTACGACCAGGTTGATAAGTTGCGCGGCATGGACATTGTAATCACCACGTCGGCTACGAACGACGAACAAGGGCGTGCGTTGTTAAGCGCCTTTAACTTCCCATTCAAGGGCTAAGGCAGAGTTATGGCTAAGAAATCGATGGTGGCCAGAGAGAATAAGCGCGCTCGTACTGTTGCTAAGTACGCGGCGAAGCGGGCCAAGTTGAAAGAAACAATCGCTGACGTTAATGCGACTGATGATGCGCGTTGGGAAGCCCAGATTGCGCTTCAGAAGTTGCCACGAAATGCGAGCCCAGTGCGCCAGCAGCGTCGTTGTCAGATTACTGGTCGGCCGCATGGTGTTTACCGCAAGTTCGGGTTGTGCCGAAACAAGTTACGTGAAGCTGCGATGCGCGGCGATGTACCAGGCTTAGTTAAGTCAAGCTGGTAACGGAGACGAACGACTATGAGTATGCAAGATCCCATCAGTGACATGTTGACTCGCGTGCGCAATGCGCAGATGGCGGGTAAGAAATTCGTCGACATGCCTGGATCGAAATTGAAAGCCGCTGTAGCGAAGGTGCTGGAAGACGAGGGCTATATCGCTGGTCATCGTGTTGATGCTGGTGAGGGTAAGCCCCGTCTTAGCATCGAGCTGAAGTACTACAACGGTAAGCCTGTCATTGCTGAAATAGCGCGTTTCAGCAAGCCCTCTTTGCGCCGTTACGCGCGCAAGGACGGTATGCCGAGTGTCCGCGGTGGCCTGGGCGTCGCGATTGTCTCTACCTCTAAAGGTGTGATGACTGATCGTGCGGCCAAGGCGCAAGGCGTCGGCGGCGAAGTGCTCTGCACAGTCTTTTAATTGGTAGCGGGAGAATCGATTCATGTCACGTGTAGCGAATAACCCCGTCAACCTCCCTAAGGGCGTTGAAGTCAATATCAATGGCAGCAGCGTTTCTGTGAAGGGCGGCAAAGGGACAATGGAAATGACGTTGACGGACGGCATCGGTATCGATGTCAACGAAGGCGTTGCGCAGATTACTTATGACTTTGATACCAACCGAGCGATGGCCGGTACCACACGCGCGTTGTTGAACAACCTGGTGGTCGGTGTGAGCGACGGTTGGGAAAAGAAGCTGGTATTGAATGGCGTTGGTTATCGCGCCAACGCGTCAGGCAAGACGGTCAATTTGAACCTCGGTCTGTCGCACCCAGTCGATTACGAACTGCCTGAAGGTTTGTCTGCAGAGACGCCAACTCAGACTGAAATCGTAATTCGAGGTACTGATAAGCAGGCGGTGGGCCAGGCAGCAGCGGAGATTCGCAGCTTCCGTCCGCCAGAGCCATACAAAGGTAAAGGTATCCGTTACGCCGACGAGTATGTACGGCGTAAGGAAGCCAAGAAGAAGTAACGGGTAGAGCGATGAATGATAAGACTCAGGCGCGTTTGCGCCGCGCACGCAAGTCGCGTGTTCGTATGCGTACCGC
>PKCZ01000108.1 GCA_002862405.1 Pseudomonadota bacterium
GAGGCCATTTCGGCGTGGGAAGCGATGATTTACTGGTTCCCGGGTACGGACGAAGTGGGGGTGCGACCACCGGAGGGAAAAGAAGAGCCTTACATCTTCAAATTTCCTGATGGCAATGCCAGCATTGCGCGTGCCTTGGTCCGAAACCTGATTCCGGATGCTATGCCTGGCAGCACCATGGAAGATTTGGTCACGGCAAAAGCTGAATACAGTCGGTTAGACAGGCCCGATAATAAAGTCAAGATTCGTCTCAACAGCACCGTGGTGAGGGCGCAGAACACGCCTGACGGCAAATACGTCGATGTCGCTTATGTTAACGGCGGCAAAACCTATCGGGTGCGGTCAAAGCACGCGGTCATGGCCTGCTACAACCAAATCGTCCCGCACCTTTGTCCCGAGGCGAATCAGGCTCAAATCGAGGCGATAGGGCAGTCCACCAAGATTCCTTTCGTACTGGGCACCTTCGCGTTAAGAAACTGGCAATCGTTTAAAGACGCGGGGCATTTCATGTTCTATTCGCCCGGCGATGTCCTCTTCAAGTACTTGCATTTGGACTACCCGGTTAGCATTGGCGACTACGAATATGCCCAGGAGACCGATCGGCCTATTGTAGTTACCGCCTGGTATTCGCCAACTGCCAGAGGCCTTCCTGCGATGGATCAATACCGGGCAGGGCGCATGAAACTGCTCGAAATGTCCTATCAAGATTTTGAAGACGACATCATTAAACACTTTGATGGCATGTTGGGCCCTCATGGTTTCGATGCGGAGCGCGACATGGCTGGCATTACGCTCAATCGCTGGCCCCACGGCTATGCCTATGAGTTCGAGGGGATTGGCATTAACCCCAGCTACAATCGATTCAACGGACCGCATATTGCGGGAAGGGCGCAAATAGGGCGCATCAGCATCGCCAACTCGGACTCAGAGGCCCATGCCTATGTCGATGGGGCGGTTGATGCAGCCGATCGTGCCGTCAACGAGCAGATTGAGTTGGCTCAGGGCTAATGAACAACACTCATGCAAAGCCCTGATCAGTAGCGTGAGTGCAAAGGGGCGAGGCACCTCAAATCCGAGAGGGTGCAAAAGCTTTGTGAGCGAGCTGAGTGGCCCCTCGATTATAAATAATGAGCCTGTGCGGAAGGAGGAGTATGGATCGATGATGAGAACTATAACTGGAACCGATGCTTTGATGACTCGCTATTTGAAAGGTCTCGCGGCCTCAATCTGCTTGACGGCCGCCAGTTCACTGACAGTCGCCGAGACAATCTATCCCGCCAAGCTGTCGAATGCCGATCTGATGGGTAAAGCCTTTGATAATCCCAAGACCATCGTCACTGAGACATCGACTGGCAATATCCTGGACATTACCGCCCTGAAGTCGTCTGATGGCAAGTTCGCCTCCGGTATGTACAAAGCGGGTAAGTCGCGTTCTGAAATTACTAAACCCTACGGCGTCGATGAGTTCATGTTTTTTCTCGAGGGCAGCGTCACACTGACATCTGATGATGGCAGCCAAATGACCATCAATGCAGGAGAAGCGGTCACCATCCCCAAGGAGTGGACGGGTGTTTGGGAAACCGATGGTTATCGAAAGATTTGGGTCATCTATTCGGAGTCGGGCGAGGGGCTCTAAAGCTTATTTTCAATAAAATAGGACGGCTCCTTCCACAGACTATGGCCGCATTTAGTTCAGCTCTAGGGGGGGGCGGAATCCCCATTTTCTTCGCCAACCACCCCCATACTGCTTTGCTCCAGTCTACTCAAGCCTCTGGTGTGATCACGCGATTGCGTGGTCAGTCGTGGCCTACGTGTTAGGGTTAAGCCTGATTTCATCAGGATTGTAGTAAATGAGCACGAACCAAATCGGAAGCACGGGCGAGTTCGATCTGTTGACCTTAATTGTGCAGATGTCACCGTCGCTGGATGATCAGATCTGGGCCTTCGTGTCGGTGGATGATGTCTCGAGTGAGTATTTGGCGGAGCACGCACTAGCGACGTTTCGGGAGACTGAAGGCACGACCCTGATTGTCCCGTGGGAAAGAGCCGACGAGTTTGATGTCTGCAGTGAGCCCATGGCGCGCATCACGCTCAATATTCACTCGAGCTTAGAGGCGGTGGGTCTCACTGCTGCGGTGTCACAAGCCCTCGCTTCCGAGGCGATTAGCGCCAATATGGTTGCGGGTTTTTATCACGATCACATCTTCGTTCCGCAGACGGCAGGGGAGCGAGCGGTGGCCTGTTTGACACTCTTATCTGCCGCCGCAGAGGGCTTTTGAGGGCCCTGTACACCTTTTTACACGGGAGCGCGCACACAAGCCGGCCAGCACCAATTGAGTGCATGCCTCAACGCAACTTCACCAATTTGGGGCTTTTCGTCGAAATTTGATTGGCATGAAAAAAACACAAGCCACTGTTTTTAATTATTATTTTTCTGTTGGTGTGGCCTTAGCTTGTTACATCTGTGCACAGCTATATACTGCAAGGTGCGAAATGTAACGCGGGCACGTTTGTGCCGAATAACTAAAGAAAACGCGCGGTCCATGCCTATGGATGGATCGAGCAAACAAACCATGAAAGGACGCTAAGATGATCAAGTCATTGTCTCGGAAGCCCGGGTTTGCGTTGGCAGCATTGGCAGTTGCCGTTGCCACCGCAGCACCTGCGGTTTCAGCCCAAGAAGAGCTGGAAGAAGTTATTGTTACGGGATCCCGCATTCCCGTTGACTCTAACGCCGTTTCTTCAGTACCCATTCAGGCGGTATCAGAGGAAGACATCCGTAACTCGGGTGAAATCAACATTGCCGATATCGTTGCTGATATCCCCGCGCTTGTTTCCTCGCTTACCGCAGAGAACTCATCAACCGGCGCAAACAGCCTCAACCTTCGCGGGTTGGGCGGCTCAAGAACCTTGACGCTGGTCAATGGCCGCCGGCACGTGGCTGGTTTCCGCGGTTCACAAGCGGTTGACGTAGGCTCGATTCCCCGAGCCTTGGTCAAGAGCGTTGAAGTTACCACAGGGGGTGCATCGGCGGTTTATGGTGCTGATGCGGTGACCGGTGTTGTGAACTTCATCTTGAAAGATGACTTTGAGGGTCTTCAGATTGATCTGTCGACAGGGCGTCCAGAGCGCGGCGC
>PKCZ01000161.1 GCA_002862405.1 Pseudomonadota bacterium
GATTTGATAGCTTTAGGATAGTAGGCTTCAATACTTTCAACAGTCACCTGAAGACGTCTTTGTTCACAGCTCCGCCCCTGCTTAGTCATTGATCACTTCACATGATGGCGATTTCGGAACCCACCTTGATTTAATGAGGAGATAGTCAGAGTTGATGCCCTGATTTTTCTGAATTTCCTTCCTACACTGAATTTTCAGTTTGTGAGGGATCAATGAATTCATGAAAAAACACTTGTTAATTTGCGCGTCACTTCTGTTGTCTGTGAGTTGTGCCTCCGTAGATGAGGATTTGGATGCATTACCAGAGAGGTACTCTCAGCTGGGGTTAGAGTCTTTAGAGCAAGTATTCGATTTTGAGTTCCAACGTTTTCGCGACGCGGACAGACAATCAGTAATTGTGAGAACGCGCGGTCGAGAAGCCTATCTCTTGGTCTTTAACAAACCAGGCTTTTATAGAAACGATAGTGTGGACATTGTCGAAAGAAATTTGAGGCCAGGGCTTACCAGAGTGTGTGTTACGAGGATGGATGCGGGAATTTGTCGGAGACTCGAAGCGATATATCAATTTGAAGATAAAGAACAGGAAAATGAGATCGTTAAGTTTCTGAGAGCAAATGACTAATCAGGAAATCAATTTAATTTAACGTGCTAATGACGGACATCATTTACGCCATACAAGTCGCAATAGCAGTCGTGGTCGCCCTATGGACTTACGACCGTTATGCGAAAAGATGGTCTGCCACTTTAGGTGAAGAAGTCGTGGAAGGAAGCGTCCACCGCGCTGATTTCGTTCCTGTCGGCCACATTGGTCAATGGTTGGTCTATTACGGTTATGAAGTACGGGGTAAGCGTTATCTTTACTCGTTTGAAGCAAGAGATTTTAAGGCTCTGCCCAACGACGCAGGACTGGAAAAATTTAGGGGAAGTTACCCCATCGGTTATGGCTTAACGGTCTTTTACTGGAAGGAAGATCCTTCGGTACACTGGTTGCATAAGCCCCCTTCAACAAAAGCAATTTTCAGTAACGCTTTGGACGTACCCTTGCTTGTACTCGTTTTAACCAATGTGCCGCTACTGTTCATCCATTGGTTGATTTCGATGCAAGCTGGATGAACGCTGGTTAGTCGATATGAGCATTGCCTCACGATAAAGATTTGCTACAAATCGCTCCTTAAATCAGCGCTACTCAAGATGTGTGTGCGTATGCGGGTGCCGCAAAACCAATTATAAGTCATTGAATTAATTGCTTTTTTATCGTCTCTTCTTCGCTGAAATGTAGGTTTCATGCGGGTCTTGGGGATGTTAGCGTGTTAGATTTTGCTACTTATTTTTTGAATTCATCTAGTAGCCGTACGATAGTGTTGGAGGTTACATCATGGCGCTGACAGTTTAGGTAGTTTTGAAGATGACCAAAGTAATAACCTTGCTTTGTCTATTAACTCTCTCCGGTTGGGTGAGAGCCGATTTCTGGGATTCAAATAGTTGTTCTGATCTGGGTCTGCCGCTAGTTGACGTCGCTGCTGATTTTCGAGCTTCTCCTCCTTTTCGAGAGGCTGATTTAAGATCAATAGTGGTGAGAAACGGCAACAATAGTCGATATCTCTTTATCATGGATAAGAGGATCAGTAGGAGGCTCAAAATTGATTCTGTAGAGGTTCGAGAGCGCGAGGTAAAAGCGGGTGCATCGGAGATCTGTTTGGTGGAGAGGCGCGGTGGATACAATTTTGAGCCCATTAGCTCTCGGAAAATTTGCCGAGCTATAGAGCGTATCTGTTTGGTTGCGTCTGCGGAGAAACAAAGAGAAGTGATGGCCTATCTTCGATCCTTGTAAAACATTGGCTGTTTTCCTTAACTTTAATCTCTCATCTGCTTGGCACGTAACTAATGCTTTCAGGCAAATATGGTAGGCGTTTGGGGGGCGTTACCGTAGCTAGGTTCTGGCTACAGTTTCTCTTTTGAAAGAAGGTTTGATATGAATAAAACATGGTTAGCAATTGGCATACTTATAGTGATTGGTTCCATAGGGTTTTCAGAATTTCATTCGATCAATACCAAATCTAAGGTACAAGATGATTTGCGCGAGGCAGAAGAGAGACTGAAGAACGCTAAAGACACAGATTCACACGGTTGAGAGAAATTTAATGCGTAAGCGACTCAGTCAGCTCTTATATGTTCTGGCGTCCATCTGCTTTGTTTTAATGGGTGGAAAGTACGGCCAAGGATTAGATTACGATTACCTGATAACGGGGTCATTGCTCGCGGCAGTTGCTTTTGCATTGGGAGGCTCACCCTTCAAAGAAGGTTTTTGGCGAGCTTAGCTTAGAGTTCGTAATTATTTTTTTGCTTAAGAAAATAGGAGAAAAAATGATCACTGCAGTCACATCATGGAAAGGCACTCCAAAGGCAATCGAGCTTTTAATTGAGGGCTCTCGGGTCTCCGCCGAGATTCACAAAGAGATGGGTGCTAAAAATCCTCGTTTGCTACGTGCCACCACTGGCGATGATATGCAAACTGCGCATTACCATCTGGATTTTGACTCACATGCGGAATACGGATCGTTTACTGATGCAATGATCTCGTCGGAGTGGTGGAAAGAGCAGATTATTGAAGCGGTTGGAGAAGCATATCCTGAACTTCAATACATCAATACGGTGGTTTATCACGACTGTTTGTCGCTTTGAGGCTGAGCCAACTCTTGCATATGTCTGGAAGGTAACTACTGCTTTAAGATGAATTTGCGTTAAAAACAAGAAACACAAATATTGCGGTCGCCAAAAATGCCCAGAACCGGAGCATACGTGGGATTCGTGAAGTTAGTCGTTTGCCATCCGCATCGTTTGGGTAACAAACTCTTCAATTAATTGGTTAACCTCGCCGGGACGTTCTTGTTGAACCCAATGAGAAGCGCCCTTGATAAATCTTATCTGTAGATCTGCCACATAACTATTTGTGTTGGTGGCTATCGCTTTGTCTAAAAATTTATCTCCATCGCCCCAGATTAAAAGCGTGCTTGTAGTTATCGGCCCGTGTAGGTTATCTCGCCATTGTCGCTCACGCTCCCACCACCCGACGCGATAAGCTCG
>PKCZ01000163.1 GCA_002862405.1 Pseudomonadota bacterium
CCCGCATTCTCCATAGACGCGACCATAGTCTCGTCTTCCGCCATGAAGCCGTAGCCTGCGAATATCGCGTTATAGCCGTGGTCGTGGGCGATATGAATAATCTCATTGATACGAGCCTCGCGATCAGCTTTGTCGACGCCTGAATAATCGCTGACCCGATGGACTCGGTTCGGATCACCGATGACGCGAAGCTCAGGCGCGATGGCGCGTGGGTAGACAATAGAGTCCTTTTCAGAGAGCAAAATGCCGTAGTCGTTGATTCCCATCTCAGCGAAAACGTCCATGGCTTCCTTTCTGATGGGGCCACGGCAGATGATGAGTGGCTTAATGTGAGTACAATCAAATTGACGCACCCAAGCATCGCCGCTGTTGCCAAGACGACGGTCTTGGTGAATCAGCGTGTTATGTAAGTAGTGTTCGTTTGACACAGTAAAACTCCAATATAACTCGCTGATTTTTAGTGAAATTCGCGCTGCACACCGCCCATAGGCCCGGGGGTGTAGTGGCGCAGGCAGAACATGAGATGCTTTGCGATTACGGTTCTAAGGTCAGACGGCATAACGATTTGCGATACTGAACCAAGGCTCAGTGCCTCTTCAGGGTTCATAATTTCCCGCTCGTAACGTTTCGCCAGATCGGCTTCGGCTGCTTTGGCCCACTCGGATGCTGCAGCTGACGCCTGATCATCCGCATCGGTCTCTGACACATCTTGGTTCATCAATTCAGCCTTTGTATCGGCAGTGCGTTTGGGTATCGCCGCACGGATCGCTTTCAGTTCGTCTTTGTAAACGTACTCGACGCCGGCGGGCCCCATTACGGCTACTCGCGTCGTTGGCAACGCAACCACCAGATCCGCGCCTGTTGGGTAGTTGTTGTATGACGCATAGGCACCGCCAAACGCGTTTCGAATCAGAATGAGGAAGCGCGGTGTTCTCAGGTCAACAATGGAATCCAGCATGGCCCTACCCGCTTGCACAATGCCTCGGTGCTCCTGTTCTCGGCCTGGAAGGAAGCCAGTCGTATCCTCTAAAAACATCACAGGTATGTTGTAGAGGTTGCAAAAACGAATAAATCGCGCGTTCTTTAACGCCGCATCAATGTCTATCTGACCCGACGAAACGGCCGAGTTGTTAGCAACGAAGCCAACGACATGGCCTCCCATTCGGCCAAGGCAGGTAATTGTATTCTTAGCCCGCTCCTCTTGTATCTCGAGGAAATCCCCGTGATCACAGAGCTGCTGAATAATAATTGAGCTATCGACGGGCGTATTAAAGCCTGTAGGCGATTCGAATGCGGTTTTCAATAGCGTGTCGATATCGCTGGTACTGCGGTCTATTGGATCCGAGCATGCCTGAACCACAGGGGCGTCGGCGTTGCTATCGGGTAAATAGCGCAGGATTTCTCGAACTTTACGCAGCGCGGCAACTTCGTCTTCGACGACAAAGTCTGTCACTCCTGTTTGACTGTGGACTCCAGGGCCACCCAGCTCATCAGGTGTGATGTCCTCACCCAGAACTGACTTAACGACACCGGGGCCGGTGAGTCCAAAGAACGTGTCCTTAGCCTGTATGAGGAAACTACCTTGACGAGGTAGATAGCTTCCACCACCCGCGTTGAAGCCGAACATGCACATGATGCTTGGAACGACGCCTGAGATTTTACGCAGACCCGTAAAGGCCTCAGCGTATCCATCCAAGCCCCCCACGCCCGCGGGAATGAAGGCACCCGCAGAGTCATTCAGGCCAATCAGTGGAATCTTCCGCTCTCCGGCAAGCTCAAACAGTCGTGCAAGCTTTTCACCATTGGTTGCGTCCATTGAACCGGCTCGAACGGTGAAGTCATGGCCGTAGATTGCGACATCGCGCCCGTCTATGGAGCCAATCGCGGTAACAAGCGAGGCACCGTCAAGGTTTGGACCCCAATTCTGGTAAAGAATGGTGGGCTCCTCATCGACCAAGAATTCGATGCGCTCCCAGACGGTCATTCGATTTTTACTATGTTGACGCTGAATGTTCCGATCGGTTGCAGCTGATCGAGGGAGCGCCTGCAGTTCTTCACCTCGAGCAACGGCAGCCTGATAGTCAGTGGAGACTGTGGCCTCGTCGTCGGTATTTGCAAAAGGATTGGTGAGTGTTGGTGTCATATCGTTATCTGGTGTTAAGTCCATTCTTTTTCCTGTAGCGCAGCCAATACCGGCACTGCGTTATCGCGTACGAATTCCCCAAGACTAGGGTTCATACGCACACGAGCCGTATCCGATGACCGAGCGCATAATCGCACACTATTTGAGTAAAAAACCTCGTCCAATAACCGTATTTTTCATGTCTTTACTTGCTAAATGCGCGGAACTTCGAGCCTTAAACAAAACTCGTTACGCTCTTCCGGGTCTGCGATAGACATGACGTGGCGAACGAACTCCGGATCAAGGTGCGGCGCAAGCTGTTCGATGAAGTCGAACATAAAGCCACGTAAGAAAGTCCCTCGCCTGAAGGCGATGCACGACAGCAGTGACGAGAAGTAATTGGGGGATCCGATTCGCACCAGATCAACGTCTGATTGATCCTCAAACGCCATTGTTGAAATGATGCCAACACCTAGCCCGCGTCTGACGTAAGTTTTGATAACGTCGGCGTCGGCCGCTGTTACAACGTAGTTTGGCGTCAAACCTCGCGCCTCAAATCCTTCATCAATTCGATAACGACCTGTGAAACCCTCGGTGTAGGTCACGATGGGGTATTGGGCCACCTGCTCTAGTGTTGGGTCGGAAATGGCTGTTAGTGGATGCTCTTGAGGGACAACCACACAATGCGACCATCTAAAGAACGGCAGCGTTACCAGTGACGCGTACTGCTGCAGCGCTTCTGTTGCTATGGCGAAGTCTACAGCGCCCTTGGCTGCCATCTCTGCTATCTGATGCGGGCTACCTTGCTTTAGCTCCAATGAGACATCAGGGTGATCAGCAACGAACTGCGAGATCGACTCCGGCAGCACGTAACGCGCCTGACCATGCGTTGTAGCCACCGACATGCTGCCCGCGACGTTATCCGAGTAATCCTGTGCGATTCGCTTTATTGA
>PKCZ01000174.1 GCA_002862405.1 Pseudomonadota bacterium
TATATAGGAATGCGCTTGGGTTTTTATTGTTATCGCGATTGGAAGGATTTGGCTTACCTGCGATAGAAGCGCCTTTTCATGGGCTTATGCCAGTAATCAGTTACGATCCGGCTTTGGTTGAAGGTACTGGGAATCACGCGTTCATGTGCGAACCTTCGTCTGCGGACGAGGTTGCGCAATCGCTTTGCTCGCTTGTGTCGCTCTGTGAAGATAAGAAGCGCGAACGTCTTCAATTAATTTGTGAGCATGCAAAGGCATACACATTTGAAAATTTCCTGACAGGGTGGAGGAAAATTTTAGAGCTGTAAGTTAAGTTTTGGTGCTATGGAAACTTAAGAAAATATATTGATATTTGATAAATTGTGCTCTCAATTTTTGCTAGGTCGGTGCTTGGTTCAAGTATTTCAACCCGCAGTATAATGGCCTCAACTTTTATTTTTGAACCAAAGACAGGGGGACACCATCTAGTCTACCTGCGCCTTTGTTATGAAGCGTTATCTGATTGCTTCGATCAATTAACTATTTGCACTGATTTTACAGTAGATCAGACGACAACGGAGTTAAAACCTTTTGTAAAAAAAGATATGGGGCGACTGTGCACTGCCGGATTAACTAAAAAAGATGCTAATGCTTTCGCTCTTCATCACTCCAAAGGGTTTGATTATCTCCTCATCCCATATCTTGATGATATATTTAAATAACAAATCCATATAAGATAAGAAAGATGGAAACCAGAGGCTACAAGTTCCCAAATCTTAAAGGGCCATGTTTTGACTCGTTACCCCACGAGTTGGCGGGTACGGGACATCCTATCTTTTCTTTATTTTCATTCCTGAGGCCGGATATCGTTCAAGTGCTTAAGTGGCGATTTAGATACGCTACAGGGCTTTCAAAAAATCCTTACGCAAAATCGAGAAAAAAAATATTGTTCATACCTGTGCCTAAAAACGCTAGCCAGTCCTTCTGCGAATCTTTGTTCGGGAAAAAATCTAGCGGCGGTCATTTTTCAGCTCAGTTTTTCAAGCGTATAAATCCTATAGCCTATGAGCTTGCATTGAAAGTAGCGGTAGTAAGAAATCCTAACGATAGATTCTCTTCAGCTGTAAATTATAATAAACATACAGCAAAAAACTTACATGATAGAGCGTTTGCTGAAAAGTATCTTAAATATCAAGGTATTGATGAATTAATTTCAGCAACTAACCAGGATGATACTTTATTTGAAAAAGTCACTAACCATACTCATTTTAGGCGACAAGTTGGATATTTGTGCGATTGCAATGGGAGAGTAATAATAAATTTGCTGATCTCTTGGGATGCCTTAGAGTCAGGAATTGATGAAATATCAAGATATACGGACCAAGATTATAAACTAAGCCACATAAATAGATCTAAATATAATAATTCCTGTCGACTAAATGGACGCTTACGCGATTTCTACGATGCAGATTTTCGCCTCTGGGATTTAGTTAATCAGCACAAAAGTGGCTATTTTTGGGTTAATGAGCCCAATTGCTTTAGTGGTTAACATGCCACGCGCTAAACACAAAATAGTACATTTTTTTCAATCATTCGGAAAAATATATGAATAGACCTATTGCTATCGTCATTAATGTGCCAAATGCTACTGATCGTCTTCAGCACATTGATAAATTGTTTACTCACTTTGGTATAAATTACATTGTCGAAGAGGGTTATACAATCGACTGCATACCTGAGGATGTTATCGCTCGATATGGATCACCTACCGATCCAACTACCCAACGCGCAATTGCATGTACGCAGTCACACGTATCAGCATGGAAGACTTTTTTGTCTACCGATAATGAGGAATGTATGATCGCAGAGGATGATATTTTGCTGTGTCGCAACTTTGATTCAATTTGGAATAACTTAGATATTCCGGGTGATTCTTATGCGATTTGGAAGATCGAAACCGCAAATGCAACTTGTACGATCCAAAGAAAGTGTGAGCGTCAGTACAACGGCTTCTCTTTTCATCAACTTCATTCAGGGCATGCAGGAGCTGCTGCTTACATCATAAATAGAAAGACAGCCAAGTTCCTACTGAGTATCGCTAGCGATTTCAAAGCAATTATTGATAACGAGTTGTTTGACCCTATATTATGCAATGTACCAATGTGTCGCACCTACCAAGCTATACCAGCTTTATGCATACAAGATAGTGAAAATTTAAACAGTACTACTACCTTTCATAGCCTCATCGGTCCAGGGCGAAATCCGGATCGCGACTCAAAGATTAACCAGCTTAGGCGTAAGTATTTAAGCCCGGTAGTATCTGCGGTAGTTTCATTTCTAATTAGTTATCAGGGACTTCGCAGGATAAAGGTGAAGCATTTACCATTAGAAGATAAACTTTAATTTTGTCGATATATGGAGCAGGTCGTCATGTTGATCGCAACAGAAGGAAAAGATTTGAAAATATGAGGATTCTTTTTGATATGACACCTGTATATGCGACGAGGGGCGGTAACCATACATACTCAAAAGAGTTATATGCTGCGCTATCGGGATTACACGATTTATCTCTGCAAACTTTTTCCTATAAGAGAAAGGCATCTGATTATAAGGGTATAATGCGTAAATGTAATGCAGCCTATCGTGACCTGCTATATTTTCCGGCTTTGGGTCGTCTCCGCTCTACCGATGCGGACCTTGTTCATTCGACAGGCTCTCCCGTATTCTCTCTGGTTTGTGATGATAAACATGTCATTACAGTTCATGATCTAGCAATTCTTGATACGCCGGAGCGTTTTAGTTCTTGGTCGAAATGGTATTTTGAGAGAATCTATCTACCTTCCTTGAAGCGTTGTCGGGCGATCATAACGAACTCCCAGTTTACGCAGAGTCGATTGCAAGCTCTCTTTCCAAATTTAGCTCATAAGTCGACAGTGACGCCTTTGGCAGCCAAGGATTTTTCACAGATTGAATCGATTCCTATGAAGGGTCTGGGAGATGAGTTCTTCTTGTTCGTAGGTAGCTCTGATCCTGCAAAGAATTTCAATTTACTTCTTGAGAGTTAT
>PKCZ01000142.1 GCA_002862405.1 Pseudomonadota bacterium
TCATCGACAATGGCTTGCGGCGACAGTGTCAGTGCGCGTTCAAGTCCGCGGTATCCGCCAAGTACGCGATAGTTAGTGAGATCAGTGGGATCACCCTCACCACAGCGCTTGAACGTAATGCGGGTCTGGCTTTCCAGCCAAGGAATAGCGTTCACCGGGCCCAAGTAATTTGAATGACGCTCGCACTCACCGTCGGTAATCGCAGTAACGAGTGAAGGAACGTCATCCACAGAGACAGGACCAAACGCTAATCGCCCTTTCGCTCCAGTTCCAATTTCGATCAGGGGCTCCAAACCGAACGCGCCGCGCGATCCATTTCTCACCAATGTGAAACTTAACTCTGCATTGAGCGCCGCCTGAACGAAGGCTGTGGCGACGCGCTCAGCACCGACGGCGACCGCTGTCGTATCTTGCGAGATATAAACCGTGATCGTCATGACTGCACCGCCTCCGTCACTAGCTGAGGTAGGCTTGCGAGCTCAACGCGTCCATACACTTCGTCATTAATGCGAACCGAGGGGCCGCAGGCACAATTACCCAAACAATACACTCGCTCGAGGCGGTAGTTGTCCGTTGGGTGCGTTTCATCAAACTCAACACCCAAAACGTCGGCAACGCCAGCCTCCAATTCGTGTGATCCCGATGCCTGACAGGCTTCGGCACAGCAAATCTGGATACTCTGCGGACCAGACGGTGACGTTCTAAAGTCGTGATAAAAACTTACCACGCCATGAACCTCTGCCGTCGAGAGTGAAAACGCGGTGGCGATGTTTTCCAAGTGCTCGTTGGGGATGTAACCCAATTCTGCCTGAATTTCATGCAGGCACGGCAGAAGACCGCCTTGCGATGCGGCGTGCTTAGCTGCAGTTTGCGCTACTTTTGTCTCTGCTGCTTTCTCGAAAGAGGCTGTCATCGCTTTGACCGGTAATGAGTACGCGCTCAGCACCGATTCTCCCCCTTGTCTTTCTGCCGACTGGCGAGTGCGGCTGTTATTCATTATTGGCTCGATGGTATCAACCCTAAACCCCTGCTACCACAACGTTTTTATGGTAGTTCTTCCTGAAATTTAGAGTTCCCGAGAGCTGCTATCTAGACCACTCTCTACACCATCTCGAGACAGCATTTCACCGAAGTTCACTCGACGCCAACTTGAGGTAAACAGCTGCACTACAAAATTGCGCTGAGAAGTCCTACTCAAACAGTGCGCCCTGCTCGGGCTCGCAGATTGATTCATCCAGTGGATGAGCAAGCCTCGGATCATCCACCTTGGCATTGTTAACAGCGGAACTCACCCGGTGAAAATCGACAGTTATATCCGTCATGCAGTCTCCTGCAGGTGCTCCGTTCAACCACTGATCAGATGCATCTGCAGACAACAGGAGTGGCTGTCGGTGGTGGATATGCGCAATACCCGCCTGCGCACCCATAGTCACAATGGCGCAGCCACTTGCTGGCTCATAAACACCCGCGAAACGGAGAAGTTCACCATCAGAGTGGTGATACCAAGGCCGGCTAGGAGACACCGGCCGCTGCCACTCATACCAGCCGTCGGCGATAAATACGCAACGCTGAGCATCTTTAAATGATGGCTTCTCAGTTAAGGTCTCAGCTCTGGCATTGAAAAGATTCATCGGCGTTTTGGCCCATGCGGGCGAGAAAGACCAAGACATGAGGGCAAATTCCGCTTGATCCGTTTCCACCAGCACATCAGCCTGAGGCGCAATATTGTAACGATCAGGAATATCGAGATTTAGGTGCGCCAGATCAGGCTTATTTGAGGCTGTTAGCGTGTACCGTCCACACATCGCTTGCCGATCTCGGCCTGTCTCGTAGTAAACCTTGTGTCGTATCTAAAGCGCATGATCAAACAATGCTAGGGTTTTAGTCCAAGCAACCTCAGCCTGCGCTTCGTTATAGACACGGGAATCCAAGACACACCAACCGTGAAGCGCACCCGCAAAGACAGTAACCTCAGCCGACAACTCATTTGCGGTAAAAGTCTGCCGCAATACGTCTTTGTCATCGGGGTGTTGCTCGTCATCGTTTTCAGCTAGCGCAATTAAGCACGCTGCGTTGATCTGGGGAATGAGTAAATGCGGGCTATCTTCTCCCTCAGTTGCCAGCGATACCGGATGATAAGCGCAAGCCGCGCCTATTCGATCTGCTCGTTCGGCAGCCGCGCGCATAACCATGGGGCCACCCATGCAATAACCCATAGTGCCGATGGGGCGATTTTTATCGACAGCAGATTGGATATCAATCCAATCGACAAAGGCACGCGCATCCCGCACGTGTGTTTGAGGCGAGAGGCTCTGATATAGAGGGTAGATCTTTTTGCGCGTCGCATCGTCCCTAAAGCTCTCGCCCGTTTCGACCACAGGTGATCGCGCATCTCGGTAGTAGGGATTGATGCACAGCACGGCATAACCGCTTTCCGCCAGCCGCGTCGCCATCGCACGAAACGAGGGTCTCAAAGCGAGGATATCGGGCCATATCAAGACCGCGGGGTGAGTCCCCTCGGCTGGATGCACAAATAGAGCATCGCAGACACCATCTGCAGTGGGAATGTCTACGTCCTGAGATACCGTTTTTAATGGATTGGCCAGCGCAGGAAACGAAAATGCCACGGAAGCGCCGGCTGCAAGGGTGTTGAATTCGCGCCGTGTCAAAATACTTGGCTGATCCTGCTCGTCTTTAATCGTGTGCTCGTCACACATGGCGACTACCTAAGCTGCTAAAGAGGCTTTCAGTAGACACCATGGGGAGTCGTTGATTCAAGAGCCCCATCCAAACCTTAAACCCCTACGCTAGGTTAAAGGATTGGCCCGCCCGGAGAGATTCGAACTCCCGACACCCAGGTTCGAAGCCTGGTGCTCTATCCAGCTGAGCTACGGGCGGAGGACGCGAAGCTTAGGTTCA
>PKCZ01000192.1 GCA_002862405.1 Pseudomonadota bacterium
AAGCTACCCGAGGGCGAGACTTGTGACTTCCGCGCTGGTGGCTACGTGCAGCTTGAGTGCCCACCGCATGCGGTGAAGTTCTCAGACTTCGATATCGGCGATGAGTACCGGGGCGACTGGGAGCATTTTGGCTTCTTCAAGCTCGAGTCTTCGTGCCCGGACACAACGATCCGAGCCTATTCCATGGCGAACTACCCGGAAGAGAAGGGTGTCGTTAAATTCAACATTCGTGTGGCGACGCCACCGCCTCGTACTGAAGGCCTACCCCCTGGCATCATGTCGAGTTGGGTATTTAATTTGAAGCCCGGCGATAAGGTCAACGTTTACGGTCCTTTCGGTGAGTTCTTCGCTAAGGAAACCGACGCCGAGATGGTGTTTATCGGTGGTGGTGCGGGAATGGCGCCAATGCGCTCGCATCTCTTTGATCAGCTCCGTCGGATTAAGACAGACCGCAAAATTAGTTTTTGGTATGGCGCGCGTTCGCTTCGCGAGATGTTCTATGTCGAGGACTACGACACGCTCGCCGCGGAAAATGACAACTTCGACTGGCATGTGGCGCTATCAGACCCTCAGCCCGAAGATGATTGGGATGGCCTCACCGGATTTATTCATAATGTACTGTTTGAGCAGTACCTGAAGGACCACTCGGCACCTGAGGATTGTGAGTATTACATGTGTGGACCACCCATGATGAACAAGGCGTGTATTGATATGCTGTTGGATCTGGGTGTAGAGCGCGAGAATATATTCCTCGATGACTTTGGCGGTTAGTCACGTGTCATCAATGCTTCGAAGGCCAGCCATCGTGCTGGCCTTTTTGCTATGGCTGAGCGGCTGTCAAAAGGCGCCTGAGGGCATACAGCTCTCTGGGCCGATATTCGGGACCCAGTGGAGCCTGATCTACCATGCCGCAGATGAGTCGGTAACGGAGGAAACGGTCAATGAGGCGCTTTTAGAGGCCTTCTCGGTGGTTGATGACAGTATGAACCACTATCGTCCTTCTTCGACGCTGAGCGAGCTGAATCGGCTACCAGCCATGGAGGTCATGGAAGTCGATTGGGACTTCGCATTGGTCTTCAATACGGCGCTCGATATCTACTATGCGACAGACGGTGCTTACGACCCGTCCGTTTCGCCCCTGATCAATCTTTGGGGGTTTGGTCCTCAGGGCGTCACTAAACGTCCCGCAGACGAGGAAATTGCTACTGTCGAACCCTTTGTTGGCCTAGATAAGTTCGCGTGGGATCTATCTACGCGCGGTTTTGTGAAGCGTGACACCGAGGCCACACTAGATTTTTCTTCAATTGCGAAGGGATATGCCGTTGATATTGCGGCGGACTCGCTGGATGACCTGGGGTTGGAGCACTTTATGCTGGAAGTCGGTGGAGAGATCCAGGTTCGTGGTACGAGCCCTCGTGGTGACTCGTGGCGCCTAGCCGTTGAGCGTCCCACGCCCGGTAGTCGTGGACAAATTTTTACTGCTGTTGAAGTAAGCGACATTGGTGTGGCTACCTCCGGCGATTACCGCAACTTTTTTGAGGATGGGGGACGCCGCTTCTCTCATTTGATCGATCCCCGAACTGGCTATCCGATAGAGCACGATCTTGTGTCGGTAACTGTGGTGCACCCGTCAACGATGATTGCGGATGCATGGGCCACGGCCCTCATGGTTGTGGGTACGGAGGAAGCGCTGAGGTTGGCGGATCTCTACGAACTGGCAGTCTTTCTTATTTCGCGTGAGGACGACCAGCTGGTAAGCTCACACAACGACGCTATGACTCAGTGGCTGATGGAGCCGGACGTAGGGGGAGAGACAAAGTGATCTTCGTACTAACATTTTTAGCGTTTGCGCTCATTGTCGCAGCCATGTCTGTTGGCGTGATGGCGGGTCGCGAACCTATAAAGGGCTCCTGCGGCGGAATTGGAGCACTGGGCATAGATCAGTCCTGCGAGATATGTGGTGGTGATCCACAGCGCTGTGAGACCGAAACGCGCTCTGATAGCTCAAAACCCGGAGCTATCGAATTCGATCCCACTGAACGCTAATGTCCTCCCGTTTGGAACTCACAATCGCGAGGCGACTGAGTTTCAGTAGAGAACAACGTGCTTTTACCCGCGGCGTGTCGATTTTCGCCGCACTTGGCATGGCGCTGGGCGTCTCTAGTCTTATCGTTGTTCTGTCTGTAATGAATGGTCTCGCAGGTGAACTTACTGGCCGACTCTTGAAGGTGGTTCCGCATCTTGAAGTGAGCAGTGTCTCCGCTGCCTCTACCATCATCGAGACGACAGAGCTGAACGGGCTGACCTTCAGTTATACACCCTACATTCGTCGTCAGCTGATGCTGCGCGGCGACTTCTCATCCTCTGGAGCTGAGCTGACCGGCGTCGGCGCAATGAACCCTGAGGTCTTCTCAATGACGGTTCTGGAGGGTGATCTTGATGATGTGGCATCCGAGCGCTTTCATGTTGCGCTTGGAGAGGTACTTGCGCGAAATCTTGGCGTTAGCGTGGGCAACACAATTGACGCAGTGATTCCGCAAGTCGCCATAACACCGCTGGGTTTATTGCCGCGCTATCGGAAACTCACAGTAGGGGCTGTGGTCGCCGTTGGAGCTAGCCCCGACGCGACACTAGCGCTGACATCTCTGGAAACAGCTCGAAAGCTGAGTCGAGCAGCGGACGCAGACGGCATTCGATTGCAGCTGTCGGACCCCTATCGTGCGGGCGAACTCGCTCAACTCATTCATTCGGAGAGTGACGGTGCTTTGACCCCGGTAACCTGGGCCGAAACCTATCAATCGCTTTTCGCTGCCATCCGAATGGAAAAGCTCATGGT
>PKCZ01000126.1 GCA_002862405.1 Pseudomonadota bacterium
AGCGATATGTACGACCAGATATCTCTATCAAAATCGAGGAGGATCGTATTGAAACGTGAAATCGCCTGAAACAACTCGGCCATGTAGTCGTGAGGCTCAATTTGCGTCGTCATGGGGTTCCATTCGAGCCCCAGGGACTCCACGAACTCTCGAGACACAATTGTCCAATCGACATCGGGGTAAGCACTCAGGTGAGCATTGAAGTTACCCACAGCGCCGTTGAACTTACCGAGCGGCTTAACGGTCTCCACGGCCTTCAACTGCCTGCGCAATCTAACCGAAATGTTGGCCATTTCTTTGCCTAGGGTTGTTGGACTAGCGGTTTGACCATGCGTTCGACTCAACATTGGAAGCGCTGCATGTTCAGTTGCTAAGGCGTCAATACCATCAATGATGGCGCGCATTTCCGCTGTAAGAACTGGAATACCATCGCGCAGCATTAATGCGTGTGACAGGTTATTGATGTCTTCACTGGTGCACGCGAAGTGCACAAACTCACTGGCTCCCGCGAGCGCCACGTCAGACGCAATGGCATCCTTAAGGAAATACTCGATCGCTTTAACATCGTGGTTGGTTGTTCGTTCAATGGCCTTAACGGCAGCCGCACTTTCAGACGAAAACGAAGTTAAGACCGCTTCAAGGTGGGCATTGGAGGTCGGGCTGAGGGGTTCAACTTCACGTATCTCTGAAGTTTCCGCCAGCTTTTGCAGCCATCTAACCTCGACTTCCAAGCGTCGAGCAATAAGACCATATTCACTGAAAACCGTGCGCAGTGGGTCCAATTTCGAGGCATATCGCCCATCGAGTGGTGATAGGGCAGTTGCAGTGTCGTAGGTCATAAAGCGGCTCCATCGCGAGCACGTAAGTTTACCACGCGAGGCGATTAATGGAGCGATCCGTTGTCGGTAACGGGCGATAATTGCCGACTCAGATCTGACGCGGTAGCTGCAAGTTTTCCACCTTTGAAAAGAAAGTGGCGGGGCCGCCCCCCTAACTGGCGCCAGAGATGTGCTGACCGCAATCCGGCAAGTAGTAGCGTGCGAACTAAATCAGCGTTCTTCGTTTGTTGAAGATGCTGTACATTGCCTTTCACTTTGATTCGGTAGGGTAAGTGGCTGATCGTGTCCTGGTAAATTGCGCTGATACTCGCGGCGAGCTCCACTGCGTCATCACTGAAATGTTGCGCCTTGAAATTAACGTGTCCCAGACGCGAGGCTACCACCTCCTGAAGGTCGGGCCGCTTGCCAAATTGATCCTCTAATTTGAGCAGCCCCCGGACATAAGCCCCCATGGCTACATGGTCCTCATTAGTGGCATCGGTCAACATATCAACCACGCTTCGCAGGCCGAGCTTCACGCCTTGAATATTTCCATAAACGGCGTCCACAGTGGGCGCATCGAACGCAAATAGAGAGCGCAGCGATGCCTCAAAAAAAGCTGCAGGGTAGGAGCCAGTTTTCGCTACTTGATCAACCATTCTCGCGGCCTGAACCACGCCTGCAAGGGCAATAACCTGTTGCTGAAGTGGTGTGAAGCTGCTCACGAGGCAAGTTTCTCCAAACGATTGAGTACGGTCTCGATAACCCCGCCACCTAGACATTCGTTGTCTCGATACAAGACAATGGATTGTCCTGGCGTAATCGCACGCTGTGGTTCATCGAAGTGAATTAAATAGCCGCTATCGCTTTTTGTTACCGTGCATTGCTGATCGGCTTGGCGATAGCGGATTTTAGCCGAGCACCGAATACTCGCTTCGGGCGCCTCGCCAGCAATCCAGAAGATCCCACTCGTTTGCAGGGCAGTCGCGAAAAGGGCGGGATGATCGTTTCCCTGACATGCCCAGAGCGTATTCGATGACGTGTCTTTATCAGCTACATACCAGGGTGCCTCGCTCGCGTTTTTGAGGCCACCGATACCCATGCCTTGGCGCTGTCCAATGGTGTGGTACATGAGACCCTGATGCTCCCCAATAACCTCTCCCTTGGGGTTTTTAATCGGACCGGGATTCTTTTTTAAATACTGAGAAAGGAAATCGGAAAAGCGCCGCTCTCCAATGAAACAAATTCCCGTGCTGTCCTTTTTTGCTGCGGTCTTAAAGTCATTCTCGGACGCCAGTTTACGAACTTCGGGTTTTTCGAGCTCGCCAACGGGGAACAGGCTGCCATCGATCGCATCGTGGCTCACCTGATGGAGGAAATAGCTTTGATCCTTCGCAGCATCGATGCCCTTGAGTAGCGTCGCCTTTCCGTTACGCTGGCCTTTGCGAACATAGTGTCCAGTAGCAATTTTATCGGCACCTAAAACGCGGGCGTAGTCGAGGAAGGCGCGAAACTTAATCTCTTTATTGCAAAGGATATCGGGGTTGGGTGTTCTGCCAGCCTGATACTCCTCCAGGAAATGCTCGAAGACATTATCCCAATACTCAGCCGCAAAGTTAGCTGCATGCAGTTTAATACCCAACCGATCAGCAACTGCCTGCGCGTCAGCAAGATCTTCCTTTGCAGTGCAGTACTCTGTGCCGTCATCCTCCTCCCAATTCTTCATGAAAAGGCCTTCCACTAGGTAGCCCTGCTCTCGGAGCAAGAGTGCAGAGACCGAAGAATCAACACCTCCAGACATGCCAACAATGACCTTTGTAGAGTGATTTAGACTCATAGCTGGCGAACCAAATCCAAAGTGACGGCGCTACCTGCGCAATATTGATCAATGACGTCCAAAACAACAGAGTGACGTAGCGGAATATCGCTCGACGCTATCTCATTTCTCGTCATCCAATGAGT
>PKCZ01000028.1 GCA_002862405.1 Pseudomonadota bacterium
TCAAAGCTTCCGTCTCTGGGCTTCCGAAGGTTTTCGCAAACACTTCACCCGTGGCGATTGCAACGATTGGAAGCACCCAGACCAGTCCAACTAGCAGCGGTATCGATCCGATAATAATGAGTACCGCGGCGACAAGCATTAGCCCGAAATACCGCCACCAATATTGGGTTATGGCTTTTCGGGACGTCTCCAAAGCCTCCCAGACCCCCATATTTTTTTCAACGATCAGATACGGTGCAAATGAGTACGCGATCGATAAGTAGATGCCGGGTAAAACGAGCAAGAAGAAGCCGGCGACAACGAGTACCGCCATCAATAGAAACATGACAATCAATGGAATCGCTTGGCTATAAGGCTCCCACATGGTGCTTACTGGGGTTTCCTTCCCTGCTGCGCGTCTAATGCCTAGAAGTCCAAGCCCTACACCAAGGGGAAACAGGATAAAGGTAACGAGTATCTCAACGACTGAGGCCGCTACATCACCGGTGGTGCCTGCCGCGGCCTCCTGGACGAGAGTGATGACAATTGAGATTGCAGCGTAGACAGCGATAGCTTTGGCATAACTAAATTTGAAGCCTACTTGTTTTTCGCTCGCGGTCTTAAGAACTTCGCCGATGGTCCAGTCAGTGCTTGTAGACATGAATTCCCCCAGAAATCGAATTGTTATTGTCAGCATGGTACGGCGATGAACAAACTTCAAGTTTCTGTTTGGTCGTTTTAATCGAGGTCCGTCTCGACCGGATGTTACAGTGATGCCATTGCTAAATCTGGCGTAGACGCGTTAATGAAATTCGATTACGACCCAATCCCCCTCAATTATCCCCATGCACCTGAGTCAGAGGAGATGCTGGCACGCGCACGAGACTATGTTGAGCTGATCTCGCGTCGCCGATCGGTGCGGCATTTTTCTGATAAGCCCGTACCGCGAGAGGTTATAGAAGCTTGTCTTTAAGCTGCCGGATCAGCTCCGTCAGGCGCCAATCATCAGCCTTGGCATTTCGTCTGTGTTAGCGACTCTGACATTAAGCAGAAGATTAGAGTTGCCGCGGAGGAAGAGGAGCGAGCCTTTTATGGTGGACGAGCGGGCGACCAGTGGCTCGATGATTTACACGGTCTGGGAACAGATGTTCAAAAACCCTTCCTAGAGACGGCGCCATAGTTAATAGCGATCTTTGCGGAGCGGTATGGTT
The DNA here is from genome assembly GCA_002862405.1 of Pseudomonadota bacterium. Taxonomy (GTDB): domain Bacteria; phylum Pseudomonadota; class Gammaproteobacteria; order Pseudomonadales; family Halieaceae; genus Luminiphilus. The sequence goes on from PKCZ01000028.1 coordinate 1,191, forward strand.
TTGATGATTCGGGTGAGAAGCAAAAGAATTACTACGTCCCGGAGTCTGTCGGTATTGCAACTGGGCTTCTGATTAACGCACTGCATAACGTGGGTCTGGCAACGCTGACGCATACCCCTAACCCAATGAAGTTTTTGAGTAAGATCCTGGGTCGCCCCGGTAACGAGCGTCCCATGATCTTATTGGTTGTGGGTCATGCGGCTCCAGACGCTAAGGTGCCTAAAGCTGCGACAGTGAAAAAGCCGATGGACCAGATTTCTTCGTTTTTTGAGTAATCGAGTAGTCCACAACCCACTTAACGATCGCCTCCATCCGCGAGTAGCTGTCGCATTAGGGGAATGTGCGCGCGCCCCGTAAACATCTGCCCCTCAATAAAAAATGTGGGCGCATCAAACAGCCCTTTCTCCTCGGCTTTACGCTCGATCGAGCGAAGATCAACAGCGTCCCCCGTCCGCCTCAGACCACATTGGGTCGTGAGCTCTTGTAAAAAAGTCGGGTCATTGATGTCTGTGCGGTCGATCCAATGGGCAGTAAACAGTCTGCTGACAAATGATGAGGTATCGCCTTCCAGACTTGCCAGCCACCCCAGTGCCGCGCTGGTGTCGATTTGCCCGCGGCTAGGATCAATGTCCAGCCCGCGTAAGCGGGCATAGTGCCGCTGTAAGCGACGCTCGGATGCTGCTCGGACGCGATGGTGAGTTTGGGTGACTGATTCGTTAGCGACCTGCGTGGGAAGTGCGCGCTCTTTTCTGCGGTAGGGTTGCCAGCTCACTGGCGTTTCGCAGTCATCTGCAAGTTCGAGAATTGAACTGATGGCTAGGAAGCAATCGAGCGACTTAAAGTCGATATAGGCAGTAATCATGAACCCACCTCATTACTGACGTCGGGTGCTGCGCCTCGTTTGCCGGTGAGCACCCAGCGAATATAGGGCAGGTGCTCTCGGCCAAAGAAAACACCTTCTGCCAAAACGTAGGTGGGTACGCCGTACATCCCGGCATCGAAGCGATGCGCTAGGATGTGATCGTGCATTTGTCTCCCCTCTCCATTCACGAAGTCATCAAACCCTGCTGATTCGACACCTGCAGCTTCTAGGCAGCGCTTCACGGCATCGATGTCTTCGATGTCGAGCTCCCGACGCCAAAAAGGCGGATAGATAGCGTCTAAGTAGGCGGGCACGCGATCTCGAAAGTACAGATTGACGAACAAAATGCCCATGTTGGCAATACTTGAATCCCAGATTTTCTCAGTGCCCTTCAGTATATAGCCCTGCATTTCCGCATATCGCCGAGCGTCACGGTAAGCGTAGCGAATGGCGTTCCATATCTTAGGACTCCGTCCACTGGACTCGACTACCGCTCCCTTTTCTTTGCGTGCGGAACCGAGATAGCTCGGTATATCAAGCGTGTAAGGGCGCCAGTCGAATCTGAGCCCCAGTTCCTGTTCTAATGCGAGTGTCGGTTTGACAGAAATAAACGCGTAGGGGCTTTTGACGTCAAGATAGACAATTAAGGGGCTGTCGCTTTTTAGAACATCCATGTTGTGCGTCGCTTATTCTTCTTCTGTCCTAGTTTGCCCGTCAAAGGCG
>PKCZ01000121.1 GCA_002862405.1 Pseudomonadota bacterium
GGAGCAGCTGATCAGAATGAGGAAGGAGGCAGGGCATCCTGACTATCAGCACGTGGACATGCACGAAGTGAAGCGGCGATCTCGTGAGCTTGCTACTAGCGATGAGCCAGCTATCCCGAGCGGTCTGGTGGAGTTCTTAAACTGATATTGAGGGCTCTACTTCTCGAGGTTATAGAGCTACTTAAGTTCATCTATAAGTAGCTTAATCTTAGATAAGTAGCTTTATATGTCTTATAAGTTCCACGAACCGTGCGTGCTACTTATAAAAGAAATAAGTCGCCTATAAGTAGCACGGCCGAGCTTATGTTGGCCACGGTCGTGCTACTTATTCTACTTATGTGCTACTTATAGTCGACTTATAGTGCTACTTATTTCTACCTACGTTGGGCTTATGTTGTGAGTCCTTATGTGCTACTTATGTGCTACTTATAAGTAGAACATAAGTAGAACATAAGTAGAACATAAGTAGAACATACGTAGCACATATGTAGCACACAATTGCACATGAATAGCACATAAATATCACAAAGGTAACACATAGGTAGCACGTAGGTGGCACATAAATATCGCATAAGTAACAGCACATACGTAGCACATAAATAACACATCGGTAGCACACATGCCGCACATAAATATCACATAGGTAGCACATAGGTGGCACGTACATATCACATAAGTAACAGGTAGCACATAACTAGCACATAAATACCACATAAATAACACACAGGTAGCACATAGGTTGCATATAAATAACAAATAGGTAGCACATAAGTAAGTAACACACAGGTAACACATAACTAGCACATAGGTAACACCATTGGTAGCACATAGGTAACACATAAGTAACACATAGGTAAGACACAGAAATAATAATAATTCGCCGAGCCTATTGGGCTACGAGCGTGTTAGATCCCCTAGTTTGTTGAATGTTGTTGTTTAAATCGATCGCTTCTTGCTGCCGAAGATGGCCTGGGGAGCGGCTCCGTAGCCCAGGGATTACGACATAAGTAACACATTTCTTCAGCGGCATGCATCGCTCGTAGAAACGGGCGACCACCTGCGATACCTCAATTCCGCGTTGTGTCCGTCTAATCATAAGTTAACCACGTTATTGAACTGACGCTCGTTATTGTTGTTATTATTGGATTACGAAACCATGATGCGGAACGGATCGATGCTAAAACGCCAAAACGCCCTTACCTGTTCCCATGGAATAGGAACGTATATGTGGCTGTTATTATTGGATTGAAGTTACCGTGTTATCGCGATCATACACACTAAAGCTTGTTATTTGCGTTATTATTGGATTACGAAACCATGATGCGGAACGGATTGATGCTAAAACGCCGAGCGTCAAGCTTTTTTCACACCAGCCACACGAGCCACACAGCCACACAACCCTCGTGATCACCAATCTTTGAGGGCAACGGCTCCGTTCGAAGTCGTACCCTTTGTTCAAGCGGTTGTCGAACAAGCAAAAGCTGATCACTTGCAAATATAATTATGTTCTCGTGATAGGAAAGTTACAGTGATATCGTGATAATACACACTAAAGCTCGTTATTTGTGTTATTATTGGATTACGAAACCATGATGCGGCAAGGGTAAATTGGAAAAGGATGGATTACCACCGCCCATGCAAGCGTGCGACCCACGTGGGGTCGCAGGAGTTGCAAGTCTCCTCCTCCTTCTCCTTCTCCTCCTCCTCCTTTTCCAATTATCGTTATCGTCCACATTGTTGGCCTGCCATCGTGCATCCGCACCGCGATTAGCATCTTGATACACCAGACCGAGGTGCCACTGACAAGTGCGCTGAAGCTCGTTATTCTTGTTATTCTTGGATTAAAACGGCAAGGCCGCTGCATTAGCGGCAGAGCCGCTGCATTGCATTAGCGTGGATTGGGAAACCATGAACGATCGATCGGACTGCTCAAACAAAACAAGCTCACGGAGAGGCAGGAAAATGGTGGCAAAGGAAAAAACGGAGAACAAGCAAAAAGGGAGCGTTCCGATTTTGCACCCCTTACTGGGGGCAAAACCGAGCCGTGGCGCGCCCGAGGGGCCACTACCGAACAGCAGGGAGCAGAACCAGCCGCTGCATTAGCTTATGTTCTAATCATAGGGTAATCACGTTATTGGATTGAAGCTCATGATGCGGAACGGATCGATGCTAAAACGCCAAAACGATGCGGAACGGATTGATGCTAAAACGCCAAGAAGCCTCACTAAACTCAAGGTGTCGGCATGGCCCTTGTTCAACTGACAAATGCGCTGAAGCTCGTTATTGTTGAAAAGGTCCATGTTCATAGCGGCACAGCCGCTGCATTAGCGACAAGGCCGCTGCATGAGCGTGGATTGGGGAAACATGAACGATCGATCGGAACGCTAAAACAAACCGTAGCGGGCGTTGTAAAATTCCCTGTTCTGGCCGCCACGCTACCGTGGTCGCCTGGTCTTGTTATTGCTGTTATTATTCGAAAGCTCGTTCTTGTTGTTATTATTATCGGATTGCGCAACCATTGCGCAACCATGATGCGGAACGGATCGATGCTAAAACGCAAAAATGTCCTCGGGGATCTCTTGGGACGTGGAGGAGGCCGAGGAGGATCCCGAGGTGTCGAACAAGCAAAAGTTACCGTGATATCTTGGTAATTTGAGGGAGTTTGTTTTGACTCCCGTCATCCTGGAGACACGCACGCGCGTTGGGTGAGGGTTCGTCCTGCGGCGGCTG
>PKCZ01000147.1 GCA_002862405.1 Pseudomonadota bacterium
TGAGATGCGGGACTAAGGTAAGGCTGTCGAGGACGTGTTTAATCACCATGTCCTCGGGGCGCCGTACGGCTGTCAGGTTGTAGGGTGTATTCCATTTGTGGAGCAAGTTGACATAATCCGTTAATGGTTCTGCTAACGCCACTTGTATATCGAGAGCCTTAAGCCCTCGAGTCATTTGATCGACCAAGCATTCAACCATTGCTGACGGCGCGATCGCTAGCAGAATTGCCTTGACGTCTGAGGTATACCAGAAGCAGTGACAGCGCTGAAGGCGTAACACCCTGAATTCGACCCGCCCTTGCGATATTAGACGGCCGAGTGTCTGTCAGTTTTTGACAGACCTCATTAGACAATCCGGACACTTCGGTGAAATCAAAGTCGCTTGGAATCAACGTATTCTCGTGCCGTTTCAAACGATCAATTTCGTCTTGTTGTCTTGCAATGTAACCGGCGTATTTCACACGTGTCTCAATGTGATCTGCTGTTGCCAAATCCGTAACCGGCGACCCTTTCAAGCCCGCTACATCGCTGTACGACAATTCCGGCCGCCGAATCAAATCCGCCATCGAATATTCTCGGTTGATAGGCGACTTTAACTTGGCATCGAGAGCATTCGAAGCATCGGTGCCAGGGTGGATATAAGTTGAATCCAGTCTCCCCAACTCCTCATCCACCACCGCTCGTTTTTTCTGATAGGCAGCCCAATGCGCTGACGATATCAATCCAAGCTCATTGCCTTTCGGCGTCAACCGCTCATCGGCATTATCTTCGCGAAGTTGCAGCCGATATTCGGCACGGGATGTGAACATTCGATACGGTTCTTGCGTGCCCAACGTTACAAGATCATCCACAAGAACACCGATATAAGCTTCATCGCGTCGTGGTTCCCAAGCATCGAGATCGCGGGCATATCGAGACGCATTCAGCCCTGCGAGTAGCCCTTGTGCGCCAGCTTCTTCGTAACCGGTGGTCCCATTAATCTGACCAGCAAAATACAACCCAGTCACATGTCGTGTCTGTAAGCTGTGCATCAGATCACGGGGATCAAAATAATCGTATTCAATCGCATAGCCTGGACGCGTGATATGCGCGTGCTTCAAACCGGGGATGGTTCGGACCATGGCGTCCTGAACATCGAACGGCAACGATGTTGATATACCGTTTGGATACAACTCAGTAGTCGTTAGTCCCTCAGGCTCTAAAAATATTTGATGGGAATTTTTGTCGGCAAACCGATGAATTTTATCTTCAATACTAGGGCAGTAGCGCGGGCCTGTTCCTTCAATAACCCCACTGAACATGGGTGAGCGATCCAACCCGCCACGAATAATCTCGTGGGTAGCTTCATTAGTCTTAGTGACCCAGCAACACAACTGTTGTGGATGTTGAGAAACAGACCCTAACTGAGACATTACTGGCCTTGGCTCGTCTCCCCATTGTTCTTCAAGAACGGAAAAGTCCACTGAATTGCCATCAATTCGTGGTGGTGTGCCAGTTTTCAGTCTGCCGGTTCGAGGGCACAACTCGCGTAATCGATCTGCCAGCGTAACCACAGCCGCATCACCCATACGCCCGCCCGACTGGTTTTCCATCCCAATATGAATCTTCCCATTCAAAAAAGTACCTGCGGTAAGAACACATGCAGGAGCAGAAAATCGAATACCCGTAGCGGTTCTAACACCCGTTACTGTTTCACCGGCAAGCTCAATATCGTCGACCGCATCTTGAAACACCGTCAGATTTTCTTTTGCAAAGAGTATTTGGCGAATGGCGTCGCGATATAACACTCTATCCGCTTGCGCTCTGGTCGCCCTTACAGCTGGGCCTTTTCTTGCATTGAGCACTCTGAATTGAATGCCTGCGAGGTCCGTAGCTCTGGCCATCGCACCACCTAAAGCATCAATTTCCCTAACGAGGTGTGATTTACCAATGCCACCTATTGCTGGGTTACATGACATCTGACCGAGTGTATCGATCGCGTGTGTAATAAGCAGCGTACGCACACCGGTGCGGGCAGCTGCCAAAGCTGCTTCGGTACCCGCATGGCCACCGCCTATCACGATGACATCGAACCTGCGATGAATGCTCATTTGACGTCTTTGTTAGAAAAAGGGCTGGGAGTATACGAATAAATGTGGCTGAACTTAAGGTGTTGGTCTCTCAGGCCAACAAATTTATAAATGTAGATCTGTTTTGTCGTTAGCAACGTTGTCTGAATAATTAATAATTTATCTATGTATTAGAAAAGATATTTTGATGTTGTTGTTATTAAGGGGTCTTTTTCTGTGGATAGATGCGCCATCACCAAGTAGCTCCAGTATTTACGATGCGTATAAGGTATTTCATAAGAGAGGAAAAACAACCTTATAAGGTCTGTGCTAATCGGGGATATCTTAGCCTGTCGTTATATCTCTTTTTTTGACCCCTATATTTTCACAATGTCGTACACAGAGTTGTCACCAACTCTACTCACATCACTACAGCGCGTGATCTCACGAAATTAATTTCTTAACGATGTTGTGGACAGGGTGTTACTTACCTATGCAAAAACTGCTGAAAATTAAACCTAGAATATCGTCACTTGCTACACGGCCCGTTAAAGAATCGATTGCAGTTTGAACCCGTTTTAGATCTTCGGCCAGTAACTCTGCGGCATTGTGCTGCTCGAAGGCAATAAGAGAGTCTGTGAGCGTGTGATGCGCTTTCGAGAGAGCATCAACGTGGCGTTG
>PKCZ01000159.1 GCA_002862405.1 Pseudomonadota bacterium
GAGCTGCATGCACGTCATGATTTCGCTGGCATTTTTCCTATCTCAGCGCTGCGCCAGAAAAATTTAGATCGGCTGGAAACATTTGTCAGGGAGTATCTCCCTGAGGGGTATCATTTATTCCCCGAGGGGCAGATCACCAACCGCACCGAGCGATTTCTGGCAGCTGAACTTATCCGAGAGAAAATAATTCGCCAGTTGGGGGACGAGCTGCCACATACGACAGCCACTGAAATCGAGGCGTTTCACACCGATGATCGGGGTGTCTTGCTCATCAATGCGATCATTTTTGTGGAGCGGGATGGGCAAAAGCGAATCGTGATTGGCACCGGTGGCTCAAGACTCCGCTCAATAGGCACTGAAGCACGACGTGACATGGAAAAAGCCTTTGATTGCAAGGTGATGCTTAAGCTTTGGGTGAAGGTTAAGTCAGGGTGGTCCGACGATATTCGCGCACTGCGCAGTCTTGGGCTTGAAGGCGAGTCGTGACCTCGGCCATGCAGCCCGCTTGGGTACTAGGGCGACAGTCGTATCGTGACTCAAGTTACCTGGTGCATTTCCTAACAGCGTCGGATGGGCGACTTTCTGCCGTTGTTAAGGGGGCTCACCGAAAGCAGCGTGGTGGCATGATGGCGGCGCTGATGCAGCCATTTCAGCCTCTTCTGGTGAAATTCGGGGGCAACAGCGAGTTAAAATACGTAGCGGCAGCGGAAAGCGCTGGTATCAGCCGCACGCTGGTTGGCGAAACATTGTTTTCCGGGCTCTACCTTAATGAATTACTCACTAGGCTCCTGCCCAAGTTCGACGCCGCGCCAACCTTATTCGCTGCTTACGGTGATGCCATCGAGGTAATCTCCACGTCTGCGGATCCGGAGCTCACCTTGCGTCGGTTCGAGTTATTGCTGTTGGAGGTGCTCGGCTATCAAATTCAGTGGCAGCGTGATTTTGAGGAGCGTCCTATTCAACAGACTGCTCACTATTGTTATCAGCCCGACAGAGGATTTGTGCCCAGTCGGGGAGCAGACACGCCGCTCGTGATGTCGGGTGTTCAGTTATTAACATTAGCGGACTGGCAACGTTCTGGTTGTGCCATAGACGAAATATGCCAAGCTAAATTGAAGGGCATCATGCGGTTAGCGATAGGTCAGCGCCTGGGGGGTCGTCCTTTAAAAGTACGAGAAGCAGTTAGCGAGTGGCGCCAATTGAGATAGTGACACTTGAGAGATTGACGGCTAAAAGAGTCAGAACTGATCGATTTACAATCGAGAGTGGTGGGAGAATCTGCGGTGGTACAGGGTATTGGCGTCGACATTGTTAAGCTTGAGAGGGTTGAAGCCGCGCATCGGCGCTTTGGTGACCGCTTTGCGAGGAAAGTATTGTCCGCCGAGGAGCTCTTCGTCGGACCAGTAACGTCGTCATTTATTGCAAAACGGTTCGCCGCTAAAGAGGCCATTGCAAAGGCCTTGGGAACCGGCTTTAGAGGCGGTATCACTATGCCGTCTATTACCATCAATAAAAACTCGCTGAACAAGCCCGAGGTGGCCTTGACGGGCGCTGCGGCTGAACGACTTCGCGTCATGGGTGCGCAACAGGTTTTGGTGTCCATTGCGGATGAAGTAGACTCGGTTATTGCATTTGCTATTGCGCAATAGTCGCCGTTAGTCAGAGGGCCTCTCGGACACCATTCTTCATGAGTAAGCAACAGTACCCCACGATTGAATCCACTATTGGTCATACGCCACTCGTGCGCCTGCAACGAATGCTGACTAATCCTAATAGCGTGGTTTTAGCAAAGCTCGAGGGGAACAATCCGGCGGGCTCAGTTAAGGATCGGCCGGCGATGAGCATGATTCGTGAAGCCGAAGCCCGGGGCCTTATTGAGCCCGGTGACACCATCATTGAGGCAACTAGTGGTAACACCGGCATTGCCTTGGCCATGGCTGCGGCCATTCGCGGATATCGCCTGATCCTAATCATGCCCAGTCATATGAGTAGTGAGCGAAAGCTGTCAATGGCCGCTTATGGCGCTGAACTGATAGAGGTAACCCAGTCTGAGGGTATGGAGGGTGCGCGAGACCTAGCGGATCAAATGGCGGCAGCAGGCGAGGGTATTGTGCTCGACCAATTCGCTAATCCTGATAATCCGCTCGGGCACGTATCGTCCACGGGACCCGAAATTTGGGAGCAGACGCATGGCGAGATCACACACTTCGTCAGTTCAATGGGCACCACGGGGACGATTATGGGAGTGTCCTCATTTCTCAAGGTCAAAAATCCAGAGATTCAAATTGTCGGACTACAGCCGATTGAGGGATCCCAGATTCCTGGAATTCGGCGTTGGCCTGAGGCCTACCGGCCAAAGATTTTCGATGCTACCGCGGTTGATCGCGTTGTAGACGTTTCTCAATCGACGGCAGAGAAAACGATGCGACGCATGGCGCGAGAAGAGGGTATTTTTGCCGGCGTCTCGTCGGGAGCATCAATCGCGACAGCGATCGAAATTGCGGAATCGCAAGACAATGTGACGGTCGTTGCGATTGTGTGTGACCGGGGTGATCGTTACTTGTCGACTGGCGTCTACTCGTAGGGTAACCGCATGGAACGTGCTTACGACATCAAGGATCTCAAGCGTTTGATGGAGCGGCTTCGCGATCCTGCCCATGGTTGCCCCTGGGATTTAAAGCAGACGTATCAAAGTATCGCCCCTTTTACGCT
>PKCZ01000007.1 GCA_002862405.1 Pseudomonadota bacterium
GTGTCTGAGCTGGGTAAGAAAAACTCCAAGTTAGCGAGCGATCTGAAGAAGCGAGAGGCCGTTCTAAAACGGCTTCGCGAGCTCACATTGGGGCAATTGGAAGACTAACGTCGAATCGAGATCCTTCACCGGGTGTGGAGCAGAGTTCTACTGATCCGCCCAGCATGTCACAGAAGTTGCTCACAATAGCCAAGCCTAGCCCTGTACCACCGTAGTTAACACTGGTGCTACTATCAGCTTGCACAAAGGCCTGAAAAACCTTCGCTTGCTCCTCTTCGGTCATACCAATACCGCTGTCTGCCACACTGAGGTGCAAATGTTTATCGCGGACATCTGCGGTCACCGTGATAACACCATTTTTTGTGAACTTGCAGGCATTTGAAAAGAGGTTGGTGAGTATCTGCTGGACTTTTGCGGGATCACTCTCGACTTCCGAATCCTGTGCACCACTGATATCGAGTTCGAGCCTGTTGTTGTTTTGCGCTAACAGGGGCGAGAGCGCATCACAGACCTGAACCACCAATCCTGCCGCATTAAAAGGCTCGACACTGACGGACATTTTGCCCGTCTCGATTTTCGACAGGTCCAAGATGTCATTGATGAGCGCCAACAACTGTCGACCCGAGAAAATAATGGTTGTTAGGTCGTGATGAAACTGATCGCGATCGATCGATTCACCGTCTCCCAGCTCGTCTTGGAGCATTTCGGAATAGCCAATAATGGCGTTCAGCGGTGTCCGTAATTCATGCGAGACGTTGGCGAGGAACATGCTCTTCGCCTCATTAGCTGCCTCTGCATCAGTACGAGCTTCATTAAGGTCGGACATGGCGGTTTGGAGCGAGGCTGACATCTCATTGAATGTTTGAGCAAGATTAGCAAGCTCGCCCGCATCACGATTTTCATCGATTCTATGGGTTAAATCGCCCGCGCCAAAGCGCTCTGCGCCAACACGTAATCTGAACAGCGAGGCGTTTGTTGTTCGAATCAGCGTCAATATCAGAACCAAGGTGATGGTGATGGAACTGACAAAGGCAATGATGGTAATGCGGTCGGTAAGTTGAATGGTGTTGTCGATCACGGTGGACCGTTCCAAGGCCACCGCATTCTGCTGATCGGCTAGTGCACGCAGGCTGTCGATGGTGGTGTCGTAGGCATTTGCCGTCAGACGGGTGGGCAAGCTAGGGTTGTTGTAATTGCGATAAAACTGAACCCACTCGTCAAGCAGGTCCGACGCCGCTTTGTAGAACTCACGGAACGCCGTCTCGGTCTGTACGTCGCTTAGGCCGCCCAAGGCACGTAACTGATCAGAAATTGAGGAGAGTTCAGCATTGGCCTGATCGCGCTGCGTCGCTCGTATGGGGGCATTGGTTTCCCGGAGTGCGGCCAGTACCTGAACACGTTGGTGTTCCGTTGCCAGACCCTGCTGAATCCCCCTTACGAGGCCTGTTGCCTCCGTGGCAATGCGATAGGCCATGACACTTTCGCTTCGCGCGTAACTGCCCCAAAGGTGAGTAGCGACATTGAATGCGAATAGCATCAATATCGAAGCTGACGCGAGGTAGAGGCGAGCTCGGAGCCCGAGGCGTGCAGTGATCATGCGTCGCTGCCCTCTAAGAACTGATAAATCTTTGCTAGCAGGGCGGGAAAGTCGATGGGTTTGGTTTGGTATTCACTGCACCCGGCGTTCATGGCGCGCTCTTTGTCTGCCGCCATCGCATGTGCCGTCAGCGCGATAATCGGTATTTCAGCAATGACAGGATCTTTCTTGGCCTTCTGTGTGGCCTCCCAGCCATCAAGGATAGGTAACGTCATATCCATGAGCACAACGCCAGGCTGATGGTCTCGCATCATCTCCAATGCAGAGATGCCATCAGCGGCAGTAATGACCGTGAGGCCCGCTCGCGTTAATCGACGCGTCAGCATGTCGCGATTGATGTCGTTGTCTTCTACCAGTAGAACCGCGGAGTTACTCATCGCGTAATGCTCCCTCGATGGGATAAACGGTCAGAGTGCCCGCCATGCCTTTGGCATGGACCGTCCTACTATCGCCCACGATAAATTGGCTCTGGTCTGTAGCCAGTAGCGTTTGCTCGGATACCAGTATCTCATTGGGTCGTGCGTCGTCTTCTATACGCGATGTCACGTTGACCTGATGTCCTACAAAACCGTATTTGGAGCGGCGCTCCGAGCCGATGTTGCCGGCAACCACCTTACCCGTATTGAGCGCAATAGCCATTTCCACTTCAGGGAGTCCATCAGCTTTATTTGCTGCGTTGACTTCCGCCACGGCCGCTTGCATTTCGATGGCGCAGGTGACGGCTTGTGTCGCGTGTTCTTCGGACTCTGTGGGCGCACCAAAGGCGGCCAGCACGGCATCGCCCAAAAATTCATCAATGGTGCCGCCATGCCGCAGGATAATATCGGTCATTTTGCCTAGATAGCGATTAAGTAACGCAACCACCTGCTCGGGCGGCAGATGCTCAACTAGTGTTGTAAAACTTCGGATGTCGCTCATCATTAACGTTACATTCCGAAGGTCTCCACCAAGCTGAAGGCCTTCAGGTTTTTCCAGAATCTCTTCAACGATCGCATCCGAGATATAGCGTCCGAAGGTTTACCGGATGAATTGCTCACGTTTCTCAAGCTGCTCGCGGTATTGCTCTTCTTTGTCGTGCCAGCGCTTGCGTTCGATGCCTGACTTAAT
>PKCZ01000095.1 GCA_002862405.1 Pseudomonadota bacterium
GAGTTTGACCTTGAGCGCGAGGTGTACGAGCGACAGATAAAGCAAGTTACCCTCGGCATGTCATTTGATGAGTTTCAAAGCCTATTTCCGTAGCGTATTTCCCGAAGAGCTAACAAAAGCGACCTTGGAACATTGGTCGCCTATGAGGTGGCCTACGCGTATTATTCTCTGGCGGCAACAGGAGGAGAGTGGCGTAACGACTTTACCTGTACCGAGCGGGTTGTTACCTGGTTCTTCTTTTTGAACGACCGATTGATTAAGGTCGACGAATAAGATTCATGGCCCACAAAGGCTGAGCTCTAAGCTGCGCGTTGAAGCGTTTACGCTGTCGCTTTAGCCCAAATAAGAGCAGCTGTTCTCTCTATCGAACGTCCCTACCCACCCTTTCTAGCCGCCATCCAGGCTGAAGCGGCTTTTTGCTGCGCCATCGTTGCCGAGAAGACAGTGAGCGTCGGGTCGGTAGTGCCCGTTCGACCGATATTGGCTATCTGCTCGTAGAACCAAAACTGCGTCGCAAAAGAATTGATGGTCCGCACTGCATTGAACCTCGTCAGCCACATGAGCCAGCCGGGAAGTAAGGAAAGATTATCCTCGTAGCGAGCGAGCTCGTCTTCTCCGTTCAACAATCGGTTCGGGCCGTCCGCATCAACACATAAAGGGCGACCCAAGCCAATCATATCGGCACCGCCTGTCTCTAACACGTGATTCATGACTTCTCTGCGACGAAGACCACCTGTCACCATGATGGGTATGGAGAGCTCTTCACGCATGGCTTTGGCAAAATCAACAAAATAGGCCTCTCGTGCCAGTGTGCTTCTGGCAAGTGACTGCTCTTCGATTGGCTCGACACCATCCAGATTAAGCAATCTTGGCTGCTCGTAGGTGCCACCGGATATTTCCAGTAAATCAACGCCCGCATCCGCTAGCCACTTGGCCACCGTTAAGGAGTCGTCAAAATCAAAACCACCTTTCTGGAAGTCTGCACTATTGAGTTTCACCGAAATGGGGAAGTCGGCCCCAAGTACCTCGCGCGTTTTAGTCACGATGGCGATGAGGGCTCGAGCGCGATTTTTCAATGTGCCTCCCCACTCATCTTCACGTTGATTCGTTAGAGGGCTCAAGAACTGAGACAGTAGGTAACCGTGTGCCGAGTGAAACTGCACACCGGTGAAACCCGCTTCTTTGCAAGTAACCGCGCAATTTACGAAGCGCTCAACAATCGATTCGATTTCTTCCGCAGTCAGCGCGACTGGCTCTCCAAACTGACTTTGCGGTAATCGCAATCGAACAGCGGAGGGGGCCTTAGGTGCTGGATTGACGATTTTCTGTGTTTGCCTACCTGCATGGCTTATTTGAGCCCACAAATGATTGCCGTTACGTGTTCCAGCGGCTGCCATTCTCTGCAGTGCCGCGAATGCATCATTGGATAGTGCGTTGTCGACAATTACATTTCCTGGTCGTTCGAGGTGATCACCGTCGACCTGAATATTGCCTGAGAGCAGGATGCCGGAGCCGCCATCACTCCAAATACCGTAGAGCCGCTCTAATTCTGCTGACGCGGTCCCATCAGGATGCGCCAGACCCTCCGTCATGGCAGCTTTACACATACGATTTGGTACCACCGCGCCGCAGGGCAGTGTCAGGGGCTGGTTTAGCATTGGCTTACTCCGAGTTTATTTATTTTTCTGCATCAAGCAGTACATGGCAGCGCTGGTCATGTAACAGCTCCGCCGACGCCGTATCATAAACGAAGTCTTGCCGGTATTTGTCCATAAAATCGTTGTCCTGCATCCGGAGGCGTTTGCGTTGCAATGCACTTAAGAACCGGCGCACGTCATCGTGAGATTTTAAAATGAGGGGTGGCACCTCAGCTGTATTGCCATCGGCGCTTTTGGCAACCATGGTGAAGTAGCAGGTGTTAGTGTGCTTACTGATACCCGCTTGCAGGTTTTCCGCCACCACTTTGATACCTACCACGAGCGACTTGCGGCCTACATAGTTGACGGATCCCATGAGCTTGATGACCTCTCCAACCTCGACGGGCTGGAGGAATTCCACGTTATCCACCGATACGGTCACACAATAGTTTCCCGCATGCTTACTGGCACAGACGTAAGCTACTTTGTCCATCAAGGACATCAGTGTGCCACCGTGGACCTTGCCGCCAAAGTTGGCATAGCTAGGTACCATTAGTTCGATAATGGTGCTCTGGGAGTAGGCAACTGTGTGTCCTTCCACGATGGACTCCTCAAGAGGTAGGAGCTGTTTTTACAGGGTCGTGGGAGGGATGGATCAGCGTTCGTCTTCTTGAGCAGTGATGCCGTAGGGCTCGGCAAGTTTCCAAACGTGCTCCGGGATCATGGTGCGCAACCGCTTCGGCGCTGCACGTCTCAAATGCAGGATCGATTCCGCGGCCTTCATCTCAAGTCGGGTCCTCGCGAACTCAAGACCTTTCGGGCCGATGAGCGGCATGATTTTCCCGACGATGGGCCGCAGCCACTGCGGCATCTTTCGCAGAGGCAAGCCGCCTGTCGCTCTGCGCGTATTCTCTATGAAGCCTTTGACGGCCGAGTACCGTTTTCCAGACGACGTCGGTGACGTCAGGGATAACTCTGACTGGATATGC
>PKCZ01000196.1 GCA_002862405.1 Pseudomonadota bacterium
CATTCCAGGCCTTCATTGATGGCAGAGCGGATTTCGATGGCATCAGCTACGTGTTGGTAGACGCTGACGGCATTATCCATCAAGAAGTTTTTGGTGATCACACGGAAGACACTATTGTGCTGTTGGCGTCGACCAGTAAGGTGCCAGCAGTGATGACGCTAATGGCATTGCAAGAGGACGCCAACGTTGAGTTTTCTATCAGCGAACCGGTCAGCACCTATCTCCCTTACGACGGGCCCTACGCGGACCGAACGGTAGAGCAAATGGTGAGTAACACATCGGGCATTCCCGGACTGCGTCTGCTACCCGCGTATGGCTCACCGACGGGCCCAACCATCGAAGATTTCAATCATCTTTGTCAGTTCAGCGCCCTATCGATCTTCGAGTTCGAAGCCTGCGGCCAGACACTGGTGCAGAACGAACTGCCCACTTCGCAGGCAGCCGGCAGCGTTTATGACTATGGCGGTAGCCAGTGGCAAATTGCCGGTGTAACCGCGAGCACCGTGGCGAACGCAACCTGGAATCAATTGGTCGATCAGTATCTGGGCGCACCGTGCGGCTTAGAGGTCTTTACCTTTGGAAATCCATGGGAGTCACCTACCTCATTCACCGGCTCTGTCGACAGTCTCGCAGGTACCGCCAACCCCAATATTGAGGCTGGCGCGATCACCAACATGGCTGATTACGCCAAGCTGCTGCAGTTACACTTAAATGGCGGCTTTTGCGGCGATACGCAGGTCTTGAGCGAAGACGCCATCGCCAGTATGCAGGTGGACCGAGGCGGTGTGGTTGCCACTAACGCCACACCCTACGGCATGGGGTGGTGGATACGATCGGACAACCCCGGTGTCTTCACCGATCCCGGTGCATTCGGTGCCGTCAGTTTCATTGACGTGAATCGCGGCATCGGTGGCTACATGGCCATTGACGAGTATGGCGATGATGCTGATTCCGGCGCACCACCCGGATTCTTCATTGGGCAAGCCATTCCTGCCATTCAAACAGCGTGGGATGCGGCTCAGTAAATAGATTCATCTCTCAAAATCGATCTGGAAGGGGCCCTTAGGCGCCCTTTTTAAATGCCCGTTTTTTTAGTGTCGTTTTTTTTACTGGCTTAATGACTGTTTTTTAAAGCGGGTTTTGATGTCGGCGAGCAGTTCAGCGACGAGCGGGCACCCCATCAAGGGCATCATCACTCAGCTATGGGTTGGCCGGGAGATCTGGTAGAGGCGCATCGCCGCATTCTGACTCACGCGCGTGGATGAAATCGAATTCAGCCTGATTGAAAAGTAATTCGTTTTGAGATTTTGTCAGCACCCACTTTTTGAGATAGGTGCAATGGTAGGCCTCATTGCGGGGCATCCATTCCGTTGGGTCACTGCTCCCCTTCTCACCATTTGATGAGGCACCCACAGCGAGGAAATTATGACTTGTTTCGGGCAGAACACCCTCAGTTAGGCTCCCCGTATTCGCATAACGGCGCTGAAGTGATGTACTAAGGTTGCCGAGCCCCGACACCCATGACTCGTAGAGCGCTACAACGTGATCAATCTGCACGTTGGATGCCGAGTAGTAGTAGATATCGTCGTAAGGGTCGAGCCATCGTCCGGTCTCTACAAAGCAACCAGTGGCTGACATCACCAAAGGGTAGGCACCATCACCATCCAAGTGCTGTGCCATCAGCACCTCATGACGATCCGAAATGCAGTCGCCATCTTCGTCGTCCCAAGTGCTGGGACGATCGTAATCCGGGGTTGAGACCTGTCCCACCTGAACACTCAATCCGAACAAGCTACTCTCCTTGACTTCGTCATCACTGGGATCGTTAGTCACAGTGATGGCGACCGGTACTGACGTTGTGAGCTTTCCATCGGAAGCTATCAAGTCAATGTCGTACTGATTGTTCTCGTCGCTGTCAGCGGGCGCTTCAAAGTCGGGTGGCGCAATGAACGCTAGGCTACCCACACTGGTCACAGAGAAGGCTTCGCTGTCTGTACCGCTGGTTGAAAGCGTTATGGGGTCACCGTCCGGATCCGAAAACGAGATCCCGCTGACGATCGTGCCCGCGTTTTCCTGCATGGTGAGCTCGTAGCTTGCCTGATCAAAAACCGGTGCGCGATTAGTCGCCTCAGGTAAAGCGCTCGAGCCACCCCCACTACTTCCGCAGGCGCCTAGAAAACCGGCCATCCCTTTGGTGATCAAGGCTCCGGGTTGCTTAAGTTGCCTTTGCGAAAACATTATCGGCATGTGGCTTATCTAAATTTCTTAATCGGCGCGCACTATGACTGCAAAAGATGACACCTTTGCGACCTTTGATGCAAAACACGCGTTGCTGATCTGTACTTGTGGTGACAGACTCTCGACGCCTTCTTTGACTTCATTCAACACGTAATTGCAAAAGCTACACATGACAGATGCTTCTTCGATTCACCTCGAGACTGCGTCTGATCCTTCGCCCAACTCAGGCTGAAGATTGGCCCTTCGTACCTGACTTTCTGATGTGCGACGACACCATGCGCCACCTGGGAGGACATAAGCAGGAGTCGGACGCATGGCGAGCGCTAGCGCAATGGATTGGGCTTTGGTCATTAACCGACGCGGCCATGTTTGG
>PKCZ01000143.1 GCA_002862405.1 Pseudomonadota bacterium
CTGACTTACATCACCGTCACGGTTTTTGCGATTCAGCAAGCCGCTGAAATCGGGTTACGCCAACAAATTATCGCTGGCGTCGTCATAGTTTGGGCGGCACGCCTTGGGCCCTTCTTGTTCAGACGCATCCAAAAGGCTGGAGAGGACCGACGCTTCCGTAAGATCAAACTGTCGACGCCCCGATTCCTAGTCACGTGGACACTTCAAGGCACCTGGGTCTTCCTTACCGCGGGCGCAGCACTGGCAGCCATCATGACACCCAATACAGCCCCACTCGGAACCGTATTTTATGTGGGCGCCGCTATATGGGTCGTAGGCTTTGCTGTCGAGGTCATCGCAGACAACCAGAAGACTGCCTTCAAGGCAGATCCTGCTAATAAAAATAAATTCATTACGACAGGCATCTGGGCAAGAGCGCAGCATCCGAACTACTTCGGCGAAATTCTTCTGTGGGCAGGTGTCGCAGTCATGGCGCTTCCTTCTCTCAGCGGCAGTGCGATGATTTTCCTCATCTCACCCGTCTTCGTTGCCGTGTTACTGACTCGAATTAGTGGTGTTCCACTCCTCCGTAAAACCGCGGGTGCGCGTTGGGGAGACGACCCGGAGTACCAGGCCTATTTGAAGAATACACCGCTCATAATCCCTCGGATCTTCTGAGTCGGAACGACCAATACAGCGCAAAGAAAAAGCCGGCAGTTGCCGGCTTTTTTTAACTTAATTATTGCTTCGACCCTCATCACCTAAGCGTAGGACGTATTGAGGCCAGACAGGCACTCGTGGAACCCTGCCATCGTCGATTCGACGACCTCTGCGGCAGTTCTCGCCTCACGAATGCGCCCCATGACTTGTCCGGTTAGCGGAATAGCAGCCTCGAGGTCTCCACCAAAGTACAGATCCAAGATATTCGCCATATGCTCAAAGGGCTGGAATTGACCTAGCAGTTCGAGTTCAGCCGTGCGTTCGGTGCGCATCGCTCGAAGTGCTGGCCGGCCCTGCTGGTTCAAGAAAACAGTATCTGTCTCCTTGCCCTCGTAAATGGCATTTTTCCAGTTCTGATGAACCGGTGAATCGGAACAGCTCAACATGGCCGTACCTAGTTGCACACCCTCAGCACCCATCGCAAACGCAGCCGCCATGGTCGGCCCATCGCAGATACCACCGGCTGCAATGATCGGCACATCTGTGCGCTCTCTGATGAGCGGCAACAATACCATCGTTGAGACCGGTCGCGGATTTTTAAAACCGCCGCCTTCACCGCCCTCGACCACAAGGCCGTCAACGCCTGCATCCAAGGCTTTAAGCGCCATGTCGAGAGTAGGGACGACATGGAACACTTTGATACCTGCTTCCTGAAAGACCTTCGTACAGAGATCAGGACTGCCTGAGGATGTAGTAACGAACTTGATGCCTTGCTCAATAACGAAATCAACCACGTTCGTCCCTTTAACAAACGCGAGCGCCACGTTCATACCAAAGGGCTTGTCCGTCAGCTCATGCATCTTGCGCACTTCGTCCTGAATGGCATCGAACTCACCCGAGGATGTTTCGATGATGCCCATAGCGCCGGTGTTCGATACTGCAGACGCAAGCTGTGCTCGAGCAATCCAACCCATTGGGGCCTGTAAAATGGGATAATCCACCCCCGTCATCTCGGTCACACGATTTTTGATTGGCTCGGGTTTCACATCTGCCTCGTCTTCTTTTAAAGCTTTGACTAAGCCAACATACCTGACCAGCACTCGCGGTCAAGCAAGTGACGACAAGCTGAGTAGAATGAGCAACATATCCGGGCGAGATGCTCGAATTTAGAATTTTTTTGTGAAAATGTCTGAGGCATGATCTAAGCTCTTCACAGGCATGTCGCCTCATAACAAGAGAGGACAAAAAATGAGGAAATATTGTTGGTTGTTGCTCAGTTTTCTATTCGCTGCTTATGCCGTTACAGCGGCGGATCATGAAACAGAGCCAGACCCAGCCGGCGGAAGCATCTTCTTTCAAACCGATGATCCAGCAGCCTACTTAGCGTTACTTCAATCTGACGACAAACTCTTTAACGCGAGTGGCGCAGCACAACGTGGAGTTTGCTTTAACAGTACCGGGATGACTGAGCCGGGCAGAGGATGGACCTACGCTTTCTATCCCAATATGGAGAGTGCAATGGCGGGCTCAGATGCGTTAGTGGACCCGGAGAACCAAGACACAGTTGCAAAGTATCAGGCTATCTCTAAATTTAGGGGCAGTGTTCACTACACAGTCATACGACCGCATCCTAGAAGCCTTGCTAGTGCGACGGCTCGCAACATTGCGGTGCAAGTAAAAGACGTGAGTGCCTACCTCGAAGCTTTGGAAGCAATGGAAGCCATGGGCAAGAAAAAAGGACTCGATGTGGCCTTCTCTGCCTATACCCCCATGGGCGCAGGTCCACTGTTCAGTGGAGCGAATGGGACAGTTGCTTACATTGCAGACGTACTCGTCCACTTTGATGCCCCAAGCTCTGGAGAACTAGGTAAGTTCTTCGACCTATTAAGTTCTACAGAC
>PKCZ01000149.1 GCA_002862405.1 Pseudomonadota bacterium
CGCCGATCAATCCTTGGCACGTCAGCTCCAACCAAACCGTGCTCGCGGCAAATCATGCAGACGCAGCGAACGAGTTCGTCGTTGGCAGCTTTAATGTAAATTCGACATCCGAAGCCGCATGGCAGGCTATCCTCTCGGCACCTGTCATCACGCCACCGGCATTAGATGAAACTAGCGGCGCTAGTCAGACTACCAGAGAAAGAACATTCTTCAGACTGCCCCAATATCAATCCCGAGAGAACGACTTCTATGTTAGCGATGCAGGCTTGAAGGATGCTGACAATTTCTTCGGCCAAGGCATTCGCGCATTAGATGGCGACAATGGCGAAGATCAAGTGCGTGCCATGTCGCGTAACATTGTCAGAAAGTTAAAAGAACGCACCACTCCTTTTGCTAGCATGCGAGAATTCGTAAATTCAGGCATCATACAAGAGTCCATAGATGAAGTCGGCAACGATCCCACCAGTGCTGTGACAGCGATCAATAGCGATCTAATGCGCTACTCCAACACTTACTTAACACAGGCAGACGTCCTCACTAAAATAGCACCGTTCGCACAACCACGTTCCGACACCTTTACCATTCGCGCCTACGGTGACGTTAGAGATAAAATTACTGGCACTCTTGTAGGCAGCGCTTTGTGCGAGGCAGTGGTTCAACGAGTCGCCTCGAAGCTAGATGGTAGCGATGTGATGACCAAGGCGCTCGCAGGTGCGACTTCTAGACAGTATAAAATTTTATCCCTACGGTGGATTGATGAAAATGATTCCTAGAATGCAAATACAGCGAAGCTACTTCCTAAAACTATCACTGCTTCTTTTGATTGTAGCGGCACTGCCTCTTTTCGCAGAAGAGATGGAGGATGAAAGTATCATTAATGTCGAATTTTCAGTCTTCCCCCTCGAACCCGCAGAGTGGAAAGGCATATCATATTCTCCGACGGGTGATCTTTCAAACCCCAAGGAAGCACTTAGATTCAACCCACACGAGCGCACGCTAGGCTTCCGCTATAATGGACCCACACCAATACGTTTTTTCAGGAAAACTAAATCACCTGAAGGCGAAGTCCTTTACAAAATGGTCGCCCAAGTGAGCCCTGAGAAAACTAGGGGGAACTTTATTTTCTTCTTTAACCCACGTGATCGCTCGGAGCGTAAAAGCGAGGGCCCTTACGACGTCTTCCAAATGGAAGACACAAAAGAAAGCTTTCCGAAGGACTCGATTGTCTTCTTCAACGCTACGAGCGCTACATTTGAAGGAATCTTTAATGAGCAATTAATACGTATACGACCTGGAGTATCCAAGCCTATACCAGTCGGTCATTTAACAGACAAGCCTACTCCGATTGGACTTGTCGTCAGAGAAGGTGAAAAAATGCATAAAATACTCGCCAACAATCTTAGGTTTTACGCAGACCGCAGGACATTAATGATCCTGCGTTCACCGAAGAAGGCGACTAGTATGCGTATTCGCCTACAACGCTTGACCGAATACATGGGCAATCGTTCTGATGCCAACGATCCAGGCGCCTAAATCGAATCTTGAGAAAAACTCTTTTCAGGGTAAAATTGGAAAAATGAGGGTTACACTGAAACAGTATGAGCTATACTTCTCCTACGCTCGACTGTTGGCTCTCATACCAATCTCAATCTTAGCTCAAACCCTCGCTGCCGACTCCGAAAGCGCTCTAACCTTACAGGAAACGCTGAACAAGGGCCAAGCTGCGCTGGCGAGTGGAGATCATGCGCAAGCCTTTCAGGTCTTTGAAATTATCGAAGAGGAATTCGGAACAGAGCCCGAGTTGGCATCGAAATCATCTCAGTTGACCCTCGTACCACTGCATGGCTATTCAGCCTTAAAGTCTGGACAATCGGATCGAGCTATCTCCCTGTTCGAAGATTTCGTCGCGCGCTTCCCCGATGACCAATCCCGCTTTGGTTTCGTTGTATTCAATCTAGCTAGAGCATACACGGAGCAAAATAACATCAATATGGCGATTGAAACTTATAAGCGATTTATCGCACTCGATCCAAATCGGGCGGAGGCTGCTTTGGCGACACTTGAAGCGGTTCGCCTTATGTTCGAATCGGAACGTAGCGAGGAGGCTTTCGAAGCACTCGACGGTCTCTACGCAAGCCAGCGCCCCGGTCCTCTCCGTTCACAAGCGCGACTCATGGCACTACAGAAGGCACTCGAACTGAAGCAAAAGGAGCGGGCCCGCCACTACATTATTAACACGAACTGGGCGCTAAATGAGATGGCCGAGGTTACCGTGCTGGCTTTTGCCGCGCTGGATTTGGGCGGGCAGTTGCTGGCAGCGGGCGAGTATGAAGAGGCCATCGCCTGCTTCCGACTGGTGCCCTCCTATCAACAACTCCTTCGAACGCAGGAGCGGCGCCTAGAAGAAACACGCACTCGTTTAGAATCTCGTAAATTCAATGTCAGCTTTTATAAAGGTGGCCAATTCTGGACGATGTTTTATTCCCGTCTTATTGCACGCTTGGAGGCGCAGCTTAAGGCTCTGCGTAAGGC
>PKCZ01000203.1 GCA_002862405.1 Pseudomonadota bacterium
TTTTCTGAGGTATCAACGCCATCTATACGCGCGCCAAAGTTGTTAGGGTGGGGTATTACGCTTAACTTCGCCATTAGTCTCGTGCCACGATCAATCAATACCGAGCTACGGACTAAGTATCGTGTGTAACCTCTGAATCTTCAAGATCAACTGAATGGCAATATCGATTTGAAAACTAACAGCAGTCAGACAAGAGCAATCATGGCCCTGTTTTTACAGACCTATTTTTTAAAAATTAGCTTCTGATGTGTCTGGCATGTAACTACTGCGACAGTTAAGAGAAATACTCTAGAGGCTAAAAAAAGCGCCTCAATAGAGGCGCAAATAAAGGAGTTACTAAACGTCACATCTGTGACTCGGCCTAACACAACGAGCGCATGTGACGCTATCGTCACGCTCATGTGAACCTTGTAAGTCAGCAAAGCAAAGACATTAATAACGAGCTTTTTTCAAATTGTCTTCTGGTGTGTCTGGCGGGTACGTACTGCGATGGTGAAATCTGCTTTACACCTAAAACCCCCTCAACCTCTGCACCTACATATGTACATATACTGGAGGGGTTATGGTCACCTGCCCCGCCCCACTTGGATTTTGGTGTTTGCTACAACCTCTGCTACATTCTAAGACTTAAGCACGTGGATACAGCGTTGTAAGTTGTTGTTTTTATTGGTGTGTAGAATATGGGTTCAACTCCCGCCGCCTCCACCAAATTAAAACCTCGTAGCGTCCAGCTTCACCTCTCAAACCCTGTATATACAGGGTTTTATCTGGGTGGAGCGAGTGGTCTCTTCGTCTATTCGACTAGATTTTTTTGAGTGCTCTGGCATCCTGCTGTCTCTCCTCTTACAGGTTGTTAATTATGAAACATCGTCTGCTAACCGCTTTGCTCGCCAGTACGTTAATCAGTTTAGCCGCCAACATTGCAGGGGCTCAGGATGCGATCGCAGAGCGTACTGCTAACAACGGGAACGTGGTGTTGAGTGGTATACCCGATATCCCACCGGAAATCGGTCAGCGTTTGGCTCGCTATCAAAATGTGAGGGGGGCT
The DNA here is from genome assembly GCA_002862405.1 of Pseudomonadota bacterium. Lineage (GTDB taxonomy): Bacteria > Pseudomonadota > Gammaproteobacteria > Pseudomonadales > Halieaceae > Luminiphilus. The sequence continues at coordinate 1,049 of PKCZ01000203.1, forward strand.
GCGTTTCGTGGTTGGACGCGCGATGGTCAGAGCATGTACATCAGTACACGCTTTGGTGCGATCAATCAGTTGCATCAGGTTAATATGCCGCTGGGTGCCCGCAATCAGCTAACGTTTTTCAAAGAGCCTGTGGGGCAGACCACTCGGCGTCCAACAGGTACATCGATCGCAATGACCATGGACGAGGGTGGCAATGAGTTCGCACAGATTTTTCTGCTGAATCCCAGGAACGGCAATGCAAAGCGCCTGTCCGATGGTGATTCTCGAAACGGCGGGATTGTCTGGAGCGATGATGGCAGGTTGATGGCCTTTCGTAGCACCCGCCGCAACGGTCGATCGAATGACGTCTGGGTCATGACGCCCGAGGCGCCCGAGGCGGCTGAACTAGTTCTAGCCTCGCCCGATGGCTCGTCCTGGGGGGCAGTGGATTTTAGTCCCGATGGTACCAAGTTATTGATCATTCAATACGTCAGCGTCACCGACAGCCGCATCCATTTACTCGATCTTAAGTCCAAGACCCATCAACGTTTGCTGGGCGATTCTGATGCCCCGTCCGTCAATCTGCCCTCTGGGTTTTCGGCTGATGGCCGAGGCTTCTATTTCACAACCGATGCCGATGCTAACTTTCGACGACTCGCCTATTACACGATTGAAAGCGGTGACGTGACTGTCTTGACCGAGGGTATCGATTGGGATGTATCGGGCCTGCTCATGTCCGATGACCGAAGTCGAGGTGCTTTTTCGGTGAACGCGGGCGGTCGTGATCAGGTTTATCTGTTTGACCCCAGTGATAATAGCTATGCACCGGTCAGTGGTCTCCCTGTTGGTCGGGCAGGGTTAGGCGCTTTTAGCCCAGATAACCGTCAATTAGCGATGACCTTAAATACGGCCACCTCTCCCAGTGACATCTACACGTTAGCCGTATCAAGCGATGGACTAGGGCATGGCGCCCTGACGCGCTGGACCGCATCGGAGGTCGCTGGACTCGATGCGAGTCTGTTCGTTGAGCCTTCGCTCATCCACTATCCGACTTTTGATTCAGTCGACGGGGAACCGAGGCAAATTCCCGCGTGGGTCTACAAACCCAAATCCAAGGGGCCACACCCCGTAATTATCTCGATTCACGGCGGGCCTGAGGGGCAGTTCAGGCCGGGCTTCTCAAGTACGTTCCAGCAGTGGATTGCTCATCTGGGCGCCACAGTTATTGCGCCAAACGTCAGAGGCTCCGCTGGATATGGTCGGGAGTACGTACAACTTGATAACGGGTTTAAACGTGAAGATTCGGTTCGCGATATCGGGGCCTTGCTCGATTGGATTGAAACCCAGCCCGATCTCGACAAGGACCGGGTGGCGGTGTACGGCGGAAGCTACGGTGGCTACATGGTGCTCGCCAGTATGGTGCACTATAGCGATCGTTTAGCGGCAGGCGTCGATATTGTCGGTATTTCAAACTTTGTAACTTTC